>NZ_CP017784.1 GCF_001856665.1 Rhodobacter xanthinilyticus | reverse complement strand
AGAGCAACAGGCCGAGCTATTGGCTGAGCTTCAGCCAGATGCATATCTTTTGGCAAGCGCAACGCTTCGTCTTCCTGTCGCATTCTCCAAATCTGTTGTTAGTCCGATTGAGCTTTGGGTTGAGGAATGCGGCCAAACTGATGCCTTCAGTAAGCTCCTAGCAACAAATGAAGATGGCGAGGTCAAGCCTGAGCTTTTTATTACCACGATAGTGGACAGTGAAAAGGTGGTTACGGCTCAGCTTGTAAAACGAGCTTTGCAGTTTGATGGTACTACTGCGGCGATGGGAAGTTCCATTGATGAGCTGTTCGACAGATTGCGCCTACTTGAACAGGCTGTAGAAGATGAAAATCTTCAGTTTTCACCAAAGGCGATCTACGTTTGCAAGACCAACATAACTGACGATGGATCACGTGACGATCCATCCCTTCCCTTTCTGAAGCGCGAAGCGCCGCCAATTCGAATTTGGAGATACCTTGTCGAACAGAAGGGCGTATCCCCAGATCGAATTGCGATTTACGCCAACCTTGCTTTTGAGTCTGGGACCAAGCCAGATGCGGTTAATCTTTATTCTAAAGGGGATAATGATTTCGACCAGTTTTCGGCTGGAGACTATCAACATATCATTTTCAACCTTGGCCTTCAGGAGGGCTGGGACGATCCTGCTTGTAATCTTGCCTATATAGACAAGAGCATGGGATCAAGTATTCAAGTTGAGCAGATTATGGGGCGCGTACTACGACAGTACGGGGCGACACATTATGATAATCCCCTCCTTAACACAGCACATTTCTTCGTGCGTGTTGATCGTGAAAATGTATTCACCGATTCCATAGAGAAGGTGAAGGCTAAGTTAAAAGCTGAAGGCGCTCCACTCTCTATCTCTAGTAACTTCGGTGGAGCAGGTGCCGGCTCTGAAGACCAGGACCCAAGAGAACTAGACGGAGTTGCACTTCATCACATTTTTGTCGACTCTGAGGCTGCGCGCACGCGTATAGGTGAGCTTATAAGTGACTTTCCATGTTTTTCGGAGGGAGATGCAAATACAGTTGCTGGTGCAAAAGGTGCATCGACTGTTATCGGCGTTCTTGGGGAGAGTACACCTCAGCAAGTGCAATGGCAGGATATTTGGAATACAAACCCTGTTCGTCTTCGCTGGCTTGTAAGCACGGCGATGAAGTCGCGCTCTTCGAGGGTACTTGCGGTTTCAGATTTACACGATGCAAAGTTTGATGTTCGGGTTCAGGCGCAAAGTAAAGCTGATAGACTTTCAGAGAAGCTTGCTGCCGATGCTACGGAAGCGTTTTATTCACTTTCAGAACTAGTATATGAGAGTGGAATGCCGTTCAACTTTGGGATTCTACGAGTTGGCAAGAAAGCGGCGAGCTTTAGCAATTCACTTTATTCTCGCTATGCAGGCCTTAATAAGTTTGAGCTACCCTTCGCAACTGCCCTTGATAGTGTAGGGCTACCTTGGCATCGCAATCCATCATCGGGGGGTCTATATTCCACTCCTCTCCGAGGGTGATACGGCCAACTTTTATCCTGACTTTATAGTTTGGAAGAAGGGCATGGTTTACTGTTTGATACAAAGGGGAGCCACCTTTTGACGGATGCGGTGGCGAGAAAGCTTTTTGACATTCAAGAGGATCACAAAACTCGTGTTCTTACACGCTTCATTACTGAGGGTAAGCAGGCTGCTCTGAAGGCAAAGGCTCTCCCTGGTGGCTACACTGTGTGGAAAATGAAGAGTGGCAACCCAACGCCAATTCACGTTGATTCACTGGATGCAGCGGTCAAAGAATGCCTGCGATAGCCTTTCAGTTGGCTCTGCGCTCTACGTAATGTGCAATCCCGCCCGTGGGCGGGATCATCTTCATCAAATGTCAGAGATGGGGTCGACGTCACTCACCCACCTCTGGCGATCTTTGAATCCTAGTTTCCGCCTGCCATCCGGGCAGGCCCGAGAAAACCGGCAAGCGCCGCCGCAAGCGGCGTCGGTTCCGGTCGAGAAATCCGGTTCCTCCCACGCGCAGGCGCGCGGTTCCCTCCCAATTTCACGCCCTCCACCCAGTTGTCACGGTCCTGCCCGGCCGCAGGACGGGCTTTGCCCTTACCTGCTCTGCCGTCCGGAATGCATGGGCATTCCAGACAACAGAACAGGAAGGCCCGCCCATTGGCGGAAAAGGGAAGAGAAGCCCGGCCCGCCCGACAACGGAGGGTCACAAATGACCGATGCTAAATTCGACGTTTACAGCCATGTCACGGAACAGATCATTGCCCAGATCGAGGCCGGAACCCCGCCGTGGCGCAAGCCTTGGACAGGGGGAGCCGCAGGCACCGCCCTGCCCATGCGGTGGAACGGCGAAGCCTATCGCGGCATCAACATTCTGATGCTTTGGGCTATGGCCGCTGCAAAGGGCTACAGCTCAGAACGTTGGATGACTTTCAAGCAGGCCCAAGAGCTTGGGGGCCATGTGCGCAAGGGTGAGAAGTCTTCTACCGTGGTCAAATTCGGCACCGTCGAGCGCGAAGACGAAAACGGCGAAGAACGCCAGATCCCCTACGCCCGCGCCTATCGCGTTTTCAACGCCGACCAGATCGAAGGGCTTGCCGCCGACTTTTACCTTCTGCCCGATCCGCCCCGCGATCTTGGCACCGTGGCAGACCCCGAGCTTGAGGCATTTTTTGCGGCGACCGGCGCGCAGATCGACAGCACCGAGGAACCGCGCGCTTATTACAATCTGAAAACCGACCGCATCCACATGCCGCTGATTTCCACCTTTCACCGCGCCGCAAGTTACTACGGCACCTTGGCGCATGAGCTGACCCATTGGACAGGGCCGCGCAGCGGCTGGACCGTTTCAGCCGCTTCAATGACCGCAAGGCCTATGCGTTCGAAGAGCTGGTGGCCGAAATCGGAAACTGCATGCTTTGCGCCCAGCTTGGCCTTGAGCCTGAATTTGACCAGAGCGCCGCTTATGTCGAAGGCTGGTTGAAGGCACTGAAGGAAGACAATCGGGCAATCTTCAGGGCCGCGTCCGAGGCACAGAAGGCCGTGGATTACATCATGGCCCGCGCCGCGCAGGTTGACCGGATGGCCGCCGAATAGGGGCCAGACCTACCGAAAACCTTGAGGCCCCCGCGATCTAGTGGGGGCTTTTTGCTTAGAGGGTCTGCCCTGGTCGCAGGCGGGTTTAGAATGACCTGTCGTCAGGCAACCTAAAGGCCACCTGACGACAGGCCCGGCGCTTCGCGCGGACGCCCCCAATGGTGGCGGTGATAGCGCAGACGCTATTCAGCAGCGATCAACGTCGGAACGGCGGAAACGTCCACTTCGCGGGAAGCGTGCCAAGCGTCATAGGCGCCCTGCATCCTGATCCAGACCAACGGTTCGTTGCCGAACAGTTTGCCAAGACGCACGGCGACCTCTGCGCTGACTGGTTTCCGCTCGGCTAGGACGTCGTGAAGATGCTGGCGCGAAATGCCAAGCATGCGCGCGATTTCTGCTTTGGCCTTGCCGGTCGCGGGGATCACATCCTCACGAAGCAATTCGCCCGGATGCGTCGGGCAACGGTCGGGGTTGCGGCTCATTATCGCCTCCTAGTGATATTGCTCGAAGTCCAGGACATAGGCATCGCCGTCCCTGAACTCGAAGGTGATGCACCACGGACCATTCACATGGACCGTGTAGCGGGTCGGGTTGTGGCCCTTCAGGCCATGAAAGTCGAAACCGGGAAGGTTCATGTCCTCAGGCGCGGTTGCAGCGTCAAGAACATCCAGCCGCCGCAGGATGCGCGGGTGCATTCGTGCGTCAATCTTGGACTTGCCTGTTTCCCAGAGGGCTTTCAGCTGTTTGTTGGTGAAGCTCTTAATCATGGCGATGTGTAGTCTATCTGCTTACGCATGTCAACATATAGCTTACACTTCGAGCTTGCTATTGGAAAATGTGGTAAGTCGAGCGGGAGGGGTATGCGGTAGGTCCGACCGCTTGTCGGTCAGGCGCGGTTCGACTAGGTTTGCGTTCACATAAGGCGAGGAAGACGCTTCACCCCTACCCAGCAAGAAATGAGGCCCTTTTGAAGAAGCGTGTGCTAATAACCGACGTGGACAATACCCTGCTTGATTGGCAGGAGCTGTGGTACCAGACCTTCTCCGCGATGACGGACAAGGTTCTTGAAATATCGGGCGTCAGCGCGGAAGTCCTTTACGCTCAGTGTAGCGTGGTTCACCAACGGTACGGCACGAGTGAAGCGACATTATCCGCACCATGCAGAAGGCGCTCGGCCCGCAGGGAGGCGAACGCGATCCCATGAGCTTTCAAATCCATGACGGAGCGCCAGAGACACCCATCGTCGGCCGCGTCGTGGACAAGCACCTGTCGGACGAGCTGGGCGAGAACCTGACCATTGTGGTGGACGGGATCGACGGCAGGACGCACCACATCGCAGGCATCGCGCCCGAGCGGCTGGAGGACGCCCGCGTTTGCAGCGTCGTCCAGATCGGCCCGGCCGAGGCGACCGCCCGACCGTCCGAACGCGCCATTGCCGCCATCACCGAGGACGGCATCTATCGTCCGAGCCGCCATCTGGAGCAGGCGAAGTTCGAGGGCCGCGTTCCGGGCGGCGATTATGAGGGCTATGTCGATGCCCATGTCCGGCGACTGGAGGCATTGCGCCGCGCCGGGATCGTCGAGAGGATCGACGCCGACCAATGGCGCATCCCCGATGATCTGGTCAGCCGCGCCGCCGCCTATGACGCCGGCCGTGACCGGCAGGCCAGCGTTCGCATCCTTTCCCCGGTCGATCTAGGCAAGCAGATCGGATCGGACGGCACGACATGGCTGGACCGGCGATTGGTCCATGGCGAAACGGCCGACCTTGCGCCGGCCGGCTTCGGCCAGCAGGTGCGTGAGGCGATGGACCAGCGGCGCGAGCATCACATCGAACAGGGCGATGCCACCCGAGCACGGAACGGCCGCATCTTCTACCGGCGCAGCCTTCTCGCCACCTTGCGCGAGCGGGAGGTTGCCCGCATTGGCGCGGAGATGGCCGAGGGCAAGGGGTTGCCGTTCCGTGCCGCCACGGACGGCGAGAACGTCAGCGGCAAGTTCACCGGGACCGTTCAGCTATCGAGCGGCAAGTTCGCCGTGGTGGAAAAGAGCCATGAGTTCACGCTTGTCCCGTGGCGGCCGGTGATCGACCGCCAGCTCGGCCGCGAGATCACTGGCGTCGTGCAGGGCGGATCGGTGTCGTGGCAGTTGGGGCGAAGGCATGACCTTGGCCTTTAGCACATACGCGTGTTTCATCCGGTATCTATCATGCCCCGTGTATCTCACGCTGGATGCCGGCTATTGTAGGGGCCATCATTCAAGCGAGCAGTAGAAAAGAAGATATGCCGAGACCGAAACTTCATCCTGCATTCCCCAAGTGGCGTGTCGTTTGAGGTGAAGATCGCCTGTATCCGAGCGCTAGACAAGGATTTTCTGCCGCAAGCGGCACCTGCGGTCGCGCAGACTGCTGGATCTGGACGGATCAGACCGCGAAGCCGCTGTTTCCTTGCCCAGGGGCGGCGTTTTTCAGCGCAGCGGACAGATCTGTCCAGCCGCTTTCGTTCAGTTTGAGCGTGGATCGCGATCATGCGCATAGCGGTGGCGCTCGCAATCGGCGGATAGCGGCGAGGATGGCGCGTACCATCGTGCCGGTGACAGCGACCTCGGCCAGCTGGAAGGTGATGGTGCGGGCGTGACGGACCACACGTGCCCCGATCTTGATCAGCTTCAGTTGCAGGCTGGTCAACGACCAGTCGGCCATGGCCTCGGGCAGCTCGATGCAGCGCAAGAAGGTGGCCAGGTTGTACGCCAGGGCGTGCAGTTGCAGCCGCACCTCATTGTCGCGGAACTTCCGGCACGACAGCCGCGTCCAGCGAAAGGCGTATTTGCCCTCTTTGATGTGCTGCTCGGCGGTGCCGCGCTGGTTGTAGAACCGCACCACCCAGTCCGGCTCCATCGGCAGGTTGGTGACGATGAAGCCGAAACGCGGGAACAGTTCGCCCGGATGCCATTCGATCTTGGCGATCACCCGGCGTTCCTTGTCCCAGGACGCCGCCTGATACTCGAATTCCTCGAAGAACCGCTTGACCTTGGTCAGTGACGGCCGCCCGACAGGGCGCGTTAGCCGATGCGCGATCTTGTCCTTGAGGACCGCGTTTGCGGGCAGCCGGATGGCGTAGAAGAACCGCGCTTCTTCCAATCGCTCATAGATCGCCGGGATCGCGTAGGCAGCATCGGCCCGGAAGAACCTGCCACCAAGGTCGCGCTCCGCGTAGCGCGCAATGACGGGGTCGAGAACATCACGCCAGCCATCGGCGCTGTGGACGTTGCCATGGCGCAGGGCGCAGCGTTCCAGCATCCCGAACTGGTTGAACAGAAAGTTGGGGTGATAGCAGCTACAGTCGAAATGGCCATTCCAGGCGGACCCTTCCTGGTCGCCATGGGTCGGGCTGACCGAGCTGTCCATGTCCAGAACGATGTACTTCAGCCCGTTACGGTCATGGAACCGGTCGATCCATTGCCCGTTCAGGTCGGCCAGCGCGGCACGGTTCCCGGCCAGAGCCAGCGTCTCGGTCTCGAACCGTCCCATCTGCGATGCCGAGGCCGCTTGTGCATCGACCGCTCTGCCGCCGACAACTTGGCGCATGACCGGATCGCAGGCGAGACGGTTGGCGTCGTTGACATCCTCGTATCCGGCCAGCCGCCCAAAGACTGATTGCCGGAACAGGCCGTCGAGCCGATGGACCGTGTTCTTGCCAGAGCGAGTATCGCGCAGCGCCGCTGACGCCAAATCGGACAACCCGAGCGCGTCATCAAGCTCGCGCATCACCAGAAGGCCGCCGTCGGAACTGAGCTGCGTGCCGCGAAATTCCAGCCGCACGCGAGGGTCGAAATCCACCCGATCTGCCCGTTGCAAGCCCGCACCCTCTGGGTGATCCATAAAACGCGCCCCTCGCAGCCTTCAACACCATGTTTTATATAGGAAATATAATGGTCAGGACAGCGAAATCAGCGCCTTACTTGGGAAATGTGGGTTCATAGCGATGAGTTCATTCTAGATACCGCGCTAGGCATCCTTCTTCAGAAAGGTCCATCGGCCTTCACCCTCTCCGATGTTGCGGAAGCGGTCGGCATCTCGCGGGCTGCACTGATCCAGCGGTTCAAAGACAAGGCGACGCTGCATCTAAAGGTCATGGAGCGCAACACGCAGGAGGTGCGCGACTATTTCGCGGGTGCGAGTCCCGAAAAGGGCCTCGATCCGCTGTGGGCGATGCTCAAGGACCTCATCGCCGGTATGGGTGACGGTGCCGGAACGGAAGGCTACCTTCTTCTATTGTGGGGAGACGTTCAGGAGCCGTCGCTTCGCGCCCTTGCGGCGGAGCGGAACAGACTGGTCCTGAAAGCTATCGAGGCACGACTGCCCGCCGGGCCGCGCCCACCCGAGCATACCGCCGGCTTGATTCAGACGGTCATTCAGGGGTCTTGCATGCAATGGCTCGTTGAGCCGGAAGGCGAGCTAGCGGCTTTCATGACCAAGCGCACCCACATGCTTCTGTCCGTCCTCTATCCCGACCATGTGTTCGGGTAACACCATCTGGAGGGTTGTTTATAACAGTCGTGTCGGTTATTTATAAGGCGTGCGCCACGGTATCGCCGGGCACGGAAACCCGGAACGACTATCATGCCTATACAAGAACCCAGCCCGTTGGGGGGCGAACGACAAAAAGCACTGCCTGCGCCAACCTTGGCGCTGAACCTCATGGCCGACGAGTTCGATGCGTTGAACGCGAGCAGCGGGCCGCAAATCGCTTATCGCGACCTGTTCTGCCCACACATGGACCTGCCGCGCGCCTTGCGGAACTGGTCAGAGGCTCGGGGCGTCCAGTTGCGGAGCCTTCGCAAAATCACGCATGAGCGCGGCGGTCGGTCGCAGAAGGTGCTTTTCGGCCTTCATGACGGTTATGCCGTTGAAAGCGTTCTGATCCGTCGTCACGACGGACACACCGCCTGTATTTCGTCACAGGTTGGATGTGCCTTCGCCTGCCAGTTCTGCGCTTCCGGCCAAGCCGGCCTCAAGCGCAACCTTTCGGCGGGCGAGATTGTCGAACAGGTCGTTCAACTCGGGCCGAAGGTCAACCGGATCGTGTTCATGGGCATCGGCGAGCCTTTGAACAACTACGAGCAGGTGATGAAGGCGATTCGTATCCTGCGCGACCGGCGAGGGATGAATTTTCCCACCACGGGAATCACGCTTTCGACCATCGGCATACCGAAGGCTCTAGCGCAATTGCGAGAAGAGCATCTGGCGATCAATCTGACTATATCGCTGCATGCGACGACGCAGGAAGTTCGCGACCGTCTCATCCCCGGATCGCGTAAGCACGACATCAAGGAAGTCATCGCGCGCGCTTCGTCATGGGCGGAACGGCACAACCGGATCGTCACCTTTGTCTATCTGGTCCTCCCCGGCATCAACGACACGCTTGCTGATGCGAAACGGCTTGCCGGTCTCATGAACAAGCGAAGGGCGCGTGTGAACCTTATGCGCTGGAATCCTGTCGATGGCATCGCGCTTGATCGAACCGGCGACCGCAGCCTCGGACTTTTCCGTGAAGTGCTGGATCGCGCCGGTGTGCCGGTCGTGGTGCGGGATACACAGGGGCGGGATATTTCGGCGGCATGCGGTCAGCTCTGGTTGCGCGATCTGCGCGGAATCCCGGTCGAAAAACGCGGAGCCACAAAAAAGGCCGCCTAGCGGGAGCTTAGGATGCGGCGTTCGAAAAGACATGCGAACGATGCCTTCCGATCAAGTGAAACGCTGCTCGGGTCGCGCATACCTCTCTTGTCGCTGATCCAGACGCTTGCGGTCGCTGAATATCTCAACTTCCGCCACGCAGCGAACGCACTCGGGGTTGCACAATCCAGCGTCAGCGCCCGCGTGAAGGCGCTGGAAGAAGACCTTGGCATCCTCCTGTTCGAGCGTCGTGCGCGTGGCGTTCGGTTGACCGAAGCCGGACGCCACTTCGTCGAGCGGATCGCAGCCGGCGTCGATCAACTCGACCATGCGGTGAAGACCGCAGGCATGGCGGCGACGGGGGAATGGGGCCGCCTGCGCATCGGCGTCCATGCCTTGATTCCGCGCAGCTTCCTCGCCGATCTGATCGGGCAGTATCGGGAAAACCATCCCGGCATCGAGGTCGAAATCACCGAAGGCACGGCCCGCGATGCGGTCATGCAGCTTCGTGCCGACCGGCTGGACGTGGCGTTCGTCGCTGGCACACCAGAGCTGCCCGACTGCCATACACGGCCGGTCTGGACTGAATCGCTGGTAGCGGTGCTACCGGATAGGCATCGTCTTGCCGGGCAGCCGGCAATCACTTGGGCCGATCTGGTCGGCGAAACCTTCCTTGTCCGCTATGGTGGCACTGGCCCGCAGGTTCATGACCATATCGTGCTGCGCCTTGCCGGGCGCTGGCCCGCGCCTTCGATACTGCGCTTCGACGTAGGACGTGGCACGCTACTATCCATGGTCGGACAGGGATTCGGCATTACCATCGTCGGGGCAGCGACGGCACTGCTGCCGACTGCCGGCATCACCTTCCTGCCTTTCGCCGATGAGCCAGAGCCGGTTGCCTTTACCGCCGTCTGGTCGCCGTTCAATCGAAGCGCCGCGCTCCGTGATCTGCTCTCTCTCGCAAAAGAAATGGGTCGGCTGATCCGCGTCGACTGAACCTCTGCCCGTTCCAGCCAACCGCCAAAGCAAGGCATAGGGGTTTCATACGGCCAAGAATGACGGGAACGTCAACAGCGGGGGATTGGGTGGCTACGAGCCAGCGATACGGCATTGCGAGGCAACAGCTGATCGTATAAGTGATAGCTAGTCAAATTTGTGATCGTGGAGTGGTCAGCATGGGAAATCCAAAGTCAGCAGACAAGTAAGCCGCAACAGCAAAATTGTTGTTGCGGCGCTCTGTGAGACCAATCCCATGTGATTGCTGATGTGCAGACGCCGCCCGAGATTTCTTAATCGAGCGGTTGACTTATCATGACCATCACACGCCCTGCATGGGCCTATACGCTGCCGGCAGCCCTACTGCTGATGGCTCCCTTCGACATCCTCGCTTCACTGGCGATGGATATTTATCTCCCCGTCGTTCCAGCGATGCCCGGCATCCTGAACACGACGCCCGCCATGATCCAACTCACGTTGAGCCTCTATATTGTGATGCTCGGTGTGGGCCAGGTGATTTTTGGTCCGCTCTCAGACCGCATCGGGCGACGGCCAATTCTACTTGCGGGCGCAACGGCTTTCGTCATTGCGTCTCTGGGAGCAGCTTGGTCTTCAACTGCACCAGCCTTTGTCGCTTTCCGTCTGCTTCAAGCAGTCGGCGCGTCGGCCATGCTGGTGGCGACGTTCGCGACGGTTCGCGACGTTTATGCCAGTCGTCCTGAGGGTGTCGTCATCTACGGCCTTTTCAGTTCGATGCTGGCGTTCGTACCTGCGCTCGGCCCTATCGCCGGAGCGTTGATCGGCGAGTTCTTGGGATGGCAGGCGATATTCATTGCTTTGGCTATACTGGCGATGCTCGCACTCCTAAATGCGGGTTTCAGGTGGCACGAAACCCGCCCTCTGGATCAAGCGAAGACGCGCCGATCTGTTTTGCCGATCTTCGCGAGTCCGGCTTTTTGGGTTTACACCATCGGCTTTAGCGCCGGTATGGGCACCTTCTTCGTCTTCTTCTCGACGGCTCCCCGTGTGCTCATAGGCCAAGCGGAATATTCCGAGATCGGATTCAGCTTTGCCTTCGCCACTGTCGCGCTTGTAATGATCGTGACAACTCGTTTCGCGAAGTCCTTTGTCACCAGATGGGGCATCGCGGGATGCGTAGCGCGTGGAATGGCGTTGCTCGTTTTCGGGGCGGTCCTGTTGGGGATCGGCGAACTCTTCGGTTCGCCGTCATTCCTCACCTTCATCGTGCCGATGTGGGTCATGGCGGTCGCCATTGTCTTCACTGTGTCCGTTACCGCGAACGGCGCTTTGGCAGAGTTCGACGACATCGCAGGATCAGCGGTCGCGTTCTACTTCTGCGTTCAAAGCCTGATAGTCAGCATTGTCGGGACATTGGCGGTGACGCTGTTAAACGGTGACACAGCGTGGCCGGTGATCTGTTACGCCACGGCGATGGCAGTGCTGGTGTCGTTGGGGCTGGCGCTCCTTCGGCTCCGTGGGACTGCCACCGAGAAGTCGCCAGTCGTCTAACCGACGACTGGAAGCAAGCCCGCTCCGATGCGGCGCAATAATCTTCGAAACCTCGTGAATGGCGGTATCCTGTCTGGCAAGATACCGCTCATTTCCCTTGTCCCGTGGCGGCCGGTCATCGACCGCCAGCTCGGCCGTGAGGTCATGGGCATCGTGCAAAGCGGATCGGTGTCGTGGCAGTTGGGGCGGCAAAGGGGCATAAGCCTCTAATCTGTTGTAGATGAACGCAGCCGCTCGAAACCAGCGATGAGGCTGTCGAGTCCGAAGTTGAACGCAGCATCCATGCCGTCTGTTTCCAACTCGTGAAACAGATCGTGCAGGAAGGACGACGGTGCTTGCTCGGACACATCTGGCCTGTCCGGAACTCTCTCATCGGCATCAGATGCCTGCTGCTCGAGAACGGAACCGACCACATAGTGACTGACCGCCCGGAGCGCCCAAACGGCGCGCTTCGGACAAAAGCCCTCCGCGCAGAGAAAGCGTATTTGCGTCTCGGCGGTGCCAAAATTCGGTTCTGTCGGTCGAGTGCCGGCATGGATACGCGCGCCGTCGCGATAAGAGAGCAACGCCGTTCTGAAGCTCAGGGCATTCTCTTTCAGGAACACCCGCCAGTCCTCATTCTCTTCGGGTAGCGAGCGGGTATGGCGTTCCGCCAGCATCGCCTCGGCGAGCGCATCAAGCAGCGCTCGCTTGTTCTGGAAATGCCAGTAAAGCGCAGGCTGCTGAACCTTGAGGCGTTCAGCGAGCTTCCGCGTCGTCAGGCTGTCCATGCCAACCTCGTTCAACAGCTCTAGCGCCGCCGCGATCACGGTGCCCTTGTCCAGTTTGGTCATTCACGTTCCTTCGCCAGTGCTTGACAATTTATCACCGATAAGTTCTATGTCCATCTCCTTATCGTTGATAAAGTCGCTCCATTGAGCGGCGCTGGAGTTTCAGGTGCGCAGCTCTGCCATCATTGCCCTGCTGATCGTGGGTCTTGACGCCATGGGTCTCGGCCTCATCATGCCCGTCCTTCCGACGCTTCTGCGTGAGCTTGTGCCAGCAGAGCAGGTCGCTGGACACTATGGTGCCTTGCTGTCGCTCTATGCATTGATGCAGGTCGTCTTCGCGCCCATGCTTGGACAGCTTTCGGATTCTTACGGTCGGCGTCCGGTACTTCTGGCTTCTCTTGCAGGAGCCGCAGTCGATTACACGATTATGGCATCAGCGCCGGTCTTATGGGTGCTCTATATCGGCCGACTCGTGTCCGGCGTCACGGGCGCAACCGGAGCTGTAGCAGCCTCAACCATTGCCGATTCGACGGGGGAAGGTTCTCGCGCACGCTGGTTCGGCTACATGGGGGCCTGTTATGGGGCGGGCATGATTGCCGGGCCAGCACTTGGTGGCATGCTCGGTGGTATCTCTGCTCATGCCCCGTTTATCGCCGCCGCCCTTCTCAACGGGTTCGCGTTCCTGCTTGCCTGCATTTTCCTCAAGGAGACTCATCACAGCCATGGCGGGACCGGAAAGCCGGTTCGCATCAAACCATTCGTTCTGTTACGGCTGGATGATGCATTGCGCGGGCTAGGTGCGCTTTTCGCAGTTTTCTTCATTATTCAACTGATCGGCCAAGTGCCTGCAGCCCTATGGGTCATATATGGCGAGGACCGTTTTCAGTGGAACACCGCGACCGTTGGTTTGTCGCTCGCGGCGTTTGGGGCAACACATGCGATCTTCCAAGCGTTTGTTACCGGCCCGCTTTCAAGCCGGCTTGGAGAGCGGCGCACGCTGCTGTTTGGCATGGCTGCGGATGCGACTGGCTTCGTTCTTCTGGCTTTTGCCACGCAGGGATGGATGGTGTTCCCGATTCTGTTGCTGCTTGCCGCCGGGGGTGTTGGCATGCCGGCCTTGCAGGCAATGCTCTCAAACAATGTCAGCAGTAACAAGCAAGGGGCTTTGCAAGGAACGCTAACGAGCCTCACCAATCTAAGCTCTATCGCAGGACCGCTTGGCTTCACAGCACTCTATTCTGCCACCGCCGGGGCATGGAACGGTTGGGTTTGGATTGTCGGCGCGATCCTCTATTTAATATGTCTGCCAATACTACGCAGACCATTCGCAACTTCATTGTGATTTAGTCATGGCGATTTGGCATGCGTAGACTTAGGAGAAATGACGGATTAAATCTGTTGAGCAATCATCTCCTTTCGGGGCGAGTGCCAATGATGACCTTAGTTCACACTCTCGCTGTCGCCGAATATCTCAACTTCCGTCACGCCGCCAACGCGCTCGGCGTTGCACAGTCCAGCGTCAGCGCCCGCGTGAAGGCACTGGAAGAAGACCTCGGCATCCTCTTGTTCGAGCGTCATGCGCGCGGCGTTCGGCTGACCGAGGCCGGACGCCATTTCGTCGAGCGGATAGCCGTAGGTATTGACCAACTCGACCATGCGGTGAAAACCGCCGGCATGGCGGCAGCCGGAGAAAGCGGCCGGCTTCGTATCGGTATCCATGCCCTGATTCCGCATAGCTTCCTCGCAAAGCTGATCGGCCAATACCGCAAGGATTACCCCGATGTTGAAGTCGAGATCGCCGAAGGCCCGGCCCGTGAAGCGGTGGTGCAGCTTCGCGCCGGTAGGTTGGACGTGGCGTTCGTCGCGGGCACGCCCCAACCACCCGACTGCCATTCCCGTCGCACATGGACCGAACCGCTCTTGGCGGTGCTACCGGAACGGCATCCGCTCGCCAAGCGGTCAGCCGTCACATGGCCCGATTTGGCAGGCGAGACGTTCCTTGTCCGGCATGGCGGCACTGGACCGCAGGTTCATAGCCATATCGTGCTACGCCATGCCGAGCGCTGGCCTGCGCCGTCGATCCTGCGCTTCGACGTGGGGCGTGGCACCCTTTTGTCTTTGGTCGGACAGGGCTTTGGCATCACCATCGTCGGCGCGGCCACGGCGCTGTTGCCGACAAACGGCATTGTCTTTTTGCCCTTCACCGACGAGCCGGAGCCGGTCGCCTTCTCGGCTGTCTGGTCGCCGTCCAATCGCAGCGCGGCGCTTCGCAACCTGCTCAGCCTCGCCAACGACATGGGCCGGAAGGTCTGCACGGACTACCGTTCGATACTACCACGGATAGCGAAGGCGTGAGCGACAAGTCCACCGGCACCGTACAATTATCCAGCAGCCAGTTCGCTGTGGTTGAAAAGAGCCATAAATGCACCCTTGTCCCGTGGCGGCCGGTCATCAACCGCCAGCTCAGCAGCGAGGTCTGCGCGGGCAGATAGGACCGGCGCTATAGGATCAATGCTCTATTCGACCTTCCTCTCAAAAGCGTTATCTGACCATCGTTGCGTAGCGAACCGAAGTGTTTGCGGAAGCACAGTCCGGGACTGTTACTGCCATCGCCGGAAAGCGACACTTGCATTAACACCGCCAAAGCCGAATCCGTTGGAACGCCTATCAACCGGCCTTCACAGAATGAACGCAAATCCTGGACTCGAGCACTGTTGCTAACTGACACCCACAGTTATGAAGCTACAAAGTGAGAGGAGAGCATGTTGTCGATCTAGGAGACCCCTGAAATGGCATCTAGAAGCTCTCTAAGGCCCCTCACAGTCCCGACTCCGAGTCTAAGGTGTCACACTTACATGCCCGTAAACCGCCTAGCCTCTGAGGGCTTAAATAGAACGTATCCTACAAAATAGACACAGTGCCATATTTATTTCACATCTACCTCTTGACGAGCTACAACACGACACCCACATTACTCCTGCATTCCCCAAGTGGCGTGTCGTTTGAGGTGAAGATCGCCTGTATCCGAGCGCTAGACAAGGATTTTCTGCCGCAAGCGGCACCTGCGGTCGCGCAGACTGCTGGATCTGGACGGATCAGACCGCGAAGCCGCTGTTTCCTTGCCCAGGGGCGGCGTTTTTCAGCGCAGCGGACAGATCTGTCCAGCCGCTTTCGTTCAGTTTGAGCGTGGATCGCGATCATGCGCATAGCGGTGGCGCTCGCAATCGGCGGATAGCGGCGAGGATGGCGCGTACCATCGTGCCGGTGACAGCGACCTCGGCCAGCTGGAAGGTGATGGTGCGGGCGTGACGGACCACACGTGCCCCGATCTTGATCAGCTTCAGTTGCAGGCTGGTCAACGACCAGTCGGCCATGGCCTCGGGCAGCTCGATGCAGCGCAAGAAGGTGGCCAGGTTGTACGCCAGGGCGTGCAGTTGCAGCCGCACCTCATTGTCGCGGAACTTCCGGCACGACAGCCGCGTCCAGCGAAAGGCGTATTTGCCCTCTTTGATGTGCTGCTCGGCGGTGCCGCGCTGGTTGTAGAACCGCACCACCCAGTCCGGCTCCATCGGCAGGTTGGTGACGATGAAGCCGAAACGCGGGAACAGTTCGCCCGGATGCCATTCGATCTTGGCGATCACCCGGCGTTCCTTGTCCCAGGACGCCGCCTGATACTCGAATTCCTCGAAGAACCGCTTGACCTTGGTCAGTGACGGCCGCCCGACAGGGCGCGTTAGCCGATGCGCGATCTTGTCCTTGAGGACCGCGTTTGCGGGCAGCCGGATGGCGTAGAAGAACCGCGCTTCTTCCAATCGCTCATAGATCGCCGGGATCGCGTAGGCAGCATCGGCCCGGAAGAACCTGCCACCAAGGTCGCGCTCCGCGTAGCGCGCAATGACGGGGTCGAGAACATCACGCCAGCCATCGGCGCTGTGGACGTTGCCATGGCGCAGGGCGCAGCGTTCCAGCATCCCGAACTGGTTGAACAGAAAGTTGGGGTGATAGCAGCTACAGTCGAAATGGCCATTCCAGGCGGACCCTTCCTGGTCGCCATGGGTCGGGCTGACCGAGCTGTCCATGTCCAGAACGATGTACTTCAGCCCGTTACGGTCATGGAACCGGTCGATCCATTGCCCGTTCAGGTCGGCCAGCGCGGCACGGTTCCCGGCCAGAGCCAGCGTCTCGGTCTCGAACCGTCCCATCTGCGATGCCGAGGCCGCTTGTGCATCGACCGCTCTGCCGCCGACAACTTGGCGCATGACCGGATCGCAGGCGAGACGGTTGGCGTCGTTGACATCCTCGTATCCGGCCAGCCGCCCAAAGACTGATTGCCGGAACAGGCCGTCGAGCCGATGGACCGTGTTCTTGCCAGAGCGAGTATCGCGCAGCGCCGCTGACGCCAAATCGGACAACCCGAGCGCGTCATCAAGCTCGCGCATCACCAGAAGGCCGCCGTCGGAACTGAGCTGCGTGCCGCGAAATTCCAGCCGCACGCGAGGGTCGAAATCCACCCGATCTGCCCGTTGCAAGCCCGCACCCTCTGGGTGATCCATAAAACGCGCCCCTCGCAGCCTTCAACACCATGTTTTATATAGGAAATATAATGGTCAGGACAGCGAAATCAGCGCCTTACTTGGGAAATGTGGGGTGAATACTCGCGTTTGCTAGAAGAACTACCCTGCCTTCGTGACCTTTATGGCGATGATATTGCAATTGTCATGAAGCCAGCAATCGAGGCTTTTCGAGAGACTCGCCGTCGTGTCCTGCAGTTGTACCCCACCGTTGAGGCGACATTGCAGACTCTTAAAAGAAACGGCGTTCTCATCGCCGCGTATACTGAATCGCAAGCGTTTTACACAAACTATCGCTTCCGTAAGTTGGGGCTAGATGGTCTTGTCGACTATCTTTATTCGCCAAAAGATCACATTATGCCCGAAGATACAGAGAGTACCCGCTTCTATTCCAATGACACTTACAAGCTCAAGCATACGGTCCATCACTACACGCCTGAGGGTGAGTTAAAACCTAACCCTCATATCTTAGCCGAAATCATTTCGGACTTAGGCGCTGCTGTCGATGAGGTTGTCTACGTTGGTGACAACATATTGAAGGACGTCTTCATGGCACAAACGGCTGGCGTTATTGATGCCCACGCACTTTACGGTGTTAGCCAACATAAACCTGAATATGAACTACTACGAAAGGTGACCCACTGGACTCCAGAGATGGTGGAACGAGAACGTCAAGCACTTAAGCCTGGTGGTTTGAAGCCGAGCCATGTTCTTGATAAGAACTTTGCACAAATATTGCCGCTGTTTGAGGTGTTCTGATGAGTGACCTAGAGACTACCCCGCCACTGGCGGCTGGCCAGATTGAGATTTGGAAGAAAATCGTCGACGTTCAGCAACACTTCAACGATCTGGAACTGCGTATTCGAAATTTCGCACTCATAGTAACTGGGGCATTTCTCGGCCTTGGCGGCTATGCCATACGAGATGGGGGTACAATCGTTGCCTTCGGATGGGAGGTCTCAGTCGCTGGTCTTGTTGTATTATCTGCGATCTTTCCTTTGCTCGCCTTCTATTTCATGGACCGGCTATGGTATCATCGCTTGCTAGATGGCGCAGTACAGGCAGGCATTGAGGCCGAAACGGCTCTTACGGATCTCGGATATAAAGTTGGACTCGGATCAAGTATTTCGGCCAAGAGTCCGTTCACGCTCTGGGTGAGCGGAAAACGCATACATTCCAAGACCAAGATGGATATCTTCTACTTGATGCTAGTGGTGACGTTATTAGTCGTCGGTGCTTGTCTAGGTCTTGGTGTTCGGCATCAACCCTTGCCTGTTCCTCCTGTCGAAGTGTCGGGCAATGAGGGGGAAAGCAGTGTGGAGGCCGTATCTTTGGCCGCCGTCCCTGCCCCTTCCGACAATCCTAGCGGCACGGACGGTTTGGGTGTGTCTGAAAGCGCCGGCTCAGACGCCGACAGCGCCAAAGAGTAATCAACCCGAAATTGGCCGGCAAGTTAAACTATTTCTTAATAGGATGGATTTACTAATGGAAATAATGTACATTATTTACAATGACTTGTTCGATTTTGACGGGAACGGGAACTACCTGATTTAGATGCGGTTTGCTCTCTCAAACCATGAACGAATTGAGGCTACACCCGGTGCTCTAGGCATCTGCCCCGGCTGTAGCGCCGAAATGTTAGCTCGTTGCGGAACTAAGAAAGTTTGGCATTGGGCGCATAAAGGCCAGCGTCACTGTGACCCTTGGTGGGAGAACGAAACCGAATGGCACCGAGGTTGGAAGGCTCGATTTCCGACCGAATGGCAAGAAGTCCCAGCTCGTGACACAACCGGCGAACTGCATATTGCTGACATCAAAACACCTTTTGGCCTTGTGATCGAGTTTCAGCATTCTGCTATCAAGCCAGACGAAGTGGTAAAGCGGACCAATTTCCACGGCCAAATAATCTGGATTATTGATGCGGATCGTCGCGCAACTGACCGGGCTCAGTATGAGCGGATGCTTTCAGAAAATCGTCCGCAACGATTTGACGCTGTAGACATCTACACCGTCTACAGCGAAGAGACGCGGCTTCTCAAAGAGTGGGGGTCGTTGGGTAGGATCGTAGGCTTTGATTTCGGCGGCGACAACCTGTGCTTGCTCACAGCAGTCCAGGGTCGGAGCCGGTATCTTTTCGACTTTCCTAAGGCTGAATTTGCTCGGTTGGTGATTGCAGGAAAGCCACTGCCTGTAGTTCAGTTCGGAAAGCCTGCCACGCAAGGCTATCGCCGCCGTAGGTTCTAGGTCTCAGTCATAAACGGTCGTTTCTGTCCCTGCCCCCTGCCCTACCCTGTATCAAGGGTTTAGGGTGGACAAAAACCCATGGCAAAACCTTTGTGGTTTTGGGAGGTTTTTGGCACAGTGCGGCATGATCATCGGATATGCCCGCGTCAGCACAGACGACCAGAACCTAGACGGCCAGCTCGATGCCTTGAAGGCGGCGGGTGCAGAGAAGGTCTTTGCTGACAAGATCACCGGCACGGCCCGCAGTAGGCCCGAGCTGGACCGCTTGCTCGATCAGCTGCGCCAGGGCGACGTGATCACCGTCACCAAGTATGACCGCCTTGCGCGGTCCTTGCGTGACCTTCTCGATATCGTGGACACGATCCAGGCGCAGGGCGCGGGTTTTCGGTCGCTGGCCGAGGACATCGACACCACCACATCCGCCGGTCGGCTGGTGTTCCATGTCTTCGCCTCCATCGCCCAGTTTGAGCGGGAGCGGATTTCCGAGCGAACGAAAGAAGGACTGGAGGCCGCCCGCAAGCGTGGTCGAGTTGGTGGCAGACCCCCTGCCCTATCCGCTGCGCAGAGGATTGAAGTGCGACGAATGCGGGACGAAGAGCTGCGGCCACTGCCTGAGATAGCGCAGCTTTTCAGAGTTAGCGCAAAGACGATCCGGCGGGCCTGACGGCGCGAAAGCAAGCAGCCCCTTAATTATATAGTTAAAGTTAACGTTAAAAACAAAGTTAGCTTTAACGTTGACATTATAAACATCGCGCGCCATAATTAACGAATGTATGTAATCACCTTCGCAAACCCGAAGGGCGGATCGGGGAAAACCACATCCGCCATGCTGCTTGCTGAGCAGATCGCCCTTTCAGGCGGTCGAGTAGCCATTCTTGACCTGGACCCGAATGCCAACATCCTTGGGTGGGCAAGGGGGCGCGAGGAAGCGGGCAGGAGCCTGCCGTTCTCTGTTCACGCCCGCCCGCAGATCGAAGACACCGTGGGCCTGATCGACGAAATGGCAGCGCAGGCGGACTATCTCATCATCGACCTTGAGGGGTCGAAGGATCAGATTGTTACGTTTGCACTATCCCGCACAGACCTCTGCATCATCCCTATGGACGGCTCACCAATGGAAGCACGACAAGCGGCGCAGGCCGTCCGTCTTGTCGAAACCACATCCCGGATGATCCGAAGCCCAATCGCTTATACGTTGCTCTTTGCGCGTACCAATGCCGCCTTCCTAACAACCGACGAAAGGGACGTGCGACAGGAAATGGAGTCAAACAACATCAACACCCTGTCCGTTCGCATTGCACGCCGCGCGCCTTACACACGGATTTTCCGTGATAGCGTGCTGCTTGCGGAACTGCCGGACTTGGTTGCCGAGGAGATGAAGGGCAAGACCGCATCGGTGACAGATAAGGCGCAAAAGCAGGTCGCATCTGCCATCGAAAATGCCCGCGATTACGCTCAGGCAGTGATTGATACCCTTATGAAGACGAGGGCGGCATGAGCGGAAAGTATGGATTTGGCGGCGGCATCGAGCTTCCCAAAGCGGACACTCCGAAGCCCCGTATTGCTCTCGATCAGGGAGCGCTGAAGGACGCAGTAGAAGCAGGCACAACGCTTGGCTTTGTCAGCCGGGAACCATCCACCGCCAAACGCAAGCCTGGACCGAAGCGCACCGAAGCACAGGATAAGGTTTCGATTCCAGGGCCGAAGCGCGTGATTGACCAGTTTCGGGCATTCTGCACCGAACAGAATGTCACGCTCTGGGAAGGGCTGGACCTTCTCTTACAGGGTAGGGGACGCTAAGGGCGTCCCCGTCGCTCAAACCACTTTTTACAGAACCCCAAGAACGCCTTGTCAGGATTCTTGGGTGCATCAAGCCCACCGTCAGCCATCCAGCTCCGCCACTCGCTTTCAAGGACGTATACGTCCCAACCGGGGGCAACCTGGCGCGCCTCGGCCAAGGTCTCCGGGCTAACCCGCACGGACGCAAAGCTTGGCACGCCCGCGCTTTGCTGATCTTCCAGCATTGTACCGCGGTTAGTGAAAGTGATCATGTCTTCGTCCATCTGGACGCCATAGTCTGGGATGTGTGCATGCTCTTTGTCATGATCCACGATATTCTGTATCAGCCGCCGAAACTCCCTCAGGGTCGATGAAGAGCCGCATTTTCTCTGAAGAACGGGCAGGGTGATCCGCCATTCTTTCTTTTGTCCGCAGTGCTTGCGCGCTAGCTCGTAAAGGCGGCGCTCAATCGGTTTTCGCAGACGGAAATAGTCGCGATGGAAGGTTAGGACTTCCTTCGCCCGGATCGCGTTGAAGACCCAATCCGAAAGCTGGACTTCGATCTCTTGCATCCGCCCGTCGCGGGTCTGTCGGACGATCCTTGCCCGGTCGATGATGCTGAAAATATCGAGCTGCTCCGTTTCGCCGGTTACGATATTCGTCTCAATCTGCGTGCCTTGAAGCCGGATCAGGGCGCTTCGCAGGGCGTCGTAGCCACGGCCATCAGTGACGCGGTTTGTCGCCTTCAAGAAGTCGTATGCCTTCATTCTCAGTGTCTTGGACGGCGTTTTGCCATCATTGATCGCAGCCATCAGTTGGCTGATACAATAAATCAGGACATCACGGTCGTGGATGGTCGCCAGCCCTTCAGCAGAGGGCTTCACTTCCACAAAGTTCTTGCCGGATTCGTCTTCGTATCTGCGGATGCGATGGTCAGGCTTCGTCGAAAGCGAGAAAATCGGGTGCGCCATTGAGGCCATATCCCCCTTAGGGGCGGCATCGAAAATATCACAGACGAAAAGGTCTGCCTGTTCGAGACGATCAGGCAGAAGCGGAGATTTTGTTTCGTTCGTGATTTCACCCACCATACACCTACTTTCGTGATTTCACACACGCCGTCAAGGCCCTTCGTGATTTCACACACGGCAAGGGTGCTTTCGTGACTTTACACACGTTTCTTCGTGACTCTGCACACGCTCTTTCGTGACTCTGCACACAGTGCGCTTAGAATATCTCTTTTGGTTCAGATACTTACATACACTTATCCACAGCGTAACACCTATTTTAACACCATATAACACTCACAGGGGCATAGCTTCAGGGTCAGCCTCTGTAGAAAACACAAACTTCAGCCTCTGTAGTCGAATGGGTCCAAACCCCACCAATGATGCCGCAACCAAAGCCGGAATCGGCCAGGATGCGGGGCAGGGCGATGGTCAAGCCAAGTGCCAGGACCAACCCAAAGAGTGCTATGAATGGAATGCGCTTTTTCCAGCGTCCCGCCCTTTCCTGATCAGCCCGTAACCGCTGAAGGGTGGTTTCTTCCTGTTCGACCAGATCTTCCAGCCTGTACGCGGCATTGCACCGGTCAGCTTCAAAACTGGAATGCAGAATCTCCAGTCGGTCCAGGACTCTGCCGATTGTCTTGTCCAGTTCCTGCTCGATGTGGCGCGCATAGCGGGCAGGGTCGGTCTGCTGTTTGGCAGCACGCGCAGCATCCAGAATTGCATCCATCCCGCCTATCACCGTGTCGATCAATGTGAGCTGGAGAGCGCCCTGCTCGTCGATCTTGTCCGACATCTTGGCAAGCACGCCACTATGAAGGTCGATGGTTTCACGAAGTTCGGCATCAGAGAGGGCGGCAGTGGCAAGACCGAGGGCAGGCATCAGGATATCCGTGTTATGAGATCAGCTATAAGATTTATGAGTTAGGTGTTGCGGGTTCAGATTTAGGATTTACGGGTTCCGCGTTCGGGGGCAGGTAAAGCCCGTCGAATTCCCTGTCGGCAAAGTAGCGTAGCTTGCGGGCGATGATCACCGGCTTGCCCTGGACGCGCAGCAGCTGGACCGAGGGGTCAATCTGCATGATTTCATCCGGGGTCATCAGGTCGCGCGCTGCGATGTGCTGGGTAGTGGTGGCAATGTCGCCGGGCCGGTGGCTTTCGGTCTGATAGCCGATGGTTTCTTTGCCCATGCTTTGACTGAGCCATTTGGCGGTCTCAAAATCGTTCACCCCGAAGGTTTGTAGCACGCCCGCGTTGGCGACGAAGGTGCTGGCCCGCGCGCCGTAGAGGTCTTTGAGCTGGCTCATGTCCTGAAGGATCGGCCAGAGTTGCAACCCATAGCCCGCCATCAGTCCCATGGCGCGTTCCACCCGCTTCCAGACGGCCTAGAGCTGCGAAACTCGTCGAGAAGGAACAGGGCGGGCTGTTTCAGGCGCTGTGAGCCTGCCTGAGCGGCTTCCGCGTCCCTTGCGATATCCTGAAGCGCCTGAGCCACCAGAAGGCGCAGCCAGCGGCTGTAGGCATCGAGGCGGTTCGGCGGCAGGACGAGGAAGATCGAGGTCAGATCATGCCGCAGGGCCGAGAACTGGAAGTCTGACCGCGCCGTGGCAGCAACGATGCGGGGGCTGTCGAGGAAATGGGTGTGGCGCTGCGCCGAAGACATCACCGAGGCCGCTTCGCGGTCAGATTTTGCCAAGGAAGCGGTTGGCGGCGCGGGCGATCAATCCCCCGGCGGCGGCACTGTCCTGCATCAGCTCCAGAAGGGCGCGGAACTTTTCGGGCGGCAGAGTCAGATATTCCCGCACTGTGGCAAGTGTCTTGCGATCCTGATCTTCATGCGGCCACGGCGCACATGATCAACCCTTGACAGCAGCGCCTTGGCCTCTTCGTTCCAATGCGCGTCTGACTGTTGGCCGGGTGGGTCCATCACCAGAGCTTCGGACAGAGAGGCTGCATCTTCGCCCCAGGTCGAGGCTTTCCCGGGTGACAGTCGCCCGAGGGGTTATAGGCCGAGGCGGGCAGGCCGGTGACGCCGAAGGGGTCGAGGATATGGACCGTGCCGAACCGCTTGCGCGCCTCGCCCGCGATCTTCGCATTCTCGCCTTTGGGGTCGATCACCAGCACCGAGCTCGGCACCGTCAGCAGGTTCGGGATCACCGTTCCAACACCCTTGCCCGCCCGTGTCGGGGCGAGGGTCAGCAAATGCGCCGGGCCGTCGTAGCGCATCAGCTTGCCAGTTCCGATGTCGCGCCCGATCAGCAGGCCGTCTTCTGACTGGAAGGCCTTACGCTCTGCCTTGGAAGCAAAGCGCGCCGAGCCGTGGCTATCGCCCCCGGTCTTTGCGGAAGAGCGTGTCCAGGCGGTGCATTTGCGCCCAGAGCACAGTCACCGTCACCCAGGCCACCAGATAGAGCAGGACGAAGACGCCCATACGGATGACGCCGGAGAAGAGGCCTGAATCGCCGAGCAGGTTTGCAAGCCAGAGCTGCACCAGCATATTGGCCATGGTCGCGCCCAGGGTGGCAACGCCAAGGCCCATGATCAGCTGTATCAGCATCAGGGGTGAGGCAATCAGAAACACCCCGATCCGCGTCAGGGTCATAAGAACGGTCCCGATCATCTTCATGCCGGGGCCTGTGCCTCGTCAGTTTTGCTTGGGGTTCCAGCTGGTAGGGCAGGGGGCGAAGATGCGGGGCGGGCTGCTTCGCATCCCAGCCTTCAAAAGCCTTGCGGTCCTGTTCGCGGGGCAGGTTGCGGATCAGGCGTTCGATCATGGCGGCGGCATTGGAATCCCGTTCCGCCAGATCGACAAGCGCGCCGCCCAGAATGATCTTGCGCCGGGTATCGAGCTTGCGCGCCCTTCGTCGCTTCCCGGTTCTTCAGGGCAAGAAGTCTGGCCTTGGCTTGGGCATAGCGTTTCTCTGCCCGGTCCAGTTCTGTTTCTGCCATTTTGCCCGCCCGTATCTGCGATACTCTTTAAGAAGAAGTCTGAATTGACTGCACAACTCTAGCGTGTACCCGTAGGCCTGTAAAGGACAAGGGCGCACTTATGCAAACTCTTCACCTTCGGTTTCGAGATTTGCGTGCGATCCTCTT
>NZ_CP017783.1 GCF_001856665.1 Rhodobacter xanthinilyticus | reverse complement strand
TGGCGGATGTGGTTTTCCCCGATCCGCCCTTCGGGTTTGCGAAGGTGATTACATACATTCGTTAATTATGGCGCGCGATGTTTATAATGTCAACGTTAAAGCTAACTTTGTTTTTAACGTTAACTTTAACTATATAATTAAGGGGCTGCTTGCTTTCGCGCCGTCAGGCCCGCCGGATCGTCTTTGCGCTAACTCTGAAAAGCTGCGCTATCTCAGGCAGTGGCCGCAGCTCTTCGTCCCGCATTCGTCGCACTTCAATCCTCTGCGCAGCGGATAGGGCAGGGGGTCTGCCACCAACTCGACCACGCTTGCGGGCGGCCTCCAGTCCTTCTTTCGTTCGCTCGGAAATCCGCTCCCGCTCAAACTGGGCGATGGAGGCGAAGACATGGAACACCAGCCGACCGGCGGATGTGGTGGTGTCGATGTCCTCGGCCAGCGACCGAAAACCCGCGCCCTGCGCCTGGATCGTGTCCACGATATCGAGAAGGTCACGCAAGGACCGCGCAAGGCGGTCATACTTGGTGACGGTGATCACGTCGCCCTGGCGCAGCTGATCGAGCAAGCGGTCCAGCTCGGGCCTACTGCGGGCCGTGCCGGTGATCTTGTCAGCAAAGACCTTCTCTGCACCCGCCGCCTTCAAGGCATCGAGCTGGCCGTCTAGGTTCTGGTCGTCTGTGCTGACGCGGGCATATCCGATGATCATGCCGCACTGTGCCAAAAACCTCCCAAAACCACAAAGGTTTTGCCATGGGTTTTTGTCCACCCTAAACCCTTGATACAGGGTAGGGCAGGGGGCAGGGACAGAAACGACCGTTTATGACTGAGACCTAGAACCTACGGCGGCGATAGCCTTGCGTGGCAGGCTTTCCGAACTGAACTACAGGCAGTGGCTTTCCTGCAATCACCAACCGAGCAAATTCAGCCTTAGGAAAGTCGAAAAGATACCGGCTCCGACCCTGGACTGCTGTGAGCAAGCACAGGTTGTCGCCGCCGAAATCAAAGCCTACGATCCTACCCAACGACCCCCACTCTTTGAGAAGCCGCGTCTCTTCGCTGTAGACGGTGTAGATGTCTACAGCGTCAAATCGTTGCGGACGATTTTCTGAAAGCATCCGCTCATACTGAGCCCGGTCAGTTGCGCGACGATCCGCATCAATAATCCAGATTATTTGGCCGTGGAAATTGGTCCGCTTTACCACTTCGTCTGGCTTGATAGCAGAATGCTGAAACTCGATCACAAGGCCAAAAGGTGTTTTGATGTCAGCAATATGCAGTTCGCCGGTTGTGTCACGAGCTGGGACTTCTTGCCATTCGGTCGGAAATCGAGCCTTCCAACCTCGGTGCCATTCGGTTTCGTTCTCCCACCAAGGGTCACAGTGACGCTGGCCTTTATGCGCCCAATGCCAAACTTTCTTAGTTCCGCAACGAGCTAACATTTCGGCGCTACAGCCGGGGCAGATGCCTAGAGCACCGGGTGTAGCCTCAATTCGTTCATGGTTTGAGAGAGCAAACCGCATCTAAATCAGGTAGTTCCCGTTCCCGTCAAAAATCGAACAAGTCATTGTAAATAATGTACATTATTTCCATTAGTAAATCCATCCTATTAAGAAATAGTTTAACTTGCCGGCCAATTTCGGGTTGATTACTCTTTGGCGCTGTCGGCGTCTGAGCCGGCGCTTTCAGACACACCCAAACCGTCCGTGCCGCTAGGATTGTCGGAAGGGGCAGGGACGGCGGCCAAAGATACGGCCTCCACACTGCTTTCCCCCTCATTGCCCGACACTTCGACAGGAGGAACAGGCAAGGGTTGATGCCGAACACCAAGACCTAGACAAGCACCGACGACTAATAACGTCACCACTAGCATCAAGTAGAAGATATCCATCTTGGTCTTGGAATGTATGCGTTTTCCGCTCACCCAGAGCGTGAACGGACTCTTGGCCGAAATACTTGATCCGAGTCCAACTTTATATCCGAGATCCGTAAGAGCCGTTTCGGCCTCAATGCCTGCCTGTACTGCGCCATCTAGCAAGCGATGATACCATAGCCGGTCCATGAAATAGAAGGCGAGCAAAGGAAAGATCGCAGATAATACAACAAGACCAGCGACTGAGACCTCCCATCCGAAGGCAACGATTGTACCCCCATCTCGTATGGCATAGCCGCCAAGGCCGAGAAATGCCCCAGTTACTATGAGTGCGAAATTTCGAATACGCAGTTCCAGATCGTTGAAGTGTTGCTGAACGTCGACGATTTTCTTCCAAATCTCAATCTGGCCAGCCGCCAGTGGCGGGGTAGTCTCTAGGTCACTCATCAGAACACCTCAAACAGCGGCAATATTTGTGCAAAGTTCTTATCAAGAACATGGCTCGGCTTCAAACCACCAGGCTTAAGTGCTTGACGTTCTCGTTCCACCATCTCTGGAGTCCAGTGGGTCACCTTTCGTAGTAGTTCATATTCAGGTTTATGTTGGCTAACACCGTAAAGTGCGTGGGCATCAATAACGCCAGCCGTTTGTGCCATGAAGACGTCCTTCAATATGTTGTCACCAACGTAGACAACCTCATCGACAGCAGCGCCTAAGTCCGAAATGATTTCGGCTAAGATATGAGGGTTAGGTTTTAACTCACCCTCAGGCGTGTAGTGATGGACCGTATGCTTGAGCTTGTAAGTGTCATTGGAATAGAAGCGGGTACTCTCTGTATCTTCGGGCATAATGTGATCTTTTGGCGAATAAAGATAGTCGACAAGACCATCTAGCCCCAACTTACGGAAGCGATAGTTTGTGTAAAACGCTTGCGATTCAGTATACGCGGCGATGAGAACGCCGTTTCTTTTAAGAGTCTGCAATGTCGCCTCAACGGTGGGGTACAACTGCAGGACACGACGGCGAGTCTCTCGAAAAGCCTCGATTGCTGGCTTCATGACAATTGCAATATCATCGCCATAAAGGTCACGAAGGCAGGGTAGTTCTTCTAGCAAACGCGAGTATTCACCCCACATTTCCCAAGTAAGGCGCTGATTTCGCTGTCCTGACCATTATATTTCCTATATAAAACATGGTGTTGAAGGCTGCGAGGGGCGCGTTTTATGGATCACCCAGAGGGTGCGGGCTTGCAACGGGCAGATCGGGTGGATTTCGACCCTCGCGTGCGGCTGGAATTTCGCGGCACGCAGCTCAGTTCCGACGGCGGCCTTCTGGTGATGCGCGAGCTTGATGACGCGCTCGGGTTGTCCGATTTGGCGTCAGCGGCGCTGCGCGATACTCGCTCTGGCAAGAACACGGTCCATCGGCTCGACGGCCTGTTCCGGCAATCAGTCTTTGGGCGGCTGGCCGGATACGAGGATGTCAACGACGCCAACCGTCTCGCCTGCGATCCGGTCATGCGCCAAGTTGTCGGCGGCAGAGCGGTCGATGCACAAGCGGCCTCGGCATCGCAGATGGGACGGTTCGAGACCGAGACGCTGGCTCTGGCCGGGAACCGTGCCGCGCTGGCCGACCTGAACGGGCAATGGATCGACCGGTTCCATGACCGTAACGGGCTGAAGTACATCGTTCTGGACATGGACAGCTCGGTCAGCCCGACCCATGGCGACCAGGAAGGGTCCGCCTGGAATGGCCATTTCGACTGTAGCTGCTATCACCCCAACTTTCTGTTCAACCAGTTCGGGATGCTGGAACGCTGCGCCCTGCGCCATGGCAACGTCCACAGCGCCGATGGCTGGCGTGATGTTCTCGACCCCGTCATTGCGCGCTACGCGGAGCGCGACCTTGGTGGCAGGTTCTTCCGGGCCGATGCTGCCTACGCGATCCCGGCGATCTATGAGCGATTGGAAGAAGCGCGGTTCTTCTACGCCATCCGGCTGCCCGCAAACGCGGTCCTCAAGGACAAGATCGCGCATCGGCTAACGCGCCCTGTCGGGCGGCCGTCACTGACCAAGGTCAAGCGGTTCTTCGAGGAATTCGAGTATCAGGCGGCGTCCTGGGACAAGGAACGCCGGGTGATCGCCAAGATCGAATGGCATCCGGGCGAACTGTTCCCGCGTTTCGGCTTCATCGTCACCAACCTGCCGATGGAGCCGGACTGGGTGGTGCGGTTCTACAACCAGCGCGGCACCGCCGAGCAGCACATCAAAGAGGGCAAATACGCCTTTCGCTGGACGCGGCTGTCGTGCCGGAAGTTCCGCGACAATGAGGTGCGGCTGCAACTGCACGCCCTGGCGTACAACCTGGCCACCTTCTTGCGCTGCATCGAGCTGCCCGAGGCCATGGCCGACTGGTCGTTGACCAGCCTGCAACTGAAGCTGATCAAGATCGGGGCACGTGTGGTCCGTCACGCCCGCACCATCACCTTCCAGCTGGCCGAGGTCGCTGTCACCGGCACGATGGTACGCGCCATCCTCGCCGCTATCCGCCGATTGCGAGCGCCACCGCTATGCGCATGATCGCGATCCACGCTCAAACTGAACGAAAGCGGCTGGACAGATCTGTCCGCTGCGCTGAAAAACGCCGCCCCTGGGCAAGGAAACAGCGGCTTCGCGGTCTGATCCGTCCAGATCCAGCAGTCTGCGCGACCGCAGGTGCCGCTTGCGGCAGAAAATCCTTGTCTAGCGCTCGGATACAGGCGATCTTCACCTCAAACGACACGCCACTTGGGGAATGCAGGAGTAATGTGGGTGTCGTGTTGTAGCTCGTCAAGAGGTAGATGTGAAATAAATATGGCACTGTGTCTATTTTGTAGGATACGTTCTATTTAAGCCCTCAGAGGCTAGGCGGTTTACGGGCATGTAAGTGTGACACCTTAGACTCGGAGTCGGGACTGTGAGGGGCCTTAGAGAGCTTCTAGATGCCATTTCAGGGGTCTCCTAGATCGACAACATGCTCTCCTCTCACTTTGTAGCTTCATAACTGTGGGTGTCAGTTAGCAACAGTGCTCGAGTCCAGGATTTGCGTTCATTCTGTGAAGGCCGGTTGATAGGCGTTCCAACGGATTCGGCTTTGGCGGTGTTAATGCAAGTGTCGCTTTCCGGCGATGGCAGTAACAGTCCCGGACTGTGCTTCCGCAAACACTTCGGTTCGCTACGCAACGATGGTCAGATAACGCTTTTGAGAGGAAGGTCGAATAGAGCATTGATCCTATAGCGCCGGTCCTATCTGCCCGCGCAGACCTCGCTGCTGAGCTGGCGGTTGATGACCGGCCGCCACGGGACAAGGGTGCATTTATGGCTCTTTTCAACCACAGCGAACTGGCTGCTGGATAATTGTACGGTGCCGGTGGACTTGTCGCTCACGCCTTCGCTATCCGTGGTAGTATCGAACGGTAGTCCGTGCAGACCTTCCGGCCCATGTCGTTGGCGAGGCTGAGCAGGTTGCGAAGCGCCGCGCTGCGATTGGACGGCGACCAGACAGCCGAGAAGGCGACCGGCTCCGGCTCGTCGGTGAAGGGCAAAAAGACAATGCCGTTTGTCGGCAACAGCGCCGTGGCCGCGCCGACGATGGTGATGCCAAAGCCCTGTCCGACCAAAGACAAAAGGGTGCCACGCCCCACGTCGAAGCGCAGGATCGACGGCGCAGGCCAGCGCTCGGCATGGCGTAGCACGATATGGCTATGAACCTGCGGTCCAGTGCCGCCATGCCGGACAAGGAACGTCTCGCCTGCCAAATCGGGCCATGTGACGGCTGACCGCTTGGCGAGCGGATGCCGTTCCGGTAGCACCGCCAAGAGCGGTTCGGTCCATGTGCGACGGGAATGGCAGTCGGGTGGTTGGGGCGTGCCCGCGACGAACGCCACGTCCAACCTACCGGCGCGAAGCTGCACCACCGCTTCACGGGCCGGGCCTTCGGCGATCTCGACTTCAACATCGGGGTAATCCTTGCGGTATTGGCCGATCAGCTTTGCGAGGAAGCTATGCGGAATCAGGGCATGGATACCGATACGAAGCCGGCCGCTTTCTCCGGCTGCCGCCATGCCGGCGGTTTTCACCGCATGGTCGAGTTGGTCAATACCTACGGCTATCCGCTCGACGAAATGGCGTCCGGCCTCGGTCAGCCGAACGCCGCGCGCATGACGCTCGAACAAGAGGATGCCGAGGTCTTCTTCCAGTGCCTTCACGCGGGCGCTGACGCTGGACTGTGCAACGCCGAGCGCGTTGGCGGCGTGACGGAAGTTGAGATATTCGGCGACAGCGAGAGTGTGAACTAAGGTCATCATTGGCACTCGCCCCGAAAGGAGATGATTGCTCAACAGATTTAATCCGTCATTTCTCCTAAGTCTACGCATGCCAAATCGCCATGACTAAATCACAATGAAGTTGCGAATGGTCTGCGTAGTATTGGCAGACATATTAAATAGAGGATCGCGCCGACAATCCAAACCCAACCGTTCCATGCCCCGGCGGTGGCAGAATAGAGTGCTGTGAAGCCAAGCGGTCCTGCGATAGAGCTTAGATTGGTGAGGCTCGTTAGCGTTCCTTGCAAAGCCCCTTGCTTGTTACTGCTGACATTGTTTGAGAGCATTGCCTGCAAGGCCGGCATGCCAACACCCCCGGCGGCAAGCAGCAACAGAATCGGGAACACCATCCATCCCTGCGTGGCAAAAGCCAGAAGAACGAAGCCAGTCGCATCCGCAGCCATGCCAAACAGCAGCGTGCGCCGCTCTCCAAGCCGGCTTGAAAGCGGGCCGGTAACAAACGCTTGGAAGATCGCATGTGTTGCCCCAAACGCCGCGAGCGACAAACCAACGGTCGCGGTGTTCCACTGAAAACGGTCCTCGCCATATATGACCCATAGGGCTGCAGGCACTTGGCCGATCAGTTGAATAATGAAGAAAACTGCGAAAAGCGCACCTAGCCCGCGCAATGCATCATCCAGCCGTAACAGAACGAATGGTTTGATGCGAACCGGCTTTCCGGTCCCGCCATGGCTGTGATGAGTCTCCTTGAGGAAAATGCAGGCAAGCAGGAACGCGAACCCGTTGAGAAGGGCGGCGGCGATAAACGGGGCATGAGCAGAGATACCACCGAGCATGCCACCAAGTGCTGGCCCGGCAATCATGCCCGCCCCATAACAGGCCCCCATGTAGCCGAACCAGCGTGCGCGAGAACCTTCCCCCGTCGAATCGGCAATGGTTGAGGCTGCTACAGCTCCGGTTGCGCCCGTGACGCCGGACACGAGTCGGCCGATATAGAGCACCCATAAGACCGGCGCTGATGCCATAATCGTGTAATCGACTGCGGCTCCTGCAAGAGAAGCCAGAAGTACCGGACGCCGACCGTAAGAATCCGAAAGCTGTCCAAGCATGGGCGCGAAGACGACCTGCATCAATGCATAGAGCGACAGCAAGGCACCATAGTGTCCAGCGACCTGCTCTGCTGGCACAAGCTCACGCAGAAGCGTCGGAAGGACGGGCATGATGAGGCCGAGACCCATGGCGTCAAGACCCACGATCAGCAGGGCAATGATGGCAGAGCTGCGCACCTGAAACTCCAGCGCCGCTCAATGGAGCGACTTTATCAACGATAAGGAGATGGACATAGAACTTATCGGTGATAAATTGTCAAGCACTGGCGAAGGAACGTGAATGACCAAACTGGACAAGGGCACCGTGATCGCGGCGGCGCTAGAGCTGTTGAACGAGGTTGGCATGGACAGCCTGACGACGCGGAAGCTCGCTGAACGCCTCAAGGTTCAGCAGCCTGCGCTTTACTGGCATTTCCAGAACAAGCGAGCGCTGCTTGATGCGCTCGCCGAGGCGATGCTGGCGGAACGCCATACCCGCTCGCTACCCGAAGAGAATGAGGACTGGCGGGTGTTCCTGAAAGAGAATGCCCTGAGCTTCAGAACGGCGTTGCTCTCTTATCGCGACGGCGCGCGTATCCATGCCGGCACTCGACCGACAGAACCGAATTTTGGCACCGCCGAGACGCAAATACGCTTTCTCTGCGCGGAGGGCTTTTGTCCGAAGCGCGCCGTTTGGGCGCTCCGGGCGGTCAGTCACTATGTGGTCGGTTCCGTTCTCGAGCAGCAGGCATCTGATGCCGATGAGAGAGTTCCGGACAGGCCAGATGTGTCCGAGCAAGCACCGTCGTCCTTCCTGCACGATCTGTTTCACGAGTTGGAAACAGACGGCATGGATGCTGCGTTCAACTTCGGACTCGACAGCCTCATCGCTGGTTTCGAGCGGCTGCGTTCATCTACAACAGATTAGAGGCTTATGCCCCTTTGCCGCCCCAACTGCCACGACACCGATCCGCTTTGCACGATGCCCATGACCTCACGGCCGAGCTGGCGGTCGATGACCGGCCGCCACGGGACAAGGGAAATGAGCGGTATCTTGCCAGACAGGATACCGCCATTCACGAGGTTTCGAAGATTATTGCGCCGCATCGGAGCGGGCTTGCTTCCAGTCGTCGGTTAGACGACTGGCGACTTCTCGGTGGCAGTCCCACGGAGCCGAAGGAGCGCCAGCCCCAACGACACCAGCACTGCCATCGCCGTGGCGTAACAGATCACCGGCCACGCTGTGTCACCGTTTAACAGCGTCACCGCCAATGTCCCGACAATGCTGACTATCAGGCTTTGAACGCAGAAGTAGAACGCGACCGCTGATCCTGCGATGTCGTCGAACTCTGCCAAAGCGCCGTTCGCGGTAACGGACACAGTGAAGACAATGGCGACCGCCATGACCCACATCGGCACGATGAAGGTGAGGAATGACGGCGAACCGAAGAGTTCGCCGATCCCCAACAGGACCGCCCCGAAAACGAGCAACGCCATTCCACGCGCTACGCATCCCGCGATGCCCCATCTGGTGACAAAGGACTTCGCGAAACGAGTTGTCACGATCATTACAAGCGCGACAGTGGCGAAGGCAAAGCTGAATCCGATCTCGGAATATTCCGCTTGGCCTATGAGCACACGGGGAGCCGTCGAGAAGAAGACGAAGAAGGTGCCCATACCGGCGCTAAAGCCGATGGTGTAAACCCAAAAAGCCGGACTCGCGAAGATCGGCAAAACAGATCGGCGCGTCTTCGCTTGATCCAGAGGGCGGGTTTCGTGCCACCTGAAACCCGCATTTAGGAGTGCGAGCATCGCCAGTATAGCCAAAGCAATGAATATCGCCTGCCATCCCAAGAACTCGCCGATCAACGCTCCGGCGATAGGGCCGAGCGCAGGTACGAACGCCAGCATCGAACTGAAAAGGCCGTAGATGACGACACCCTCAGGACGACTGGCATAAACGTCGCGAACCGTCGCGAACGTCGCCACCAGCATGGCCGACGCGCCGACTGCTTGAAGCAGACGGAAAGCGACAAAGGCTGGTGCAGTTGAAGACCAAGCTGCTCCCAGAGACGCAATGACGAAAGCCGTTGCGCCCGCAAGTAGAATTGGCCGTCGCCCGATGCGGTCTGAGAGCGGACCAAAAATCACCTGGCCCACACCGAGCATCACAATATAGAGGCTCAACGTGAGTTGGATCATGGCGGGCGTCGTGTTCAGGATGCCGGGCATCGCTGGAACGACGGGGAGATAAATATCCATCGCCAGTGAAGCGAGGATGTCGAAGGGAGCCATCAGCAGTAGGGCTGCCGGCAGCGTATAGGCCCATGCAGGGCGTGTGATGGTCATGATAAGTCAACCGCTCGATTAAGAAATCTCGGGCGGCGTCTGCACATCAGCAATCACATGGGATTGGTCTCACAGAGCGCCGCAACAACAATTTTGCTGTTGCGGCTTACTTGTCTGCTGACTTTGGATTTCCCATGCTGACCACTCCACGATCACAAATTTGACTAGCTATCACTTATACGATCAGCTGTTGCCTCGCAATGCCGTATCGCTGGCTCGTAGCCACCCAATCCCCCGCTGTTGACGTTCCCGTCATTCTTGGCCGTATGAAACCCCTATGCCTTGCTTTGGCGGTTGGCTGGAACGGGCAGAGGTTCAGTCGACGCGGATCAGCCGACCCATTTCTTTTGCGAGAGAGAGCAGATCACGGAGCGCGGCGCTTCGATTGAACGGCGACCAGACGGCGGTAAAGGCAACCGGCTCTGGCTCATCGGCGAAAGGCAGGAAGGTGATGCCGGCAGTCGGCAGCAGTGCCGTCGCTGCCCCGACGATGGTAATGCCGAATCCCTGTCCGACCATGGATAGTAGCGTGCCACGTCCTACGTCGAAGCGCAGTATCGAAGGCGCGGGCCAGCGCCCGGCAAGGCGCAGCACGATATGGTCATGAACCTGCGGGCCAGTGCCACCATAGCGGACAAGGAAGGTTTCGCCGACCAGATCGGCCCAAGTGATTGCCGGCTGCCCGGCAAGACGATGCCTATCCGGTAGCACCGCTACCAGCGATTCAGTCCAGACCGGCCGTGTATGGCAGTCGGGCAGCTCTGGTGTGCCAGCGACGAACGCCACGTCCAGCCGGTCGGCACGAAGCTGCATGACCGCATCGCGGGCCGTGCCTTCGGTGATTTCGACCTCGATGCCGGGATGGTTTTCCCGATACTGCCCGATCAGATCGGCGAGGAAGCTGCGCGGAATCAAGGCATGGACGCCGATGCGCAGGCGGCCCCATTCCCCCGTCGCCGCCATGCCTGCGGTCTTCACCGCATGGTCGAGTTGATCGACGCCGGCTGCGATCCGCTCGACGAAGTGGCGTCCGGCTTCGGTCAACCGAACGCCACGCGCACGACGCTCGAACAGGAGGATGCCAAGGTCTTCTTCCAGCGCCTTCACGCGGGCGCTGACGCTGGATTGTGCAACCCCGAGTGCGTTCGCTGCGTGGCGGAAGTTGAGATATTCAGCGACCGCAAGCGTCTGGATCAGCGACAAGAGAGGTATGCGCGACCCGAGCAGCGTTTCACTTGATCGGAAGGCATCGTTCGCATGTCTTTTCGAACGCCGCATCCTAAGCTCCCGCTAGGCGGCCTTTTTTGTGGCTCCGCGTTTTTCGACCGGGATTCCGCGCAGATCGCGCAACCAGAGCTGACCGCATGCCGCCGAAATATCCCGCCCCTGTGTATCCCGCACCACGACCGGCACACCGGCGCGATCCAGCACTTCACGGAAAAGTCCGAGGCTGCGGTCGCCGGTTCGATCAAGCGCGATGCCATCGACAGGATTCCAGCGCATAAGGTTCACACGCGCCCTTCGCTTGTTCATGAGACCGGCAAGCCGTTTCGCATCAGCAAGCGTGTCGTTGATGCCGGGGAGGACCAGATAGACAAAGGTGACGATCCGGTTGTGCCGTTCCGCCCATGACGAAGCGCGCGCGATGACTTCCTTGATGTCGTGCTTACGCGATCCGGGGATGAGACGGTCGCGAACTTCCTGCGTCGTCGCATGCAGCGATATAGTCAGATTGATCGCCAGATGCTCTTCTCGCAATTGCGCTAGAGCCTTCGGTATGCCGATGGTCGAAAGCGTGATTCCCGTGGTGGGAAAATTCATCCCTCGCCGGTCGCGCAGGATACGAATCGCCTTCATCACCTGCTCGTAGTTGTTCAAAGGCTCGCCGATGCCCATGAACACGATCCGGTTGACCTTCGGCCCGAGTTGAACGACCTGTTCGACAATCTCGCCCGCCGAAAGGTTGCGCTTGAGGCCGGCTTGGCCGGAAGCGCAGAACTGGCAGGCGAAGGCACATCCAACCTGTGACGAAATACAGGCGGTGTGTCCGTCGTGACGACGGATCAGAACGCTTTCAACGGCATAACCGTCATGAAGGCCGAAAAGCACCTTCTGCGACCGACCGCCGCGCTCATGCGTGATTTTGCGAAGGCTCCGCAACTGGACGCCCCGAGCCTCTGACCAGTTCCGCAAGGCGCGCGGCAGGTCCATGTGTGGGCAGAACAGGTCGCGATAAGCGATTTGCGGCCCGCTGCTCGCGTTCAACGCATCGAACTCGTCGGCCATGAGGTTCAGCGCCAAGGTTGGCGCAGGCAGTGCTTTTTGTCGTTCGCCCCCCAACGGGCTGGGTTCTTGTATAGGCATGATAGTCGTTCCGGGTTTCCGTGCCCGGCGATACCGTGGCGCACGCCTTATAAATAACCGACACGACTGTTATAAACAACCCTCCAGATGGTGTTACCCGAACACATGGTCGGGATAGAGGACGGACAGAAGCATGTGGGTGCGCTTGGTCATGAAAGCCGCTAGCTCGCCTTCCGGCTCAACGAGCCATTGCATGCAAGACCCCTGAATGACCGTCTGAATCAAGCCGGCGGTATGCTCGGGTGGGCGCGGCCCGGCGGGCAGTCGTGCCTCGATAGCTTTCAGGACCAGTCTGTTCCGCTCCGCCGCAAGGGCGCGAAGCGACGGCTCCTGAACGTCTCCCCACAATAGAAGAAGGTAGCCTTCCGTTCCGGCACCGTCACCCATACCGGCGATGAGGTCCTTGAGCATCGCCCACAGCGGATCGAGGCCCTTTTCGGGACTCGCACCCGCGAAATAGTCGCGCACCTCCTGCGTGTTGCGCTCCATGACCTTTAGATGCAGCGTCGCCTTGTCTTTGAACCGCTGGATCAGTGCAGCCCGCGAGATGCCGACCGCTTCCGCAACATCGGAGAGGGTGAAGGCCGATGGACCTTTCTGAAGAAGGATGCCTAGCGCGGTATCTAGAATGAACTCATCGCTATGAACCCACATTTCCCAAGTAAGGCGCTGATTTCGCTGTCCTGACCATTATATTTCCTATATAAAACATGGTGTTGAAGGCTGCGAGGGGCGCGTTTTATGGATCACCCAGAGGGTGCGGGCTTGCAACGGGCAGATCGGGTGGATTTCGACCCTCGCGTGCGGCTGGAATTTCGCGGCACGCAGCTCAGTTCCGACGGCGGCCTTCTGGTGATGCGCGAGCTTGATGACGCGCTCGGGTTGTCCGATTTGGCGTCAGCGGCGCTGCGCGATACTCGCTCTGGCAAGAACACGGTCCATCGGCTCGACGGCCTGTTCCGGCAATCAGTCTTTGGGCGGCTGGCCGGATACGAGGATGTCAACGACGCCAACCGTCTCGCCTGCGATCCGGTCATGCGCCAAGTTGTCGGCGGCAGAGCGGTCGATGCACAAGCGGCCTCGGCATCGCAGATGGGACGGTTCGAGACCGAGACGCTGGCTCTGGCCGGGAACCGTGCCGCGCTGGCCGACCTGAACGGGCAATGGATCGACCGGTTCCATGACCGTAACGGGCTGAAGTACATCGTTCTGGACATGGACAGCTCGGTCAGCCCGACCCATGGCGACCAGGAAGGGTCCGCCTGGAATGGCCATTTCGACTGTAGCTGCTATCACCCCAACTTTCTGTTCAACCAGTTCGGGATGCTGGAACGCTGCGCCCTGCGCCATGGCAACGTCCACAGCGCCGATGGCTGGCGTGATGTTCTCGACCCCGTCATTGCGCGCTACGCGGAGCGCGACCTTGGTGGCAGGTTCTTCCGGGCCGATGCTGCCTACGCGATCCCGGCGATCTATGAGCGATTGGAAGAAGCGCGGTTCTTCTACGCCATCCGGCTGCCCGCAAACGCGGTCCTCAAGGACAAGATCGCGCATCGGCTAACGCGCCCTGTCGGGCGGCCGTCACTGACCAAGGTCAAGCGGTTCTTCGAGGAATTCGAGTATCAGGCGGCGTCCTGGGACAAGGAACGCCGGGTGATCGCCAAGATCGAATGGCATCCGGGCGAACTGTTCCCGCGTTTCGGCTTCATCGTCACCAACCTGCCGATGGAGCCGGACTGGGTGGTGCGGTTCTACAACCAGCGCGGCACCGCCGAGCAGCACATCAAAGAGGGCAAATACGCCTTTCGCTGGACGCGGCTGTCGTGCCGGAAGTTCCGCGACAATGAGGTGCGGCTGCAACTGCACGCCCTGGCGTACAACCTGGCCACCTTCTTGCGCTGCATCGAGCTGCCCGAGGCCATGGCCGACTGGTCGTTGACCAGCCTGCAACTGAAGCTGATCAAGATCGGGGCACGTGTGGTCCGTCACGCCCGCACCATCACCTTCCAGCTGGCCGAGGTCGCTGTCACCGGCACGATGGTACGCGCCATCCTCGCCGCTATCCGCCGATTGCGAGCGCCACCGCTATGCGCATGATCGCGATCCACGCTCAAACTGAACGAAAGCGGCTGGACAGATCTGTCCGCTGCGCTGAAAAACGCCGCCCCTGGGCAAGGAAACAGCGGCTTCGCGGTCTGATCCGTCCAGATCCAGCAGTCTGCGCGACCGCAGGTGCCGCTTGCGGCAGAAAATCCTTGTCTAGCGCTCGGATACAGGCGATCTTCACCTCAAACGACACGCCACTTGGGGAATGCAGGATGAAGTTTCGGTCTCGGCATATCTTCTTTTCTACTGCTCGCTTGAATGATGGCCCCTACAATAGCCGGCATCCAGCGTGAGATACACGGGGCATGATAGATACCGGATGAAACACGCGTATGTGCTAAAGGCCAAGGTCATGCCTTCGCCCCAACTGCCACGACACCGATCCGCCCTGCACGACGCCAGTGATCTCGCGGCCGAGCTGGCGGTCGATCACCGGCCGCCACGGGACAAGCGTGAACTCATGGCTCTTTTCCACCACGGCGAACTTGCCGCTCGATAGCTGAACGGTCCCGGTGAACTTGCCGCTGACGTTCTCGCCGTCCGTGGCGGCACGGAACGGCAACCCCTTGCCCTCGGCCATCTCCGCGCCAATGCGGGCAACCTCCCGCTCGCGCAAGGTGGCGAGAAGGCTGCGCCGGTAGAAGATGCGGCCGTTCCGTGCTCGGGTGGCATCGCCCTGTTCGATGTGATGCTCGCGCCGCTGGTCCATCGCCTCACGCACCTGCTGGCCGAAGCCGGCCGGCGCAAGGTCGGCCGTTTCGCCATGGACCAATCGCCGGTCCAGCCATGTCGTGCCGTCCGATCCGATCTGCTTGCCTAGATCGACCGGGGAAAGGATGCGAACGCTGGCCTGCCGGTCACGGCCGGCGTCATAGGCGGCGGCGCGGCTGACCAGATCATCGGGGATGCGCCATTGGTCGGCGTCGATCCTCTCGACGATCCCGGCGCGGCGCAATGCCTCCAGTCGCCGGACATGGGCATCGACATAGCCCTCATAATCGCCGCCCGGAACGCGGCCCTCGAACTTCGCCTGCTCCAGATGGCGGCTCGGACGATAGATGCCGTCCTCGGTGATGGCGGCAATGGCGCGTTCGGACGGTCGGGCGGTCGCCTCGGCCGGGCCGATCTGGACGACGCTGCAAACGCGGGCGTCCTCCAGCCGCTCGGGCGCGATGCCTGCGATGTGGTGCGTCCTGCCGTCGATCCCGTCCACCACAATGGTCAGGTTCTCGCCCAGCTCGTCCGACAGGTGCTTGTCCACGACGCGGCCGACGATGGGTGTCTCTGGCGCTCCGTCATGGATTTGAAAGCTCATGGGATCGCGTTCGCCTCCCTGCGGGCCGAGCGCCTTCTGCATGGTGCGGATAATGTCGCTTCACTCGTGCCGTACCGTTGGTGAACCACGCTACACTGAGCGTAAAGGACTTCCGCGCTGACGCCCGATATTTCAAGAACCTTGTCCGTCATCGCGGAGAAGGTCTGGTACCACAGCTCCTGCCAATCAAGCAGGGTATTGTCCACGTCGGTTATTAGCACACGCTTCTTCAAAAGGGCCTCATTTCTTGCTGGGTAGGGGTGAAGCGTCTTCCTCGCCTTATGTGAACGCAAACCTAGTCGAACCGCGCCTGACCGACAAGCGGTCGGACCTACCGCATACCCCCTCCCGCTCGACTTACCACATTTTCCAATAGCAAGCTCGAAGTGTAAGCTATATGTTGACATGCGTAAGCAGATAGACTACACATCGCCATGATTAAGAGCTTCACCAACAAACAGCTGAAAGCCCTCTGGGAAACAGGCAAGTCCAAGATTGACGCACGAATGCACCCGCGCATCCTGCGGCGGCTGGATGTTCTTGACGCTGCAACCGCGCCTGAGGACATGAACCTTCCCGGTTTCGACTTTCATGGCCTGAAGGGCCACAACCCGACCCGCTACACGGTCCATGTGAATGGTCCGTGGTGCATCACCTTCGAGTTCAGGGACGGCGATGCCTATGTCCTGGACTTCGAGCAATATCACTAGGAGGCGATAATGAGCCGCAACCCCGACCGTTGCCCGACGCATCCGGGCGAATTGCTTCGTGAGGATGTGATCCCCGCGACCGGCAAGGCCAAAGCAGAAATCGCGCGCATGCTTGGCATTTCGCGCCAGCATCTTCACGACGTCCTAGCCGAGCGGAAACCAGTCAGCGCAGAGGTCGCCGTGCGTCTTGGCAAACTGTTCGGCAACGAACCGTTGGTCTGGATCAGGATGCAGGGCGCCTATGACGCTTGGCACGCTTCCCGCGAAGTGGACGTTTCCGCCGTTCCGACGTTGATCGCTGCTGAATAGCGTCTGCGCTATCACCGCCACCATTGGGGGCGTCCGCGCGAAGCGCCGGGCCTGTCGTCAGGTGGCCTTTAGGTTGCCTGACGACAGGTCATTCTAAACCCGCCTGCGACCAGGGCAGACCCTCTAAGCAAAAAGCCCCCACTAGATCGCGGGGGCCTCAAGGTTTTCGGTAGGTCTGGCCCCTATTCGGCGGCCATCCGGTCAACCTGCGCGGCGCGGGCCATGATGTAATCCACGGCCTTCTGTGCCTCGGACGCGGCCCTGAAGATTGCCCGATTGTCTTCCTTCAGTGCCTTCAACCAGCCTTCGACATAAGCGGCGCTCTGGTCAAATTCAGGCTCAAGGCCAAGCTGGGCGCAAAGCATGCAGTTTCCGATTTCGGCCACCAGCTCTTCGAACGCATAGGCCTTGCGGTCATTGAAGCGGCTGAAACGGTCCAGCCGCTGCGCGGCCCCTGTCCAATGGGTCAGCTCATGCGCCAAGGTGCCGTAGTAACTTGCGGCGCGGTGAAAGGTGGAAATCAGCGGCATGTGGATGCGGTCGGTTTTCAGATTGTAATAAGCGCGCGGTTCCTCGGTGCTGTCGATCTGCGCGCCGGTCGCCGCAAAAAATGCCTCAAGCTCGGGGTCTGCCACGGTGCCAAGATCGCGGGGCGGATCGGGCAGAAGGTAAAAGTCGGCGGCAAGCCCTTCGATCTGGTCGGCGTTGAAAACGCGATAGGCGCGGGCGTAGGGGATCTGGCGTTCTTCGCCGTTTTCGTCTTCGCGCTCGACGGTGCCGAATTTGACCACGGTAGAAGACTTCTCACCCTTGCGCACATGGCCCCCAAGCTCTTGGGCCTGCTTGAAAGTCATCCAACGTTCTGAGCTGTAGCCCTTTGCAGCGGCCATAGCCCAAAGCATCAGAATGTTGATGCCGCGATAGGCTTCGCCGTTCCACCGCATGGGCAGGGCGGTGCCTGCGGCTCCCCCTGTCCAAGGCTTGCGCCACGGCGGGGTTCCGGCCTCGATCTGGGCAATGATCTGTTCCGTGACATGGCTGTAAACGTCGAATTTAGCATCGGTCATTTGTGACCCTCCGTTGTCGGGCGGGCCGGGCTTCTCTTCCCTTTTCCGCCAATGGGCGGGCCTTCCTGTTCTGTTGTCTGGAATGCCCATGCATTCCGGACGGCAGAGCAGGTAAGGGCAAAGCCCGTCCTGCGGCCGGGCAGGACCGTGACAACTGGGTGGAGGGCGTGAAATTGGGAGGGAACCGCGCGCCTGCGCGTGGGAGGAACCGGATTTCTCGACCGGAACCGACGCCGCTTGCGGCGGCGCTTGCCGGTTTTCTCGGGCCTGCCCGGATGGCAGGCGGAAACTAGGATTCAAAGATCGCCAGAGGTGGGGTGAGCGGGTCTTGCCCGTCGACCCCATCTCTGACATTTGATGAAGATGATCCCGCCCACGGGCGGGATTGCACATTACGTAGAGCGCAGAGCCAACTGAAAGGCTATCGCAGGCATTCTTTGACCGCTGCATCCAGTGAATCAACGTGAATTGGCGTTGGGTTGCCACTCTTCATTTTCCACACAGTGTAGCCACCAGGGAGAGCCTTTGCCTTCAGAGCAGCCTGCTTACCCTCAGTAATGAAGCGTGTAAGAACACGAGTTTTGTGATCCTCTTGAATGTCAAAAAGCTTTCTCGCCACCGCATCCGTCAAAAGGTGGCTCCCCTTTGTATCCAAACAGTAAACCATGCCCTTCTTCCAAACTATAAAGTCAGGATAAAAGTTGGCCGTATCACCCTCGGAGAGGAGTGGAATATAGAACCCTCCCGATGATGGATTGCGATGCCAAGGTAGCCCTACACTATCAAGGGCAGTTGCGAAGGGTAGCTCAAACTTATTAAGGCCTGCATAGCGAGAATAAAGTGAATTGCTAAAGCTCGCCGCTTTCTTGCCAACTCGTAGAATCCCAAAGTTGAACGGCATTCCACTCTCATATACTAGTTCTGAAAGTGAATAAAACGCTTCCGTAGCATCGGCAGCAAGCTTCTCTGAAAGTCTATCAGCTTTACTTTGCGCCTGAACCCGAACATCAAACTTTGCATCGTGTAAATCTGAAACCGCAAGTACCCTCGAAGAGCGCGACTTCATCGCCGTGCTTACAAGCCAGCGAAGACGAACAGGGTTTGTATTCCCAATATCCTGCCATTGCACTTGCTGAGGTGTACTCTCCCCAAGAACGCCGATAACAGTCGATGCACCTTTTGCACCAGCAACTGTATTTGCATCTCCCTCCGAAAAACATGGAAAGTCACTTATAAGCTCACCTATACGCGTGCGCGCAGCCTCAGAGTCGACAAAAATGTGATGAAGTGCAACTCCGTCTAGTTCTCTTGGGTCCTGGTCTTCAGAGCCGGCACCTGCTCCACCGAAGTTACTAGAGATAGAGAGTGGAGCGCCTTCAGCTTTTAACTTAGCCTTCACCTTCTCTATGGAATCGGTGAATACATTTTCACGATCAACACGCACGAAGAAATGTGCTGTGTTAAGGAGGGGATTATCATAATGTGTCGCCCCGTACTGTCGTAGTACGCGCCCCATAATCTGCTCAACTTGAATACTTGATCCCATGCTCTTGTCTATATAGGCAAGATTACAAGCAGGATCGTCCCAGCCCTCCTGAAGGCCAAGGTTGAAAATGATATGTTGATAGTCTCCAGCCGAAAACTGGTCGAAATCATTATCCCCTTTAGAATAAAGATTAACCGCATCTGGCTTGGTCCCAGACTCAAAAGCAAGGTTGGCGTAAATCGCAATTCGATCTGGGGATACGCCCTTCTGTTCGACAAGGTATCTCCAAATTCGAATTGGCGGCGCTTCGCGCTTCAGAAAGGGAAGGGATGGATCGTCACGTGATCCATCGTCAGTTATGTTGGTCTTGCAAACGTAGATCGCCTTTGGTGAAAACTGAAGATTTTCATCTTCTACAGCCTGTTCAAGTAGGCGCAATCTGTCGAACAGCTCATCAATGGAACTTCCCATCGCCGCAGTAGTACCATCAAACTGCAAAGCTCGTTTTACAAGCTGAGCCGTAACCACCTTTTCACTGTCCACTATCGTGGTAATAAAAAGCTCAGGCTTGACCTCGCCATCTTCATTTGTTGCTAGGAGCTTACTGAAGGCATCAGTTTGGCCGCATTCCTCAACCCAAAGCTCAATCGGACTAACAACAGATTTGGAGAATGCGACAGGAAGACGAAGCGTTGCGCTTGCCAAAAGATATGCATCTGGCTGAAGCTCAGCCAATAGCTCGGCCTGTTGCTCTGAAAGGTTGTGCCCTTCGTCATAGACGACAATAAGCGGTCTCCGTGTGCCTACACCAGGCCGGGCAATCAATCGCTCCCAGGGGCTTTCATCACCAAAGGTATCTTTGTCCCGCTTGTAGATTTGGAGATTCCCCTCGGCCTGCTCCTTATTATTGAATAGACCTGTAGTGGTTGTGATGAGTAGCGGCGCGCTTGGATCACTCAACAGTGCAGGGGTAATGTTACCTATTGGCAGAACACGGAAATCTTCGACGAGATGGCTGTACTTTCCACCCTCCGAGAAATTTGTAAGGGTCTGACCCACAACAGAGCGGGCTTTTGACATCCAAAGAACGATAGGTTCGGCATGCAAATGCGCTCTCATCCGTGTGACAGCGTCCGCGAGAATCGGCGTCTTTCCTGCACCAGTCAGGGCCGAAAGCGCTTGAAAGAAAGGCCGAGGTTGAGTGCCTTTTCGTGGGCGATCGGGATGCGTAGCGTAGAAAGCAAAACGATCTGCAATCAAGCCAGCGGCAGCAGATTGGAAAACCTTTAACTCAATCATTTTCGTCCACCACATTAGAGTATGCATCTGCGCGCGCGTTGAAACCAATATGCTCCAGAACACGGTCAGGGATCTTGTAAAACTCTACTCCTGCACCAGTGTATGGTGCGATTGACGCATAGACATGATAACGCTCTGTAAGCTTCGCCTTTTCGGCTTCTAGCATTATCGCCTTAAAGGCATCTCTATTTAGAACGGATGGTGTTTCAGGGTTATCCCAAATAAGGAAGAAACCTTCGTTCTTAGGATTTGTTGCGAAGAGATATTTATGAGCGCCGATTTCATAACGATGCAAGTATGAGCGAACTTTCTCCGACTTATCCCAATAGCTATTCAGAAGGAGATCAATCATTTCCTCACGCGCGAGTGCAATAACTGCTCCAGCGTCGATCTTCTCACGCTTCATCTGAATAAAACGAAAGCCTCCACCAAGCGCAGGCTGCGGCCCGGAGGCCCAGTTTCCTGTAATCACCCGGCGGATTCGATCCGCTGTCAGTGTTTTCGCATAGTGATCTTTCTTATCGCTGTTTCCCTGCTCAATCATGATGAAGCGCCGAGAAGCATTGGTTTCGTGATTAAGATGCAAAATAGCATGACCAGTTGTTCCCGATCCCGCAAACGGATCGAGAACTAGCCCTCCATCAGGACACCAAAGCTGGATCAGCTTCTTGAATAGCTTTAGTGGCTTTACCGTCGTAAAGCCGTGACCCGGTCCAACAACTGAGGTTAGCTCACTGACACCATCGCTAGTTCGTCCAGACTCCTTAAATCCCCAAGATGCTGCATCTAACTCAACTGGATAGCCATCTTCTTCTTCGGCCCAATATGTGACAGGAACCTTGCCCCGCTTAATCCCTTCAAGATAAGTCTTAACGCGAGGCCGTCCTTTGCCGTCGCGACCGAACCACACAAAGGGCCAATTTGGCTTAGAAAGACGGGACAGCGCCTTTTTGGATACCGCTGTCGATACCTTGTTGCTGCTTGCTCCCACGACCATGAGCGCGGGGGCTCGTCCATCGCCAAGATCACGCTCCTCATACGTGGTCCCCCACTCTTGAAGCCATCCTTTAATGTTTGCCTTAGGATGCCTCCATGAGCCGTGCCCTGCTGGATAGTGAACCTCTCCGGTGAAAGGTGATTGGATGCCATACTCATCCTTTGGGGACGCACTACGTGCGGTCAGGTTGCCTTCTCTCCAAAGATTCTTGGGGTCATCGTCAGGGTTGGAGTACCTCTTATTGTCCTGCTCAGACCGCCCCAGAGAGAAGGTGCGAGTCTTTGCAAGGTCTTTAGCATAAACCAGGACATACTCTGTGGAGGTGGAAACATGCGACTTGTCTGGCCTAGGCGCTGCCGTTTTCTGCCAATTTATGATAGCAAGTCGATTTTCTTCGTCAAAAATCTCATCCATCAACATGCCGAGGCGGTACAGTTCTCGATGATCAATACAAATCGCTATGACTCCTCCGGGCCGCAGCATTTCCTTCATCATCCAGATTCGTGGCGTCATAAACTTCAGCCACTTGCTATGCCGCGACCCATCGTCTTCAGCAACTAGGTCGCCAAGGTCAGGGTCATTCGGGTCTTGATCCCACTTGTCGTTGTATCTAAAGTCTGAGCCTGTGTTGTAAGGCGGATCGGTCAGAATTAAGTCGACTTTCCCCCGATGCCTATAGAGGCTGACCATAGTAGATAGATTTTCACCATCCCATATTTCATTTTCGCACTGCTTAGCTTCTTCACCGCAAGACAGCTTTTTGGAAATTATGCTTAGTTTTGGCTTAACTTGGCGTATGATCTGCCACGGTGCAGTGCGCCCCGAATAGTTCATTACGATACCGTCTTTTCCGGCCTGACGAAGAGCTTCATCGTGCTCTTCAAGTAAGCGGATTAGAGCAGAGCGGGGTAGTTCATCATAATTCATGTGATATCGCAATTTCTCGAAGCTTAGCTCGGCAAGGGGTAAAGGCATTTTGCTGGCGGTATGGCGTGGACGATGCCGCAATGTCATTCATCGAAATTTTTCCATGATGCCGTCCCCCTCCCAAGGCCCTGTCAAGCCTGTTTCTGTGTCATAGGTGATGACGTCATAAATCTCCAGCCGGAAGCGGCATATCCTGACCGTCATACCAACCCGCGCTTTCGCACTTGTCACAGCTCCCAACCCAAATCTCTATCGCGCGCGCGCTGCCGTTCCAGCTCAAGCTGACGCTGTTTTTCGCGCTCTTCGTCCAGCTTTCGCTGCTGCTCGCCCCTCGGATCGGGCTTGTCCCGCCCATGCACCTGCTTGAGCCGGTCGCGGATAGCATCGGCCCCTGCATCATGGGCCGATTGGCCTGCCCTAAGTTCACGCCCGGCAATGCGCGCCAGTCGTTGCTTGATCTCGTCCTGGTCCAGCTCCTTCGCCTGCCGCCCTGCGACGGCGCGTAACGCCGCCAACCCGGCGCTGACGTGACCCTGCCCTTCTTCGCGCGCCTCGGCCCAGGCATCGCGCGCCAGCTCCAACCGCTCGCGCATTTCCGCGAACATCGCCTTGGCCTGACGGGTGGCATGCACCCGCGCGCCCCGGTGGGTCAGCGGTTCATAGTCGCGGCCTTCGGCCTCGGCGGCAAACTGTTCGCGGCGCTCGATGGCATTGGCGGCGGGGCCAAGCTTCAGCTCCGGCTCGCGGTCCAGTTCCTCGGCCTTCACCGTGTCGCCCAGAGACAGCGCAACCTCACGCTGCACCTCCAGCGACCGATGATCGACGCGCTCCGCCTGCCCTGCCAGTTCAAGCGCGTGGTTTTGCAGCTCGGCCCAAACCCCGCGCATGGCCTCGATCTCCGGCCCGCCGGTGCTGGCCGCATCAAGAATGCGGGTTTTGTCGGTCAGACCCTCGGCAGACAAAACGCGGGTGGTGGTCAGGATGTGGGCGTGATGATTGCGCTGATCACCCTCGCGGTGCGGGGCATGGATAGCAACGTCTGCCGCCACGCCATACCGCTCAACCAGCTGCGCGGCGAAGGCCCGCGTGATCTCGATCCGCGCCGCGTCCGATATCTCGGACGGCAAGGCCAGCTCCCATTCGCGGGCGGTCACCGAATTGGACCTGGTCTCGCGCGCCTCGGCGGCGTTCCACAGCGCGGCCCGGTCATGCGCCCATTCTGGCGCATCGGTGGGGGCGAGAATGAAGCAGGCCTCGACACCCCGCTTGGCGGTGTAGTCGTGCATGCGCCCTTCCCGGTCGCACGCTATAACAGAGGCTGACCGATAGGCCGCCGCCGCCGTGGCTGACCGCCCGGCGCTGCGTTTGACCGTTTTGACGGAGAGGTGGTAGCTCGCCATGCGTGCGCCTTACCGATCCGCTGACGGGCAAAGGCGGGCAAATAGCCCGGCATGCAAACAGGCAGATATGCAAATTTGCATGCGGCCTGATGACCATCCGGGCGGGTATGCCACCGCGCAAACAGGCAGACATGCAGCCATGCCGACAGGCGGGCGATCATGCTGCCGGTGACGCGCGGGGCCATCGCCAGGATGGGCAACTGTTTGCCGGACAAGCACAGCGCGGCAAACCCGATCCGGCAGGGCATCCCCAACGCGGGAAGCCCGGAACCGGATCGCCCGCTGGCGCTGACGACCTCGCGGAACCGCCCCGCTCTCGGGGCCAGTTCCAATGAGAGCGGCAGGGACAGCGGGACGCAATCCAACCGCGCAGGTTGGCTTGGGAAGGTTTGGAAGGGGCAGCGCGCCCTTCCATGTCGATGCGCATCGCATCGAAGGGGTTGGCCATCGGCTGGGGGGAACCCCCAAGAGGATCGCACGCAAATCTCGAAACCGAAGGTGAAGAGTTTGCATAAGTGCGCCCTTGTCCTTTACAGGCCTACGGGTACACGCTAGAAGTTGTGCAGTCAATTCAGACTTCTTCTTAAAGAGTATCGCAGATACGGGCGGGCAAAATGGCAGAAACAGAACTGGACCGGGCAGAGAAACGCTATGCCCAAGCCAAGGCCAGACTTCTTGCCCTGAAGAACCGGGAAGCGACGAAGGCGCGCAAGCTCGATACCCGGCGCAAGATCATTCTGGGCGGCGCGCTTGTCGATCTGGCGGAACGGGATTCCAATGCCGCCGCCATGATCGAACGCCTGATCCGCAACCTGCCCCGCGAACAGGACCGCAAGGCTTTTGAAGGCTGGGATGCGAAGCAGCCCGCCCCCGCATCTTCGCCCCCTGCCCTACCAGCTGGAACCCCAAGCAAAACTGACGAGGCACAGGCCCCGGCATGAAGATGATCGGGACCGTTCTTATGACCCTGACGCGGATCGGGGTGTTTCTGATTGCCTCACCCCTGATGCTGATACAGCTGATCATGGGCCTTGGCGTTGCCACCCTGGGCGCGACCATGGCCAATATGCTGGTGCAGCTCTGGCTTGCAAACCTGCTCGGCGATTCAGGCCTCTTCTCCGGCGTCATCCGTATGGGCGTCTTCGTCCTGCTCTATCTGGTGGCCTGGGTGACGGTGACTGTGCTCTGGGCGCAAATGCACCGCCTGGACACGCTCTTCCGCAAAGACCGGGGCGATAGCCACGGCTCGGCGCGCTTTGCTTCCAAGGCAGAGCGTAAGGCCTTCCAGTCAGAAGACGGCCTGCTGATCGGGCGCGACATCGGAACTGGCAAGCTGATGCGCTACGACGGCCCGGCGCATTTGCTGACCCTCGCCCCGACACGGGCGGGCAAGGGTGTTGGAACGGTGATCCCGAACCTGCTGACGGTGCCGAGCTCGGTGCTGGTGATCGACCCCAAAGGCGAGAATGCGAAGATCGCGGGCGAGGCGCGCAAGCGGTTCGGCACGGTCCATATCCTCGACCCCTTCGGCGTCACCGGCCTGCCCGCCTCGGCCTATAACCCCCTCGGGCGACTGTCACCGGAAAGCCTCGACCTGGGCGAAGATGCAGCCTCTCTGTCCGAAGCTCTGGTGATGGACCCACCCGGCCAACAGTCAGACGCGCATTGGAACGAAGAGGCCAAGGCGCTGCTGTCAGGGTTGATCATGTGCGCCGTGGCGCATGAAGATCAGGATCGCAAGACACTTGCCACAGTGCGGGAATATCTGACTCTGCCGCCCGAAAAGTTCCGCGCCCTTCTGGAGCTGATGCAGGACAGTGCCGCCGCCGGGGGATTGATCGCCCGCGCCGCCAACCGCTTCCTTGGCAAATCTGACCGCGAAGCGGCCTCGGTGATGTCTTCGGCGCAGCGCCACACCCATTTCCTCGACAGCCCCCGCATCGTTGCTGCCACGGCGCGGTCAGACTTCCAGTTCTCGGCCCTGCGGCATGATCTGACCTCGATCTTCCTCGTCCTGCCGCCGAACCGCCTCGATGCCTACAGCCGCTGGCTGCGCCTTCTGGTGGCTCAGGCGCTTCAGGATATCGCAAGGGACGCGGAAGCCGCTCAGGCAGGCTCACAGCGCCTGAAACAGCCCGCCCTGTTCCTTCTCGACGAGTTCGCAGCTCTAGGCCGTCTGGAAGCGGTGGAACGCGCCATGGGACTGATGGCGGGCTATGGGTTGCAACTCTGGCCGATCCTTCAGGACATGAGCCAGCTCAAAGACCTCTACGGCGCGCGGGCCAGCACCTTCGTCGCCAACGCGGGCGTGCTACAAACCTTCGGGGTGAACGATTTTGAGACCGCCAAATGGCTCAGTCAAAGCATGGGCAAAGAAACCATCGGCTATCAGACCGAAAGCCACCGGCCCGGCGACATTGCCACCACTACCCAGCACATCGCAGCGCGCGACCTGATGACCCCGGATGAAATCATGCAGATTGACCCCTCGGTCCAGCTGCTGCGCGTCCAGGGCAAGCCGGTGATCATCGCCCGCAAGCTACGCTACTTTGCCGACAGGGAATTCGACGGGCTTTACCTGCCCCCGAACGCGGAACCCGTAAATCCTAAATCTGAACCCGCAACACCTAACTCATAAATCTTATAGCTGATCTCATAACACGGATATCCTGATGCCTGCCCTCGGTCTTGCCACTGCCGCCCTCTCTGATGCCGAACTTCGTGAAACCATCGACCTTCATAGTGGCGTGCTTGCCAAGATGTCGGACAAGATCGACGAGCAGGGCGCTCTCCAGCTCACATTGATCGACACGGTGATAGGCGGGATGGATGCAATTCTGGATGCTGCGCGTGCTGCCAAACAGCAGACCGACCCTGCCCGCTATGCGCGCCACATCGAGCAGGAACTGGACAAGACAATCGGCAGAGTCCTGGACCGACTGGAGATTCTGCATTCCAGTTTTGAAGCTGACCGGTGCAATGCCGCGTACAGGCTGGAAGATCTGGTCGAACAGGAAGAAACCACCCTTCAGCGGTTACGGGCTGATCAGGAAAGGGCGGGACGCTGGAAAAAGCGCATTCCATTCATAGCACTCTTTGGGTTGGTCCTGGCACTTGGCTTGACCATCGCCCTGCCCCGCATCCTGGCCGATTCCGGCTTTGGTTGCGGCATCATTGGTGGGGTTTGGACCCATTCGACTACAGAGGCTGAAGTTTGTGTTTTCTACAGAGGCTGACCCTGAAGCTATGCCCCTGTGAGTGTTATATGGTGTTAAAATAGGTGTTACGCTGTGGATAAGTGTATGTAAGTATCTGAACCAAAAGAGATATTCTAAGCGCACTGTGTGCAGAGTCACGAAAGAGCGTGTGCAGAGTCACGAAGAAACGTGTGTAAAGTCACGAAAGCACCCTTGCCGTGTGTGAAATCACGAAGGGCCTTGACGGCGTGTGTGAAATCACGAAAGTAGGTGTATGGTGGGTGAAATCACGAACGAAACAAAATCTCCGCTTCTGCCTGATCGTCTCGAACAGGCAGACCTTTTCGTCTGTGATATTTTCGATGCCGCCCCTAAGGGGGATATGGCCTCAATGGCGCACCCGATTTTCTCGCTTTCGACGAAGCCTGACCATCGCATCCGCAGATACGAAGACGAATCCGGCAAGAACTTTGTGGAAGTGAAGCCCTCTGCTGAAGGGCTGGCGACCATCCACGACCGTGATGTCCTGATTTATTGTATCAGCCAACTGATGGCTGCGATCAATGATGGCAAAACGCCGTCCAAGACACTGAGAATGAAGGCATACGACTTCTTGAAGGCGACAAACCGCGTCACTGATGGCCGTGGCTACGACGCCCTGCGAAGCGCCCTGATCCGGCTTCAAGGCACGCAGATTGAGACGAATATCGTAACCGGCGAAACGGAGCAGCTCGATATTTTCAGCATCATCGACCGGGCAAGGATCGTCCGACAGACCCGCGACGGGCGGATGCAAGAGATCGAAGTCCAGCTTTCGGATTGGGTCTTCAACGCGATCCGGGCGAAGGAAGTCCTAACCTTCCATCGCGACTATTTCCGTCTGCGAAAACCGATTGAGCGCCGCCTTTACGAGCTAGCGCGCAAGCACTGCGGACAAAAGAAAGAATGGCGGATCACCCTGCCCGTTCTTCAGAGAAAATGCGGCTCTTCATCGACCCTGAGGGAGTTTCGGCGGCTGATACAGAATATCGTGGATCATGACAAAGAGCATGCACACATCCCAGACTATGGCGTCCAGATGGACGAAGACATGATCACTTTCACTAACCGCGGTACAATGCTGGAAGATCAGCAAAGCGCGGGCGTGCCAAGCTTTGCGTCCGTGCGGGTTAGCCCGGAGACCTTGGCCGAGGCGCGCCAGGTTGCCCCCGGTTGGGACGTATACGTCCTTGAAAGCGAGTGGCGGAGCTGGATGGCTGACGGTGGGCTTGATGCACCCAAGAATCCTGACAAGGCGTTCTTGGGGTTCTGTAAAAAGTGGTTTGAGCGACGGGGACGCCCTTAGCGTCCCCTACCCTGTAAGAGAAGGTCCAGCCCTTCCCAGAGCGTGACATTCTGTTCGGTGCAGAATGCCCGAAACTGGTCAATCACGCGCTTCGGCCCTGGAATCGAAACCTTATCCTGTGCTTCGGTGCGCTTCGGTCCAGGCTTGCGTTTGGCGGTGGATGGTTCCCGGCTGACAAAGCCAAGCGTTGTGCCTGCTTCTACTGCGTCCTTCAGCGCTCCCTGATCGAGAGCAATACGGGGCTTCGGAGTGTCCGCTTTGGGAAGCTCGATGCCGCCGCCAAATCCATACTTTCCGCTCATGCCGCCCTCGTCTTCATAAGGGTATCAATCACTGCCTGAGCGTAATCGCGGGCATTTTCGATGGCAGATGCGACCTGCTTTTGCGCCTTATCTGTCACCGATGCGGTCTTGCCCTTCATCTCCTCGGCAACCAAGTCCGGCAGTTCCGCAAGCAGCACGCTATCACGGAAAATCCGTGTGTAAGGCGCGCGGCGTGCAATGCGAACGGACAGGGTGTTGATGTTGTTTGACTCCATTTCCTGTCGCACGTCCCTTTCGTCGGTTGTTAGGAAGGCGGCATTGGTACGCGCAAAGAGCAACGTATAAGCGATTGGGCTTCGGATCATCCGGGATGTGGTTTCGACAAGACGGACGGCCTGCGCCGCTTGTCGTGCTTCCATTGGTGAGCCGTCCATAGGGATGATGCAGAGGTCTGTGCGGGATAGTGCAAACGTAACAATCTGATCCTTCGACCCCTCAAGGTCGATGATGAGATAGTCCGCCTGCGCTGCCATTTCGTCGATCAGGCCCACGGTGTCTTCGATCTGCGGGCGGGCGTGAACAGAGAACGGCAGGCTCCTGCCCGCTTCCTCGCGCCCCCTTGCCCACCCAAGGATGTTGGCATTCGGGTCCAGGTCAAGAATGGCTACTCGACCGCCTGAAAGGGCGATCTGCTCAGCAAGCAGCA
>NZ_CP017782.1 GCF_001856665.1 Rhodobacter xanthinilyticus | reverse complement strand
CAAGCGATCCGTGTTCATCGAGTGGCACGATCATGAAGGCAGTTATGGGTTCGAGCAGGTTGATTACTAGCAACGCCTTCGTCACGCCCGCAAGTTTCTTCGCCTGAACGGTCTGGTCAAGCCACCCGATGCGATCGCCACCGGTCGCGCCTCTCACCGATCCCTGCCCTGCCAGAACCACAGCCCGCATTCGGCGCAGCGGTCGGCCTCGCTCAGCCCGATGTCGTCGAGCGCCTCTGCCCCAAGCCGGGCCAGGCGCGCGCGGGTCCTGGCGCGGCGATGCCAGAGCGCAAGACGCCACAACAGGCGCAAGGTGCCGAACGGCCCAAGTTGCGCCGGATGGCGCGACCGGGCGTTTCGCAGACAGGCGGGGCGCGGAAAGATGTGACATGTGCGCAACCTGCCTTCGCACATCTCGCTTGACAAACGATGTCTTGGCCGGGTTGCTGTGAGTAAATCTCACAGTCCTCGGTCCCGCCCGTGTCCCTGCCGCCGCTCACCGCCCTGCGCGCTTTCGAAGCCGCGATCCGCCACGGCCGCATGACCCGCGCCGCCGAGGAGCTGGGCGTGACCCATGGTGCGATCAGCCGGCAGGTCCGGCTTCTCGAAGAAACCTTCGGCGCGCAGCTCATCACGCGCACTCGCAGCGGTCTGGTGCCGACCCAGGCGGGGGCCGCACTAGCCGAGCGCCTCACCCGCGGCTTTCGCGAGATCGAGGCAGCGTGGCGGCGCTGCGCGACGATGCGGGGGGCGTCCTCGACGTCTCCTGCCTTGGCACCTTCACCCTGCGTTGGCTGATCCCGCGGCTGAGCCGGTTCACGGCCACCCATCCCGGCCTCGAAGTGCGGCTCTCGCAATCCGATGCGCCCTGCGACTTCAGCCGCAGCCGCTACGATGTGGCGATCCGGGTGACCGACCATGAATTGCCCGCGGGCACCCATGTCACCCCGCTTTTCACCGAGCGGTTCGGCCCGGTGCTCGCGCCCGCCTGGCCGAGAGGCTGGCCCTGCGCGCCCCCGCCGACCTCGCCCGCGCGCCGCGCCTCTGGGCTCGCACAAGGCCAAATGCCTGGGCTGATTGGTGCGCCCGCAGCGGCTGCACGGCTCTCGAGGGCGGTGCGCCCTACGAGCATTTCTACTTCATGCTTGAGGCCGCTAGTGCCGGGCTTGGTGTCGCCCTCGCCCCCGAACCGCATGTGGCCGACGATCTCGCGGCGGGGCGGCTGATCGCGCCCTTCGGCTTCCTGCCCTCGGGGCTCGCCTATGTCGCGCTGCGCCGCGAGGAGGCGCCGAAAAAAACTCGCACCTTCTGCGACTGGATCGGCCGCGAAGCTGCGGGTTGAGGGGGAAGCGGTAGGCGACACTCGCACCGGGCTTGACTGCCGCGAGACCCGCCCCATGTCTCAACCGACCCCTCTGGCAAAGCGAGACCCGGCATGGCACCTTCTCTGACGGTCTGGTTCGACAGCGGCTGTCCGCTCTGTGCGCGCGAGATCTCGCTTGTGCGCAGGCTCGACCGGCGCGGAGCGATCCGCTTCGTCGATCTGCACACCCCCGAGGCCCCTGCCCGATCGACCGCGCCGATCTGCTCGCCCGCTTCACGCCGAGGAAAACGGCCGCCTGCTCTCGGCGCGCGCGGCTTTTGGCGCGATGTGGCGCGGTTCCGATCCTGCGCCCGCTTGGGCTCCTGGCCGGGTGGCCGCCCCCCCCGGCTTTCGAGGCCGCCTATCGCCGCTTCCTGCGCCTGCGCCCCCGGCTGCAGAAGCTGCTCCGATGACGCCCGGCTTTCGGCGCGCGCAGGGATGCCCTATGCTGGCGCAAAACAGGTCAGGACATATCATGCGCCTTCCTTTTGCCGCCCTCCTCACCCTGCTGATTGCCGCCGGCTGTGCCATTGGCAACGGCCGTGGTGAAGGGGGCCGGGCCCGACTCTTGGCGAAGGGGGGGCCTCTCACAAGATCTCTGCCAGCCCCACCACACCGCGGCGCCTGTGTGACACGGGCGGGCAAGGTCTGGTGCCGGGTCTTCCACCGACAGGCCCAACGTCTCGGGCTATGTCTCGGCCGAATATCTGGCGCATCGCTGACCGGCACCCGACCCCCGCAGATAGCCCGTCTTGGCGCGTCATCCGAAGCCGCCGTTGATGCATGTCACAGCGAGAGGCGTGTGCAGGTCATTCCGACCCCTTGAGCGGGCGCTTCGCGAAACTTCGCCCCCCGGGCGTGAGCGGCCCCTCGCGCATTGCGGCCGCAAAAAGCTGCGGCCATTCGCGTGGCGCCCAGATGCGAAGCGATGCGCAGAAAACAGACCATGGTGACCGCGGTGCGACTGCCATCCCGCATCCTCCCTGCCGCATCCGTGCTATCTTGCGCAACATGCGTCTTGTCGCGAGGTCCTCAGGAGGCACCCGATGGAAACGATCCTGCACTTGATCGACGCGATGGCATTTCTTTTGGGAATAATGGTTGGTCCGAGCGGGTCAGGCACATCAGTCTCGGCGCCGCCTTCGGGCTTGGAGCCGTGTTTTCCATGCTGCAACCCGTCTTTGTCTATCAGGACGCCATCATCGACGCCCGGAGCCTGTTCATCGGCTTTGCCGGTGCCTTTCTGGGCGCCGAGGGGGCGGCGGTCGCGCTTGGCGTGGCGATCCTTGGCAGGCTCTCGATCAACCATCAATTCGCGGCCCTGATCGGTGTGGTCGGGCTGATAATGGCGGCGGGCCTCGGCCTTGTCTGGGCCCGGCTGACCGCAGCGCGCCCCGGCCTGCCCGGACGCCACCTGCTGCTGGGCGTGATGATCTCGGGGGCGCTGACGGCCTTTCTGCTGCTTCCGGGATTTGGCGAACCGCATGACTATGCGCTCAAACTCTCTGCCATGATGACATTCAACATCATCGGCTCTGTCGTTCTCGGTGCCTTCATCGACCGCGAGCGCCAGATGGCTGCCGCCGAGGCCGAGGCGCGGCTGGCTGCGGCCACTGATCCCCTGACCGGACTGCTGAACCGGCGCGGTCTGGCGCGGCGGTTTCAGGCCAGCGAGGGGGCGCGGGGCTCGAAGGGCTCGGCGCTGCTTCTGGTCGATCTCGATCATTTCAAGGCGGTCAACGACACCTGGGGCCATGGTGCGGGCGATGCGGTGCTGCGCCTTGCGGGCGAGCGGTTGCAGCATGCGGCACGGGGGCAGGACACCGTCTCGCGGGTTGGCGGAGAGGAATTCGCCGTGCTGCTGACCAATGTCGACACGGCAGAGGTCCGGGCGACCGCCGAGCGGCTGCGCGCCGATCTGGCCGCGCCCTGCCGCCTCTCCGATACCTGCGCGATCTGCATCACCGCCAGCGTCGGCGCCGTTTGCTGGCAGCCCGGAACGCAGCGGCTCGAGATCGTTTCCGAAGCTGCGGACCGGGCGCTTTATCGCGCCAAAAAGCCGTGGGCGCGACCGCGCGGTGATCGAGGCCGCGCTCTGATCGATCCCGCCAAAGCCCGGGTCGATCGCGCCTTTCTTACCTGACAAGGGCTGGGCGGCATGCGAAGGTTGACCCATGCGCGCTGTTTTCGCCCTGCTTCGGCTTGCCCTGCTCGCCATCTTTCTGGCGGGTCTTGTCCTGCCCGCGCCCGTCATGGCAGCGTCCTGCCCGGACCATGCCCAAAGCGTCGATTGCGCCCATCAGATGGGGGGCGGCCATCACGCCATGACCCCGGGCAAGACCGCCCCTGCCACCGCTGACGGCTGCCTGCAGCATTGTCTGGCAAGTTCGCTGACGCCCGACCCTGTACAACCTGCCGCGGGCCGAACGGGTCTCGACCCTGACCCCCGCCGCGCGTTTGCCGCTGGCCGCCCTTGGAACCCCGGAACCCGAGGCCCCACCGCCCCGCACCTGATCTTCGCCACGTTCCCCTTTCTTGAACCGGAGATCACCATGACCAATCTTTCCCGCCGCGGCTTTCTGGCCGCAACCGCAGCCTTTGCCGCGCTCCCCCTTGTTCCCGCCCGCGCCCGGGCGGCCGCCGACAGTTTCTCGCTTACCGCCACGACGCGGGTGATCGAGGTCAACGGCCGCGCGGCCACGGTGATGGGCCTGCTCGATGCGCAGGGCCGCCCCGGCCTGCGCCTTGATCCGGGCCAGCGCTTCCGCACCGATCTGACGAATGCGCTTGATATCGACCATCGTGCATTTGGCCCCCCAATGATGCCAACCACCCAACCGATGAAACCGGGTCAAAGCCGCAGCTTTGATTTCGAGGCCCGCCGGGCACGTTTTTTGCACAGCCATATCCCCGAGCAGGAAATCGGCCTTCTGGGCCGCGCCGCTGATCGTGCGCCGCCCCCCCCCCCAGACCGGCAGGATGCTGCTGCATGATTTCGCCTTCGCGCCCCCGCAGGAGGTGCTTGCGACGCTCACCGGCGGCACGGCGATTGATCACGGCGCCATGGATCATGCCGCCGCGCCGATGCGGGGGGGGGCGATGCCCGGCATGGCCGAGATGCACGAGGGGGGAATGAACGATTACGACGCCTATCTGGCGAACGACCGCACGCGATCCGAGGGTCGAGCGGGGTGGCCGGGTGCGGCTGCGGGGATCGACGGCGCGTCGATGACGGCCTTCTGCGGCGCGCTCGTCGCGGTCGTCGTGGGTGGTGCCGCTGCCCGCATCGGGCCAGCGGCTCGACATCGAGATCGACTTGTCCGGCGATGGCGCTGCCGTGCCGATCCTTGCGCTGCGCGAAGGCACGCGCGAGCGCACCGGGCTGATCCTAGTGCCGAAAGGGGCCGCGGTGCCGAAGCTGGCCGATCTGTCCGAGGACCCGCATCCGGCGGTTTCGGGGGACATGAGGCAGGAGATCGCGCTGCGCGCCGTCACGCCACTCGTCGCCCGGCCTGCCACGGCGCAGCCGATGGTGATGCTGATGGGGTCGATGCTGCCCTATCAATGGACGATCGACGGGCGCAGCTGGGAAAACCGCCTTCCGGTCGAGGCGAAATCGGGCGAGCGGGTCGAGATGATGTTTCACAACATGTCGATGATGGCGCATCCGATGCACCTGCACGGCCATACTTTCCAGGTGATCGAAGTGAACGGCGCCCGCTTTGCCGGCGCCGTGCGCGACACCGTTTCGGTGCCGCCGATGGGCAGCGTGACGGTCGCGCTGGATGCGGGCGAGGCCGCGCCCTGGATGCTGCATTGTCACAACATGGGCCATCTTGCGACCGGCATGATGACCGAATTCCTTGTGCGTGCCTGAGGGAGAACCGAGATGACCAAGCACGACCTGTCCCGCCGTCAGATCCTTGCCCTTGCCGCGGGCTTCTTGCCGCCGCGCCCCTTGCCGCCGCCGAGCCGGTCGCGATCCTTGTCGTCAAGGATCCCGATTGCAGCTGCTGCGAGGCCTGGATCGATGTGCTGCGCGCCGACGGCTTTGCCGTCACGACAAAGGTAATCGACTATGACGCGCTGCAGGCGCTCAAGGTGCAAAGCGGCATCCCCGAGCCTATGCGGTCCTGTCACACCGCCCAGGTCGAGGGTTATGTGATCGAGGGCCACGTTCCCCCGCCGACATTCGCAGGCTTCTGGCCGAGCGCCCCGCGGCGCTGGGGCTGGCGGTTCCGGGCATGCCGCTCGGCGCCCCCGGCATGGGCCCCGAGGATCAGCGCGAGGCCTATGACGTGCATCTGATCAAGGCCGACGGGCAGACCCCGATCTTCGCCCATTACGACGCGGCCTGAGCCCGGCATGCCCGTGTGGTGCCCGGTGCGGATTTGACAATCCTGCGCCGGGCACCGCATCTTCGCTGCCGGAGGGTCCAGCATGACCGCGACGATCACACGACCCGCTTTCGGTGCAGCCGCCCTTGTCTGGGCGCGGATCGCGGCCTTGTCCTTTGGCGGCCCGGCCGGACAGATCGCGGTGATGCACCGCATCCTTGTCGAGGAAAAACGCTGGCTGGGCGATGCCCGGTTCCTGCATGCGCTGAACTTTTGCATGCTCCTGCCCGGGCCCGAGGCGATGCAGCTGGCGACCTATGTCGGCTGGTTGCTGCATGGGGTCAGGGGCGCGCTGCTGGCGGGGCTATTTTTCATCACGCCGGGGGTGCTGGTGCTGATGGCGCTCAGCTGGATCTATGCGCTTTGGGGCGATGTGGGCGCGGTGTCCGGGTTGTTCTTCGGCCTCAAGGCCGGGGTGCTGGCGATCGTGGCGCAGGCGGTGCAGCGGGTGGCGAAACGGGCGCTGACGACGCGGGCGCAGCGGCTTGTGGCGATTTTCGCCTTCATCGGGCTCTTTGCCTTCGCCCTGCCCTTCCCGCTGATCGTCGCCGCCGCGGCGCTGATCGGCGCGCTTGGCGGCGTGATGGTGCCGAAGGCCTTTGGCGCGGCGGCCACGGCGCGCAGGGCCCCGCCACCGTGAGGGATGGGGAAACACTGCTCGGCGCAGAACACGGCGACCCGGCCGGACCCGAACGCCGCGCGGCCCTGAAGGCAGGCGGGATCGCGCTTGTCCTCTGGCTCGTTCCGTGGCGACGCTGCTCACCGCGAAAGCGTCAAGCGTCTTTTTCTCGAAGCTCGCGGTACTGACCTTTGGCGGCGCCTATGCGGTGCTGGCCTGGGTGGCGCAGGCCGCGGTTGGTCATTACGGCTGGCTTGCGCCCGGCGAGATGCTAGACGGGCTCGGGATGGCGGAAACGACGCCAGGTCCGTTGATCATGGTGCTGCAATTCGTGGGCTTCATGGCGGCCTTTCGCACCGCTGGGGGAGGGGCCGCTGCTTGCAGGCACGCTTGGCGGGCTTCTGGCGACCTGGGTGACCTTTGCCCCTGTTTCGCCTGGATCCTGCTTGGCGCCCCTTTGTCGAGCGGCTGCGGGCGAACCGGACCCTTGGCGCCGCCCTTTCGGCGGTGACGGCGGCGGTAGTGGGGGTGATCGCCAATCTGGCGCTCTGGTTCGGGCTGCATCTGATCTGGCGCGAGGTGACGCGGGTCAGCCTTGGCCCGCTGAGCCTCGATCTGCCGCAACTCGGCACGCTCGATCCGCCTGCGGCGGGGATTGCCGCCCTCGCGATCTGGGCGGTGTTCAAGCGTGGTTGGGGCATGGCACGGGTGCTGGCCGGTGCGGCGGCGCTTGGGGTGCTGGCGCATCTGGCCGGGTTGGCATGATCCCCGCCCATCAGGGAAGGGCCAAGGCGGGGCGGCACTGTTCGGGGCAGATCACGCCATCGCTTGCGCGCGGAGAAAGCGTCCCTCGTGATCGCGCCAAGGCGAAAGCTGGGCGCAGCACAGATGGCCCCTTTGGGCTGCGCACGTATCTCGCTGCGGTGCGCTCGATCGGCCGTTTCAGCGGCGTGCGCCGGGAGGGCCGACCGGCGGCAAAGGGCCGAGCACGTCGATCACGATGGACGCGAGATCCATACTGCGTTTCCGACGCTCGCATTTTGCATCGCGCCCCGTGGCGCAAACGACCGGCGGCTAGTACCTATCAGCTCACGCGCTCAATCAACTCCGGTCCGTCATCGTTCAACCCAAACGGGGCGACCGGGTGATGCGTCAGCATGGCCTCGGAGCCGAGGGCCGCAACCTCGTCGGAACTGCCCAGCCACGCCTCTTGCTCGTCGGCATTCAGGATGACCGGCATCCGGTCATGCAGCCCGCCAATCGCCCCTGTCGCCACCCGCGTCATGATGGTGCAGGTCAGGAGATCGTGCCAACGACTCGCCAGCCCGGCCAGATAAAGGTTCGCCTCATTGCCCGCCGGGTGGAAGAAATGCGGCTGACGGGCACCTTTGGGGCCGCTCCACTCATAGAAACCACCGACCGGCACGAGGCACCGGCCATGCCGCCAGACCTGACGAAACGTGGACTTATCGCGCGCATCCTCGATGCGGGCGTTGAACGTCGCCGCCTTCCAGTCCTTCGCACGGGCGCCATCGAACCACGACGGAATGAGGCCCCAGCGCGCCTCCATCGCCACCAGCGGGCGCTTGGCGAGGATCACCACCGTCTCGGTCGGCTTGACATTGAACCGGACCCCGAACGGGTCGAGCTTGATCTGCGACATGTCCACTTCGGTGTTACGCAGATTGGGGTCGATGATCCGACCGCACATGATCAAGCCCCCCCCCTTGCTGGTCGGTAAGGCGACAAGATGCCCGAGCGCGGGGCAATTGTCCTCCTCTGATCTGCCGGTTGTTCCAACGAGATACAGACTCAGCAGAACAACCCTGGCGATTCGACGCGCTGCATTTCACCGACGGGTTGTATGGCTTGTGGTGACAGCCACTACATTTGGTCGATACGACAGCGCGCAGAGCGAAAATCTTATTAAATCAGCGAGTTGTCAGATTCGCCACCTGAAGCACAGCGGCACGAGAAACCTCTCATCGGCTGGATTTGCAAAAAACTGTTGTCTGGAAGAAAGTTGCGTGCAATGTCTAGTGTTGTCGCGAAAAAGCGCAAACAACGCGTTTTCGCGACGAAACCACCAGGGCCCACCAAGAGGCCGAGAGGGCAGAATGAGCACACCGTCGAAACCGGCTGCGTCCGGATCTGTTGCTGCATCCATCGCCGCGAACGCCATCAGGCTGTCGGAGGCGCTCGACAATCATATGCGTAACAGCTTTCAGCCCGAAAGCAAAAAGACGCTTCGGAAGTTCCAGCCCGCCGAGGTTTCGGAGCTGACCGGGATCAGCATGTCGAACCTGCGGACCCGTCATCAAGAGGGTGATTTCCCCGAGGTGGAGACGGATTCTCGCGGGCGCAGGCTCTATTCCGCCGCCGAAATCGACCAGATCCGCCACATCATGGCCAAGACCGGGCGCAATGGCGAAGCCTACCTGCCCGGCCGACGCTCTGGCGATGCGTTGCAGGTCATCTCGATCGTCAACTTCAAGGGTGGATCCAGCAAGACGACATCAGCCATCCACCTTGCCCAGCGGTATGCGCTGCGCGGCTACCGGGTGCTGGCGACGACATGGATCCGCAGGCCTTACGACGATGTTCGGCTACAGGCCGGAGATCGAATTCGCCGAGGGTGGGACGATCTATGACGCGCTCAAATATGAAGAGCCGGTCCCGCTCAGCCAGGTCATCCGCAAGACCTATTTCCACGATCTCGATCTGGCTCCAGCCGGGCTGATGCTCTCGGAATACGAGACCGAAACGGCCTATGCGCTGCAACACAAGATCGACCCGCCTTTCACGCAGCGCCTCGCAATCGCGCTTGATGAGGTCGAAGCGAACTACGACCTCGTCATCATCGATTGCCCGCCGCAGCTTGGTTTCACCACGATGACTGCGCTTTTGGCCTCGACCGGGTTACTGATCACTGTCGTGCCGAGCATGCTGGATGTGGCATCCATGGCGCAATTCCTTGAAATGGCTGGAGAAACTGTTCGTGCGCTGGAGGAGGCTGCGGGGCCGATCCACTGGAATTTCCTCAAGTTCCTGATCGCGCGCTACGAGCCGACCGACGTTCCACAATCGCAAATGGCGGGCTTCCTGCGCTCGATCCTGCTCGACCAGGTGCTGACGACGCCGATGCTGAAATCGACCGCGATTTCCGATGCCGGGATGACGCAACAGACGATCTACGAAATAGAGCCCTCACAGGTGCTGAAAAAAACGCTCGATCGTATTCTCGAGAGCGTGAACGGCGTGGCCGACGAGTTCGAGAAGGTGATCCAGACCGCATGGGGACGGGAGACTGACTGATGGCGCGCCGCAACCTGTTTCAGCCCCCTGCCCTGCCGGCATCCAGCGCCACCGAGGCGCCCGCCCCGACAAGTCTCGGTTCCCGAACACCGGCGCGATGAGCGGCGTCAAGTCGACGTTGAAGGATCTCTCCAGCAACGCAGTGCGCGAGATTGCCCCCGATCTGATCGAAGAAGACGGGCCGAAGGACCGCTTGGCCTTCGCCGATGCCGATGTGGCTCAGTTGGCCGAGAGCATCCGCCAGCACGGCCAGCAGGTGCCCATCATGGTTCGGCCGATGGCCGAAAAACCGGGTTCCTATCGCATCGTCTATGGTCGTCGTCGGTTGCGTGCGCTTCGTCTTCTCGGCCAACCCGCGAAGGCGCTGGTGCGCGCCCTCAGCGATGACGAAGCGATCCTGGCCCAAGGGCAGGAAAACGCGCAGCGGCTCGACCCCAGCTTCATCGAGAAATCGCTCTTTGCGGCAGAACTGGCGGCAAGCGGTTACGAAACAGCGGTGATTTTGGATGCCCTCGGTCGACAAGCCGATGCTGTCGCGGATGCAGAAGGTGGCCGGGAGCATTCCCGAAGCCGTCGTGCGCGAGATCGGTCCCGCACATGGTATCGGGCGGCGTCGCTGGGAAGATCTCGCCGATCTGGTCAACAATCATGACCTTGATCTTGTCGCTCTCGCGCAGGATGCCTTGGCTCCTGCGAGCGCAACCTCGGACGGACGGTTCGCGCAGATTGCCGATGCCGCGGCAGCCGCCGTGCGTCAAACGGCGAGCACGACCAAAGCCCCCTCCCCTGCCCTGCCGGTTCTCTCAGAAGATGGGCGCCGGCTCGCTCAGGTTTCGGACCAGGCCAAATCGGTCACGGTGAAGCTCTCCAAGACCGAGGCTCCCGAGTTTGCGATGTGGTGGCTTGAGAACGCAGAGGCCGAATTGCAGCGCCTCTACAAGGAATGGCAGTCGGCCAGAAAAGCCGACTGACGAGGCAGAGCAGCAAAGAAAGGAGCACGACCGCAACCCGAAAAAGTGAAAGAGCCCCCCAAGGTCATCCTCGGAGAGCCCCATCTGTCTTTTTGCACCTTCAGATGTATCAGCTTCTCCGTAGCAGTCAAACAACAACCGATTCGGTTGGCGAATTCATTTTGTCTTCGCGCAAGAGCTGATGCCAAAGGGCCCTCCCACCCGGTTTGCCGTGAAAAACGCATGACCTTCATCCACGCAACCGCAGCCTTTGGTTCGCGGGCTTCAGAAGTGTTGTCCGCGGACAACGCTCTGCCCGAACGTCACATCATCATCGAAACCCTGCGAAAAGCGGCGCCTCTTCTCGGGTTGAAGCCGACGGTGATCGCAACGCTCGACGCTATGCTTTCGTGCCTTGCCCCGAAGCGAAACCACAACATGGTCTTCGCCTCGAACATGACCCTGAGCGCCCGCCGCAACGGGCTTTCGGAGCGCACGCTGCGCCGCCACGCAGCGACACTGATGGAAGCTGGCCTTCTTGAACGCAAGGACAGTGCGAACGGCAAGCGTTTCACCCGTTACGATCCTGCGCACAAGCAATCGATGCACTTCGGCTTCGATCTTAGCCCGCTGTTTTGCAAGCTTGGCGAAATAGCGGCGATGGCCGTGGCGGCGCAGGAACAAAGCGAACAGATTGCCTATCTCAAATCGAGATCCGCGCCCAGCTTCGCCCGTTGCTTCATGCCGACCCGAACGACAGCCAAGCGCTGGAAACACTGCGCAAGCTTCGAAACAAACTGACAGCAGATGAACTCGCAGCGATCTCGAAAACCCTGCCCAAGGCTGTGCATGAAACCGCAAGTGACGGAGGAAAAGCCTGTGTGCTAGCACCTGCCATGTCCGCCAACGACGGACAAAATGTCCGGCACCATCAGAGATCAAAAAAAGAAAATACTGAAGAAGAAAGCGTGCCGGACGTGTCGCCACAGCCTGGCGAAACACTGACGCTTGGAGAACTGGTAACGGCGTGCCCGGAGGCAGCGTCCTTTTCGCTTAGGAACATCGAACACTTTGGAGATGTGGTCGCTCACGCTCAAACCTTGGCACCGATGATCGGGATCGACGAGACAACCTACACGCAGGGCGTACGCACCATCGGCGTTTTGCCTAGCGCAATAACGGTTTGGGCCATTGTCCAGTGTCACGACCGGATCAGAAATGCAGGCGCCTATTTCAGAGCGTTGACAAGCGGCGCCAAGAGCCGTGATTTCGATGCCGTCCGCTTCATCAAGAGACTTGCTTCTGCATCGCCGGTGCAGATGGCGCCGACATGAAGTTGTCCGCGGACAACGCCAAGCGAACACTGAGAGGGAGAGGGCTGCGCTGGAGATTTTGACGGGTTGGAAGATCGGGAGAGAGGCTCCCGGCGCCCGTCGCGGAGAAGATCTGATGGCGAAGGCTGCCCAGAAAATCACCCTGTCCCCCTCGCGGGACATCCCCTTCGACAAGCTCGTGTTGAGCCAGTCCAATGTCCGGCGCATCAAGGCGGGCGTTTCGGTCGAGGAACTGGCCGAGGATATCGCCCGCCGCGGGCTCTGCAGAGCTTGAACGTCCGTCCCGTGCTTGATGCCGAAGGCGTCGAAACCGGCATGTTCGAAATCCCGGCCGGGGGTCGCCGGTTCCAGGCGCTGTCGCTGCTGGTCAAGCAAAAGCGCCTGGCGAAGACCGCGCCGATCCCCTGCATCCTGCGCGACGCCGCATCCGATATCCTTGCCGAGGATGACTCGCTCGCGGAAAACATGCAGCGTGTGGCCCTGCATCCGCTCGACCAGTTTCGCGCTTTCGCGGAATTGCGGGCGAAAGGTCAGGGCGAGGAAGAAATCGCCGCCGCCTTCTTCGTCACGCCTCAGATCGTCAAGCAACGTCTGCGGCTTGCCTCCGTGGCCCTGCCCTGCTCGAGGCCTATGCCGAAGACGGCATGACGCTTGAGCAGCTCATGGCTTTCACCGTCAATGAAGATCACGATCGCCAGATCCAGGTCTGGGATGCGGTGCGGAACTCCTGAACCGCGAGCCGCACACGATCCGGCGGATGCTGACCGAAACCGCGGTGCGCGCTGACGATCGCCGCGCGATTTTCGTCGGTGTCGAGGGCTATGAAGCGGCCGGCGGCATCCTCATGCGCGATCTCTTTCAGGAAGCGCATGAAGGGTGGCTCGAGTCCCCTGCCCTTCTCGATCAGCTCGTCAGCGCGAAACTCCAGACGGAGGCCGAAGCGCTTGCCGCAGAAGGCTGGAAGTGGATCGAAGTGGCGACCGATCTGCCCTATGGCTACAGCCATGGTCTGCGGCGTCTGGCGGGCGATCCGGCGCCGATGAGCGGGGAGGAAAGCGCCACGCATGCCGCGCTGCTCGCCGAGTATCGTGCGCTGGAAGACGAATACTCCGGGCGGGACGATTACCCCGAGGAGATCGACGCCCGCCTTGGGGAGCTCGAACTGGCGATGGAGCGCCTTGAGCATCGCCCACTGATCTTCGACCCGGCCGAGGTCTGCCGTGCTGGGGCCTTCGTGACCGTCGATCGGGATGGCCGCCTCGCGGTCTATCGCGGCTATGTCCGGCCCGAGGACGAGCCGAGCGAGGAGGCTGCGGCTCAGGATGCTGAAGGTGCCGAAGCGATGGGGCAGGGGGGCGACACGAATGGCGCGGGCTGGCAGCCTGGCGCAACCGTCATCACCTCGGGCGGTCAGCCCCTCGGAGGGGAACTTCCCGACGAAGAGGAGGAGGGTGCGCGGAAGCCGCTGCCCGAGCGGTTGGTCATGGAAATGACCGCCCACCGGACGCTCGCCCTGCGTGAGGCCATCGGGCGCTCGCCCGACGTTGCGCTGACGCTCTTGCTTCTGAAGCTCGTGACGGACACGTTCCGCACCTCCAATGCCTCGGGCAGTTGTCTCGAGGCCTCGGTGCGCCACGTTTTCATGTCGGCGCAGGCTCCCGATCTGAAGGACAGCGTGGTGGCGAAGCTGGTTCATGAGCGCCACGCCGCGTGGGAGGCCGAGCTGCCCCTCGGTGACGATGCCGCGCTCTGGGATTACCTGACGGCGCTCGACCAGGGCAGCCGTCTGGCCCTCCTCGCGCATTGCCTCAGCTTCGGGATCAACGCGCTGCATGAGAAGGTGAACCCCTATGGCGCGGGTATCTCCGCCAGCGGTCTGAGCCGCCGCATGGCGCATGCCGATCTCGTGGCCCGTGCGGTGGACCTCGACATGGTCGAAGCGGGGTGGGAGCCCACGGTGGACGGTTATCTCAACCGCGTGCCCAAGGCCCGCATCCTCGAAGCCGTGCGCGAGGCGAAGGGGAGGGGACCGCTCAGCTTCTCGACCACCTGAAGAAGGGCGAAATGGCCATCGAGGCCGAGCGGCTGCTCAAGGGCAGCGGCTGGCTTCCCGAGGTCTTGCGTCGCGCCGATCTGATCGCTCTGGGCGACGCGGAAGGCGCAGAAGGGCAGGGGAGGACACGGCTGTGCCCGCGGAGGTCGATCTTCCGGCCTTCCTGACCGCCGATCTGTCTGACAGCGTTGCGCCGATGATCGCTGCGGAGTGACCGATGCCGTTCGAGGGCGGGGAAACCCGCCCTCAATCTGAAAAAATTATTAATATCAATATGATGAATGCGAATACTCGCATTCGGGATGAGGAACCATGTCTGCAACGACCATCATCGACACCGCCCCGCTCGGGGCGTTGATCCGCTACACCGACGGCAGTCCCAAACCGCCCGCACGCTTCACCAAAAAGCTCGCGGCCTGGGAAAGATCGAACGGCGTCGGCCGTCTCGTGAAGAAGGAATCGCCACGTGCCTATCCGACCTGGACGGCACCGGCCTCCTTTACGCTGCATGAGGGGAACTTCTCCTCGGACGGGGTCATCCTCGTCACCATCATGCGAAGCCATTCGGCGGACAGCCGACTGATCTTCGAGGTGGCCGAGAAACCCAAAGCCGGACAGGTGCGTGTTCTTCTGGACTTCGGCAGCAACACCGAACTGTTGCATCTGGCTGAATCCATCACCGCGGCCGAGCTCTGGATTGCGCGGGAGGGCTATCGCAACGCCCGTCTCGAAATCGTCGGCACTGCGGACAGCGATAGGGCAGGGGGGCAGACTTGGCCGCCTGAGCCCTGACAAGGCGTGAGGGCAGGCCCGCTGGCCGACCCCTCACCGACCACAACCTCGCCCCGCGATACCGCGGAGCGCCATAGGTTCCATCCACCAAAGACGTGGGGCTTCAACCAAGAGCGTGGCCGGAAGGCTGGCGGCGCAAGCATCAGCGGGACAACCGGCTCCTGTCGTTGGGGGACCATCCCCCGCTCGCCATTCCCTTCCTTGCCCCGAATCCCGTCTTCGAGATCAACCCGCAAGGGGTCGGACTACGGGCGAGCCCGTGCCGCCGGGCGGATTCGGCCCCGTTTGAAGAGGGGGCCGAACGCACCCGGTGATGTCAGCCAGTCTTCGGGCCTGCGGGGTCCTGTCGCGCGGGGGACGGTCCCCCGCCTCCCAGACAGGAGCCAAACAGATGTCCCGCAAAGATGCTCACGCCTTCGCCGCCTCCCTCGCCGCCACGCTCATGGTTTCGATCGTCGTCTTTCAGGCTGGGGATGGAACCTTTGGCGCCGTCCCCGCCGATGAAATCGACGGCGACGAGGTGCAAGTGGTCGCTGAGGTCGATCCGTGGGCGTAATGCCCACCCCCTCGACGGGCTCTGGGTCGGAGCAAGGCTCCGATCCAGCCCCTTGGTCAGTCATCCGTTTCGGTCGACTTTCAGAATGTGCCGACATTGGTCGGCCTGCCCATCGCCATGCGATGAAACCAAGCGCATCCGCGCGTTGCCGAGTTCACGAGCAATAGCCGTCACCGGCTGTGTCGTGAAAGCCGCTTGATCATCGGCGGAGTTCGTCAGATGCTCGTTCGCAACTCGTTTGGGTGCCCCATCATGCTATATAAATCATTGATTTCATTATATGGATCGTCGCTGGCGGGCAAATCACTCCCTACTGAAGACTTGGTCTGGCACTTCACCCCATCCGAAGACTTGCGGCTCTTTCGCGATTATGCGCTGGATGCCCTGCAGCAGGCCAAAGTGTATCTGCTCGATCATTTGGCAGCCGCCTATGCCGACACGCTGCATGAGGCCGTTGCCGAGGAGGCGGCGGAAACAGGCCTGCCGGCCATGGAAATCCTTGGTGAGGTGAAGCTCCCTGCCGACATCGTTTGGGTAGAGTTCGACGATCGAGCGCTGGGTGCTGCGCGCTTTAATCGTGCTTCACCTGTCACGAGATATGATGAAAAGCCGATCGGCACCGGCCTACGCGGCTATCTGCTTGATGATCGCAACCAAGCCCACCTGCGTATCACAATGTTCCATCGGAGAGAGAATTCGCGTGTCGTCGACCCGATCTGTTCCTTGCTCGTAAAGCGCACTGCCGAGGGTAGGCTGAACTATGATGACGTCGTGGTCGATTTGAGCCGTTCGATGGTCGAGTACCGGTTGCGGAGTGGAGATACGCTCGAAATGATCCACGAAAGGCGCACGGTGCACCAGGTTGAAACGGGATACGACCTGTTCATTCCTTATGCGCTGTTTGCCATGCTGGTTTCACCGGACCTGGGCGGGATCATCCCCACTGAAACCGAAACCTTCACCAACAAGGACACCAAAACAGCCCGAAAGTTCGGAAAATCATGGATTCTGGGTGCCCGGAAGTCACATCTCACGATCCGGATCGGGCCGCAGGCCGCCGCGCACATGGCGGAAAGGACGGCTCGCCTCGAGTTCGAACGACAAGCACGAGAGTCGCGCAACGGGCCCATTCGTCACTGGGTTGCCGAACATGAGCGACATTATCGGAGCGGCAAAGTCGTTCTGGTCAAAGGGCATCATCGAGGTCACGCGCGTGCGCCAGACCTGCCGACGCGCGTCATGGGGCCGAGGTCTGATGCGGTTAGGTTCGAACTGTCAAACACCAAGCCGAGAACCGAAGACTGACGCGGCAGTCTTTAGCTTCGGTGTCACACCATCAGGCCATCCGGGTCTTTGCCCGCATTGATTGAATCCACGAACCACTGCGGTTTGCGCCCACGGCCGGACCAGGTGACCGCCGAATTCTCAGGGTGGCGATATTTCGCCGCGGCGGGCGCGCGGGTGGTTTTCGTTGCCGTGCTGACAAGGTCGGTCAGCGAGTAGCCCAGATCCCGGGCGAGAGCTTCCACCTTGGCGCGGGCTTCCGCCTTCTGCCGGTCTTGATAGGTGGAGATCGCCTTGGCGACGTCCTTCTGCATTTTCTTCAGCTCGCTGAGCGACAGTGCCTCGAGATCGAAATCAGCCATTTATGCGGTCCGTGTCTTGAATATTCCGGTATTGATAGCCTGTCGCGGCGGGGTGCCGCAACTCCCGGCAGGCAAGGGCTGGGGTGGCAAAGGCTTGTGATCGATGTTTTCGCCAATGGGGGCTGAACCGGGGGGCAGACAGTTCCGATTTGCAAGGTGACACGTTCTGGCAGGGGCTCCCCGCGCCTCTCTGTCTCCTGGGCCATCCCTTCGACTGACAATCCCCTAATCCCGTTCGGCCTCCTGCGCGCAACCCCGCGTCAGCCCGGGCCGTGTTGGCCGCCTTTGGCGTCCTGCCCGCTCCACCCCGGTCCTCTGGGGGTTTCCGGTGTCCGTTCCGTCCCCCGTGCACGCGTCAACCGACGGGCTTTTTCCGGGTCTTGTCGAAGGGACGGTCCCGAAGACAGGACACACAGGAGCTTACCATGCAAAACATCGTCATCCTCGCCGGCAACATCGGTCAGGCCCCCGAAATCCGCACCACCCAGGGCGGCACCAAGATCACCAACTTCAGCCTTGCCACCTCGCGCCCCCGCCTCTCGGAAGGTCGCGTCCTGCGCGACGAGAACGGCTACCGGATCATGGACACGGAATGGCACCGCATCACCTGCTTCAACGGTCTCGGCAAGACGGTCGCTGAGCACTGCGAAAAGGGCATGAAGGTCCTCGTCCACGGCCGCATCCACTACACCAAATGGACCGACAGCGCGGGGACCGACCGCTACGGCTGCGAGATCATCGCCGAGAAGGTCGACTTCCTGAGCCGCCCGAAGTCGGCCGAGAACGAAAACCCCGAGCTGGTCGACCGCGACGACGATATCCCGTTCTGAGGAACGGGGTCTCCCCCTCGGGCCCGGCGGGGAAACCCGCCGGGCTCGCTGCGCGCTCATGGCAAGTCGCGCAGGACGGCGTCGGTACGGTTTGACAAACTTTGCCAAATCGTGTCACCATTTTTGCGAAGGAGATCGCGACCATGGCAACAATGAACGTCTCTTTGCCGGCCCCTATGAAGGCCTGGGTCGAGGCTCAGACCCAAGATGGGCGCTACAGCAATGCCAGTGATTATGTGCGCGATCTGATCCGCCGCGATCAGGACCGCCAGCAGGCCATTGCCGAGTTGCAGCAGATTGTCGATGAGGGTTTGGCCAGCGGCCCGGGTGCGCGTCTGGATGTGGAGGCTTTTCTTGCCCGCAAGCGGCAACAAGATGCCAGAGCCGAAGATCGTTGAATATCGGCTCTCACCTGCCGCGCTGAGCGATCTCGACGCGATCTGGGATTATAGCGCACGCATGTGGTCCGCCACGCAGGCTGAAACCTATATCCGCGGGCTCGCCTCTGACATGGACCTGCTGGTCCAGCACCCGGGCATTGCGCGCGAGCGGACCGAAATCCGCCCTCGTATCCGCCTCTACCGCTCGGGATCGCATCTGATCATTTACCGTATCGAGGCGGAGTGGCTTGAGGTGCTGCGCATCGTGCATGCGCGGCAGAACTGGGCCGCGTATCTGACTGAGTGACCCGACGCTTTCGCCGCCATCTTTGCCCGAGCGGGTGCTGCTCACCGAGAGGAGTTGAACATGAAGGTCGAGGACGAAGAACGCATCGCGGCCAATCTCTCGAAGATCATGGCCATGATCTGCATCCGCAACACGCGGCTGGAGGATTTGCATGCCGGACTGCAGCCGGTGACCCTGACAGGCGATTATTCGGACGTGAACGTGGTCGACGGGACGGGGCGGACCATTCCTTGGCGTGAGGTGTCGCATCTCGATGATCAGCAGATGGCGGACTTGATGCGGGAGATTGTCGAGCGCCTCTTCACCTTCCACATGCGGCGGGACGATCCAAGTTTTCGGGACCATCTCGACCGCTGGATGGCTGCGTCGAACAAATGGGACAACCCTGTGCTCGACAAGGCATTTCTTGATGCCGTGGCAGGACTGGGGGCTCCCCGGAAAGCCTGATCTATGTGCAGGAATGGACGCGGTCGACGCTTGAGCGAAGGGCTTCTCCTGCGATCCGCGTCTCGCGCGCCAGCCTCCTTGAGAGTGAGAGGCGTGCCGGTTTTCCGGTGACGGGTTGAGGGCTGGGAGAGAGGCTCCCGGCGCCTGTCGCGGAGGAATGCCGATGGGCGTTGTGGAAGTTCTGGATCCGGTCGCACCGGCGCGGGCTGGTGGCTGGAAGGTGGATGTGAGCCGGGGGGAGCGCAACGGGCGGGTGTCGTCCGAATGGTTCAACCGGCCCGATGACGAGCGGTATCTGTCGCTCGACGATCTCTGGGCCTCGGTGAAGGGGCGCTCCGAGCGCAGCCGCAGCCGGGTGGTGCAGACGGCCGATATACGCGTCGAGGCCGCGCGCGATAGCGCCGAGCGGCTGCATCTGGTCCTGCCGAAAGCCGAGGCGCCGGTTGCGCCGACGCATTGGGCCTTCGGCCAGCTTGCCAGCATCGTGGGCGCCCCGGCCTCCTACCTGCGGCAGCTGCCCGCGCCACTGGCGGGGATCAACCTGCAATACGGCCTCTCCAACCACCGCGCCGAGCAGGTCAAAACCTTCGAAACCGAGGATGGCCGCACCGAACTGCGCGCCGTGACGGGGCCTGATTACGGCCGTATCCACGATTACGAACTGGTCGAGGCGGTGCAGCGTCTTGCGGGCAATGGCACCGGCGACACGCGCTGGAAGGTGCCGGGCGTACTCGACTGGTCGACGGGGGTCTACAACCCCGATGTCGAGATCAGCCGTGACACGACCACGCTCTATGCCTCGGACCGCGACGTCTTCCTGTTCCTCGTCGATGATCACAACCCGATCGAAGCGGGACGTCTGCCCGACGGCTCCCCCGATCTCTACTTCCGGGGCTTCTATTGCTGGAACTCCGAGGTGGGTGCGAAGACCCTCGGCATGGCGAGCTTCTACCTCAGGGCGGTGTGCCAGAACCGCAACCTCTGGGGCGTCGAGGATTTTCAGGAGATCAAGATCCGCCACTCGAAATACGCCGCCTCGCGCTTCGCCCATGAGGCGGCCCCGGCGCTGACGCGCTTTGCCAATTCCTCGCCGCAGGGATTCGTGAACGGCATTCAGGCCGCGCGGCAGCAGATCGTGGCGCGGACCGACGAGGACCGGGATGATTTTCTGCGCAAGCGCGGCTTCTCGAAGGCCGAATCCGGCAAGATCATCGAGAAGGTGCTGATGGAAGAGGGCCGCCCACCCGAGAGCATCTTCGACTTCGTGCAGGGGATCACCCGGCTCGCGCGCGACAAGACCCAGCAAGATGTCCGCCTCGACATGGAAGGGCGGGCCAAGAAACTGCTCGACCGGGTCGGCTGAGGCGACACCCTGCGGAGCGGCCACCCCTATGCGTGGTGGCCGCTCCTCTTCCCGTTCATCCGCACGCCGCTGACCCCGCGCCCGAACGGGCAGGGGCTTCGGCGCTTTCACTTCAGCGAGACCCCCATGACCCCCCAGGAAGAAACCGTCATCCTCGAGGCCCGGGACATCCTTGGCCGATACCTCAGCCAGAACCCGGTCATCGGCAGCTGGCAGGCGCTGCTCGACTATTGCGCGCTCACCGTGCGCGGACCGATCGAGCGGTTCCATGTGCTCTATCTCGACCGCAAGAACCGCATCATCTCCGACGAGCTGCTTTCGACCGGAACGGTCGATCACGTCCCCGTCTATCCGCGCGAGGTGATCAAGCGGGCGCTGATGCTGAACGCGAGCGCGCTGATCCTGATCCACAACCACCCTTCGGGGGATCCGACGCCGTCGGAGGCCGATCTCAGCATGACCAAGGAGATCCAGAAGGGCTGCCGTTATCTCAGCCTGACGCTGCATGACCACATCATCGTCGGTGCCGGGGCCGAGATGAGCCTGAGGGCCCTCGGCAAGCTTTGAAGATCAAGCCGGGTCCTGAACCGTCGCCCTTCGAGGAAGAGGGCGGCGGTTTTGGGGTGACGGTGAAGGTGGGGAGAGAGGCTTCCCGCCCCCGTCGCAGGAGAATTTGAGATGCTCGATCAAGGGTTCCATGCGCGAAAGGCGACACCGACGAAGTGCTTTGACGCCGATGCCTTCCCCGCGCCCAATCCCGATCTGCCCTTCGTTCTGAAACTTGTCGCCCCGGATAGGGGCGCGGCAATGGCCGGGCTGGACCGCCCGGTCGAGCTTGACCGCTATGCGTCGCTCGCTGACGCGATGTTCGCTGCGGTCGTGTTGGCACAGGAAGTCGGCGCCGATGTTGCCCCGCATATGATGGTGATCCTCGATCGTGAAGAGCGGCTCGTGCTGGCGGGAGAGTTGGCGGACGGCGCGATTGCCTGGTGCAACCCGGTCCTCTCCGCGCCCGAGGCCCGTTCGGTGTTGCGCGAGGCGAGCGGCTTGCGTGCGCGGGCGAGCCAGGCGGCCGGATGGCGCGAACATGGGTTCGTGGCGCATCTGCGCCGTCGCGCGGATCAACTCGAGGGACGTCTTGTCGATCCGCTCTGGCGTGCCATCGCCGCCCGCGCGCTGCAGGTTGCGGCGTGAAAACCGAGAGATCGAGAAGGGCAGGGGGGCTTAGGGCGTCGCCGGGGGAGAGATCGCCCGGTCCGGCGTTCCCCCTTTTCCCGAACCGGAGTTGACCCGATGACCATGACCGAAGTCCCCCTGCGCGCCGCAGATGGCGCCTTCGGCCGTCGATCTGGCCCGGATCTTTGCCGCGCCGCTGACGTGACCGATCCCGCCTATCTGCGCCTCGGCCTGCCGGTGACGGCATCGCCGCTGGCCGTCCTTCGCGCGGCGGTCCGGGCGCTTCATTCCGATACCCGCGCCGTTCGGGGGTTTCGGGCGGCGCGCAAGCGGTTTTACCGGCAGATGCTTTGTGCCCATGCGGCGCGTCAGGCCGCAGGCGACCAGCGCACCGGCTGAGCGCGCCCGCCCATCGTTTCGTTCCAATCCAGCGCCCGGCCCCTTGGCCGGGCATTTCACTCTCAGGAGGTTCCCATGGCGGACTACTTCACCCATTTTTCGTGCCTGATCGATGTCGGGACGGCCGAAAAGGCCGCCCGCGCGCTCGCGCTGTTTGCGGATTTGCGCGCGGCCGATCAGGACGCCGACGACCCGGAGGTCGCGGGCTTCGATCTCGCGCTTCAGGATGCACCCGAGGGCAGCATCCTCTGGATCCATGACGACGAACACGGCGATGTCGAGGCTGTGATCCGCTTCGTGCTGCGCCTCGCCGAAGACCTCGACCTCACCGGCCTCTGGGGCTTCCAATATGCCCTGACCTGTTCCCGGCCCCGCCTCGATGCCTTCGGCGGCGGCGCGCATGTCATCGATCTGGGCGCGCGCAAATCCATCGGTTGGACCAGCACCGAGGAATGGCTGACCGCGGCGCTGAACGGCGAGGACATCGATGCCTGAGGTTATCTGCACCACCGTCTACCAGTTCCCTGAACTCTCGGATGCCGCCAAGGAGAAAGCGCGCAGCTGGTATCGCGACCTCGCGCCCTATGACGATTGGTGGGACGCGGTCTATGAGGATTTCGAGCGGATCTGCGAGATCCTCGGCATCCGCCTGAAGACCACGCCCGTCCGCCTGATGGGCGGCGGGACGCGGGCCAAGCCCTGCATCTGGTTCTCCGGGTTCTGGAGCCAGGGGGATGGCGCCTGCTTCGAGGGCTACCTCCACAACGCCAAGGGTGCCGCCGCGCGCATTCGGGACTACGCGCCGACCGACGCGACGCTGCACGGCATTGCCGACCGGCTCCAGGCCATCCAGCGCCGGAACTTCTATCAGCTCGCCGCCGAGGCGACCCATCGCGGACGCTACTACCACGAATATACCATGTCCGTGGATGTCACGCGCGACAGCCCAACCTGTCAACCGCCCACCGAGGATGCCGAGGAGATCGTGGCCGAGGCGCTGCGCGATCTGGCCCGCTGGCTCTACCGCCAGCTTCAGGCCGAATACGATCACCTCACCTCGGATGAGGTGATCGAAGAGGGGATCATCGTCAACGCGTATACCTTCACCGAAGAGGGGCGGCGCTTCGGGTGACGCCGCACGGTTGAAAGCTGTCAGAAAACCGCGTATATTTCTGACAAAGGAGCGATCATGGAGCGCATGGCTGAGAGCATTCTGAACGTTGCCGCGGCGCTGCCGGAGGGGGTGCCCTTGGCAGCGAAGAGCCTGTTGCACCTCGGCTCGCGCGCGGCGGTCGATCAGACGCTATCGCGTCTGGCGGCACGCGGCGAGTTGATCCGAGCGGGACGCGGCATCTACATGCGCCCGGTCCAGACCCGCTTTGGGCCGCGCAGCCCGTCGGCCGAACAGGCGATTGAAGCGCTGGCTGTTCAGCGTGGCGAGACGATTGTGCCGAGCGGTGCTGCCGCTGCGAACGCTCTGGGCCTGACGACGCAGGTGCCGGTCAAATCGGTTTACCTGACTTCCGGTCGAAGCCGTGTGCTGAACCTTGGTCGGCAGGCTGTTGAACTGCGTCATGCGCCGCGCTGGCAGTTGGTTCTTGGAAACAAAATATCGGGCCAGGCCGTCCGAGCGCTGGCTTGGCTTGGACCGGATGAAGCTCCGATGGCCCTGCAAATCCTGCGATCCAAGCTCACGGAGGCGGCAAAGACCGAACTGGTTTCCGCCGCGCCTCAGTTCCCGACTTGGCTGGCTCGATTGGTCGGAAAAATGGTCCATGGCTGAGGAATTCCTTCGCCTCAGGTGATCCAGGTGGATCTGGATCAGCGTTTCGGGTGAGCAGAAAGCATGACGGTGGGTTCATGTGATCTTTACAGGCGGTCCATATGGTCTATATTGAAGCCGATGGAGGACGCCATGTACGTCGCAGAGAAAATCCGGGAACCCGCACAGATCAACGCCGTCGCGCTGAAGGCCTATGCCCGCGTGGCCGATGCCTGGGGTCTCAGCCTGAAGGAAGCGGCTGGCCTTGCCGACATGTCAGAGAGCACGTGGAAGCGTGCGAAGAAGCCGGCGTTTGCGGGGGAGCTCACCAAGGATCAGCTTTTGCGGTTGAGCGCCGTCATCGGCATCTACAAATCGCTTGAGCTCTATTTCTCCGAGCCGCTCGCGCGCAGCTGGTTCACCCGACCGAACACCGGTCCGCTGTTTGGGGGCAGCCGCCCAGTCGACACCGCCATCGACGGGGGCTTGCCGCAGATCCTTGCCGTGCGGAGCTATCTTGATGCGTTGCGTGGTGGGGCATGAAGCGGACCGAGATTTCCGATCGTGGTCTCGTTCGTCTCTTGCCCGCAACGTACCACAAGCCACCTACGCTGCGCGGACTCGTCGATAACGATGACGAGATGGAGATCCTCGCGGAAATCGAGGGGCTGACAAGCGGCCGGCTTTTGGCTGAACGTGGCCGAAACCCGCATCTGGACCCGCGCGAGCTTGCTTGGCAGCGCCGCAGCCGAGATCTCAGAATCTATGGCGACAGCCACGTCAACGCGGCTTTCACTTACACTCGAGCCGGTGGAAACCGGTTCAACTCGGAAGAACGTGGTGCCTGGTATTGCGCTTGGGACGTTATGGTTTCCGTCAGTGAGGTTGCCTGGCATCGCACACGGGAACTCGGCTTTACCGGCTGTTTCGAGGACAGCGCCCGCTATGTGGAACTGCTTGCGGATTTTATCGGGGCATTTGATGACATCTCCGATGAGCCGGATCATCCCGCACTTCATCCGGAGCCGGAAGTTGGTTATCCGGAGGGGCAAAGCCTCGCGCAGCATCTCCGTCGAGCGGGTTCCCGAGGCCTGATTTACCCCTCGGTGCGGGCACCAGCTCCAAGAGGCAATTGTCTGGTATGTTTCGAGCCGCGAGCAATCCAGAACGTTCGGCCGGGCGCGTCTTGGGACCTTGTTTGGGATGGGACGCCGCACTACGCAATCATGGCGGTCGGCTGATCGGTCGAAAAGTAATTGTCGCGGAGGCACGTAAAGATGGCAACACCCGATATCGAAAGCCCTGACCGCACCGATCTCAAGAAGATCGACAATGAGTGTTTCTTTGAGGCGATAGACTCGCTGCCTTCGCCGACCGAAGCCCTGCGCTCGGCCTTTCGTCGGGCGAAAACGCGGTCATTTTGCCGAAAAACAGGGCTTCCAACCACCGACTGAGTTCACCGGTCTTCTGTGATTCCCATAGACGCGACGAGGATGGCGAAGGCTCGGCTCGCCTGGTCAATGATCGCCATTGCAACGTCGAAGAGCTCGGGCAAGCGGCTTGGTTGAGGGGTGTTCATTCAGATCGCGAGGGGAAGCTCGTATCCGGCGAGATCGGAGAACTTCTTGGCGACGGCGGTGACGGCGTCTTTGCTCACATCCATCTCGTCGATGAACGAGTGCTGCAGTTTGGGCGAAACCTCCGACAGGAAGGTGAACACGCTGCAATCGCAGGACTCGGCACTCCTGATATCGGCGATCTTCTCGGCAAGCTCTGCAGCCGTCAACAGCACACCGTAGGGCGCGCTGACTGTCGACATCACCTTTGCTGCAACCGAGGCCATGGCATCAACTCTGTACGGATTTCTGGTCCGTCAATGTAGTCGATGCCCCCCAACAAAGCAATTAAGCCCTTTCGGGTGGAAACGGCGGTGCAAAATTAGGCCACGGTAGCGGCGGGATCGTCTCGCTGCGGGCGGAGTAAAATCCTGCCACTTTTCCCTTCTTGCGGCAGCAGGGAGGGTGGGGAGATTTATACCGTGGAACTTTACAAGAAGGTTCGCTTGGCGTGTGCCGAGGGCATGAGCGCGCGGGCGGCGGCGAAGCATTTCAACATTTCGCGCGGGACGGTTGAGAAGATGTTGGCCTTCTCGGTGCCGCCTGGCTACCGGCGGGACAAGCCGATCAGGCGGCCGAAGCTGGACGGGTTCACCGAGTTCATTGACGCCTGGCTTGAAGCCGACAAGGCGGTGCATCGCAAGCAGCGTCATACGGCCAAGCGGATATGGGAACGGCTTCAGGCCGAGCATGGCTTCACCGGCGGCTATACGATCGTCAAGGATTACGTGCGTGAGCGTGAGCGGCGGACACGGGAGATGTTCGTGCCACTGGCCCATCCGCCGGGCCATGCTCAGGCCGATTTTGGCGAAGCGGTCGTCGTCATCGCCGGTGTCGAGCAGAAGGCGCATTTCTTTGTCATCGACCTGCCGCACAGCGATGCCTATTTCGTCCGGGCCTATCCGGCGGCGACGGCGGAGGCCTGGATAGACGGGCATGTCCGCGCCTTTGCCTTCTTCGGCGGGGTGCCGCAGTCGGTGCTCTACGATAACGACCGCTGCCTGGTCTCGAAGATCCAGCCAGATGGCACGCGCATCCGCGCCACGCTGTTCAGCGGCTTGCAGTCGCATTACCTGTTTCGGGATCGCTATGGTCGGCCCGGGAAGGGGAACGACAAGGGCGCTGTCGAGGGGATGGTCGGCTACGCCCGCCGCAACCACATGGTGCCGATCCCCCACTTTGCCAGTTGGGACGCCTTCAACGCCGACCTTGAAGGGCAGTGCTGCGCACGCCTCACGCGCATTCTTCGGGGTCACAAGGAGACGATCGGCGAGAGGCTGCAGCGCGATCTGGCGGCGATGCGCCCATTGCCTACTGCCCCGTTCGACGCCTGCGACCAAGCGAGCGGCAGGGTCAGCTCGCAGTCGCTCGTGCGCTATGACACCAACGATTACTCGGTCCCGGTCGCCTATGGCCATCAGGATGTCTGGATCCGCGGCTATGTCGATGAGGTCGTGATCGGCTGTCGCGGGGAGGTGATCGCCCGACACCCGCGCTGTTACGATCGCGAGGACATGATCTTCGACCCGGTTCACTACCTCCCGCTGATCGAGCGCAAGATCAATGCCTTGGACCAGGCTGCGCCTCTGGCGGAATGGGACCTGCCCGAAGAGTTCCAGACTTTGCGCCGCCTGATGGAGGCGCGCATGCTCAAGATGGGGCGCCGCGAGTATGTGCAGGTGCTGCGGCTGCTTGAGACCTTTGGCATGGATGACCTGCATGCCGCCGTGAAGAAGGCCCTGAAGCTGGGCGCGGTCGGCTTTGACGCCGTGAAGCACCTCGTGCTTTGCCAGGTCGAGAAGCGCCCCCCAAGGCTTGATCTCGATGTCTACCCCTACCTGCCGCGGGCGAACGTCGAGACGACGCGTGCGGCCAGCTACATGGCCTTGATGTCGGAGGCGGCGGAATGAGCGAGGCTCCGAAGATCCTGCTTGCCCACCATCTGAAGACGCTGAAGCTGCCCACCTTCCTGCGGGAACACGAGAAGGTTGCGCGCCAATGCGCCGCCGAAGGGTTGGACCATGTCCAATTCCTGTCGCGCCTCGTTGAACTGGAACTCATTGACCGCGAGCGGCGGATGGTCGAGCGCCGCATCAAGGCTGCGAAGTTCCCGGCCACCAAAAGCCTCGACAGCTTCGACTTCAAGGCGATCCCGAAGCTGAACAAGATGCAGGTGCTGGAACTGGCGCGCTGCGAATGGATCGAACGGCGTGAGAACGTGATCGCCCTTGGCCCCAGCGGAACCGGCAAGACCCACATTGCCTTGGGCCTCGGGTTGGCGGCCTGCCAGAAGGGCATGTCTGTCAGCTTCACCACCGCCGCCGCGCTGGTCAACGAGCTGATGGAGGCGCGAGACGAACGTCGGCTGCTGCGCGTCCAGAAGCAGATGGCTGCCGTCAAGCTGCTGATCATCGACGAGCTCGGGTTCGTGCCCCTGTCAAAGACCGGCGCCGAGCTGCTTTTTGAGATGATCTCCCAGCGCTACGAGCGCGGTGCCACGCTGATCACCAGCAATCTGCCCTTCGATGAATGGACCGAGACCTTCGGCACCGAGCGGCTGACCGGCGCGCTCCTCGACCGGTTGACCCACCACGTCAACATCCTCGAGATGAACGGCGAAAGCTATCGCCTCGCGCAAAGTCGCGCGCGCAAGACCGGCGACAACACCTGATCCAAAGTATCAGACTTGGACCTGACGGTCCAAGGCGGCCAGTCACCCGCAAGCTATATGGAGAGCGCGGCTGACTGGCCGCCGCCCATCAGCCGCGTCTCGCGCAAACCCAAAGTGGCCCAATTTTGCGCCGCCCCGTGGCCCAATTTTACTCCGCCGTTGACACCTTTCGGGTGTATTTTTCACCTGTTCCCGTCGATCCACTTCGACATCAGCCCCTTGTCGCGAAAGCACTCCTCCGGCACGGCGCGCCGTTTGATCCGGGCGAGTTTTTCCGCGAAGGCCACCTGCTTCGAGGTCGGCCGTTGGTCCACCTCAGACATCGGCTTCATCCGGGCTTGCGCCTCGATCCAGCCGCTCAAGGTCCGGCGGTCCTGCTGCACGTCCCACGGCAGAAGGGTCCCGTTGCGCAGGGCGAGCGATCGCGCATAGGCGATCTGCTTGGGCGTTGCGGGCAGCGCGTTCGCTGTGCTTTCCATGGTCGATCTCCCCTGCTGGCTTGGCCTTCAGAATAGAACAAAGAGGGAACAAAATCAAGCCGGGCGCCGGGAGACGGAGGGTCGAGAGGGAGAGATGGGTCGGGAAAGGGCAGGCCTGCGGGTGCCCGAGAGAGGGTGTCCGGGCTGGCCCTATCCCTCAATCCGGAGTTTCCCGATGACCTTTCTTCCTCCTGTTGCGCCCGTGCCGCCCGTGCGGTCTTTGGATCCGGCGCCGGCGATCCTCGCTGTTGCCGAAGCGCTGCAGCCTGATCTGGCGCATGGCACGCCGATCGACGCTGCGCGTCTGCGGCTTGAGATGGAGCGCGCCTTTGGCGGCTCCGATGCGTCGGGCGCCTGGGATTGGAAGCTCGCCTATGAGGCGGGCGAGGTGGCGCTTGTCCTCTTCCTGCGGAAATTCGGTCGCGCGCTTCTCGCCCGGGCGGGCTCGCCTGCGGCGCTGCTGCCCATCCTGACGAAGGTCGCGGGTCTTCTGCCGAGCCATACCCGCCGCTCGGAGGAGATGGAGCTGTTCCAGCAATTCTCGACGCCGCTGCCGATGGGGCTCGCGGCCCTTGCCGCAGCGCAGATCACGCCCCTCGATCTGGTACTCGAGCCTTCGGCCGGAACCGGGCTTCTGGCGATCTTGGCCGAGATCGCGGGGGGCGGCCTTGCGCTGAACGAGCTCGCGGGCATGCGCGCCGATCTTCTGCAACGGCTTTTCCCGGGCCGCCCCGTCACCCGTTTTGACGCCGCGCAGATCGACGATCATCTCGATGCGGGGCTGCGCCCGAGCGTCATCTTGATGAACCCGCCCTTCTCGGCCCTCGCCAATGTCGACGGCCGCACCACCGAGGCGACGGCGCGGCATCTGCGCTCGGCGCTGGCGCGTCTTGCGCCGGGCGGGCGGCTCGTCGCCATCACGGGAGCGGGCTTCGCGCCCGACGCCCCGGATTGGGCCGAGGCTTTCGCGCGCCTGACGGAAACCGCGCATCTGGTGTTCACAGGCGCGGTGTCAGGGGCCGCCTTCGCGCGGCACGGCACCAGCTTCGAGACGCGGATCTCGGTCTTCGACAAATGCCGTGGCGGCGAGAAGGGCGGCATCACGGCTGACCTGCGTTCGCCGATCTCCCCGGATGTGGCGCATCTCTTGTCGCGGATCGTGACCGCAGTCCCGCCGCGCCTTGCGCTGGATCAGCTCGAACCGGCGGGGCAGGGGCCTTCCTTCCCCTTCCGGGGAAATCCTGCCCCCGCTGCGCGCAGGCTCATCACCCCCGCACGCGCGACGTCTGCGGCGCGGCCCGCGCCAGTCCTGACGCTGATCGAGGCCGAAGAGCTCGACTATGCGCTGCGCGATACCGCCGAGGATGGCAGCACCGCTCAGATGTCGGATGCGATCTACGAGACCTTCCGCCTGCAGGCCATCGAGATCCCCGGCGCGGCTGCGCACCCGACCAAGCTCGTGCAATCGGCTGCGATGGCCTCGGTCGCGCCCCCCAAACCCGGCTACCGCCCCAAACTGCCCGCCGCCGTCCTGCGCGAGGGCCTGTTGTCTGACGCACAGCTGGAGACCGTGATCTACGCGGGCGAGGCGCATTCTGCGCATCTTGCGGGATCGTGGAGTGTCGATGAAACCGGCGACATGGTCTCGGCTGCGCCCGACGATGCGGCTGACGCAGTCCGCTTCCGTCGCGGCTTCTTCCTTGGCGATGGCACCGGCGCGGGCAAGGGCCGCCAGTCGGCCGGCATCCTGCTCGACAACTGGGCGCAGGGCCGCCGCAAGGCGCTCTGGATCTCGAAAAGCGACAAGCTTCTCGAGGATGCGCAACGCGACTGGTCGGCCCTTGGTCAGGAGCGGCTTCTTGTGACGCCGCTCTCGCGCTTTGCGCAGGGGCGCGACATTCCCCTGACCGAGGGCATTCTTTTCACCACCTATGCGACGCTGCGCTCGGAGGAGCGCGGCGCGAAGAAATCCCGCGTCGATCAGATCGTCGACTGGCTGGGGGCGGATTTCGACGGGGTGATCCTTTTTGATGAAAGCCACGCGATGGCGAATGCGGCTGTCGCCAAGGGCGAGCGGGGTGATCAGGCTGCCTCATTGCAGGGCAGGGCGGGTCTGCGCTTGCAGCACAGACTGCCCAATGCCCGCGTGGTCTATGTCTCGGCGACCGGGGCCACGACAGTGCACAACCTCGCCTATGCGCAGCGCCTCGGGCTCTGGGGTGGGGACGACTTTCCTTTTGCCACCCGCGCCGAATTCGTCGAGGCGATCGAGGCCGGAGGCGTCGCGGCAATGGAGGTGCTCGCGCGCGATCTGCGCGCGCTCGGGCTCTACACCGCGCGCTCGCTTTCCTATGATGGCGTCGAATACGAGATGCTGGAACATGCGCTCACCCCCGAGCAGCGCCGCATCTACGATGCCTATGCCGGGGCTTTCGCCATCATCCACAACAACCTGGCGGCGGCGATGGAGGCGGCGAACATCACCGGCGAGAGCGGTACGCTCAACCGTCAGGCCAAATCGGCGGCGCGGTCGGCTTTCGAGAGCGCCAAGCAACGCTTCTTCGGTCATCTGCTCACCTCGATGAAAACCCCCACGCTGATCGGCGCGATCGAGGCCGATCTCGCCGCGGGCCATGCGGCGGTCGTCCAGATCGTCTCCACCGGCGAGGCGCTGATGGAGCGGCGTCTGGCCGAGATCCCGACCGAGGACTGGAATGACATCCGTTGTGACATCACCCCCAGGGAGTATGTCCTGGACTACCTCGCCCATTCCTTTCCGGTACAGCTCTACGAGCCCTTCACCGACAGCGAGGGCAATCTCTCTTCCCGACCCGTGGTGCGCGATGGCCAGCCGGTCGAATGTCGCGAGGCCGCCCGAAGGCGCGACGCGCTGATCGAGAAGCTGGCTTCGCTGCCGCCCGTGCCGGGGGCACTCGACCAGATCGTGCAGCGCTTCGGCACCGATCTCGTGGCCGAGGTCACGGGCCGGTCGCGCCGGATCGTGCGCAAGGGCGAGGGGCACGCGGCGCGGCTCGTCGTCGAAACCCGCGCCGGTTCCGCCAACCTCGCGGAAACCGCCGCCTTCATGGATGATCAAAAGCGCATCCTGATCTTCTCCGATGCAGGGGGCACCGGGCGCAGCTATCACGCCGATCTCGGCGCGAAGAACCAGCGCCTGCGGGTCCATTACCTTCTTGAGCCAGGCTGGAAGGCAGATGCCGCGATCCAAGGCCTCGGGCGCACCAACCGCACCAATCAGGCGCAGCCGCCGCTCTTCCGTCCCGTCGCCACCGATGTGAAGGCGGAGAAGCGGTTTTTGTCGACCATCGCGCGCCGGCTCGACACTTTGGGAGCCATCACGCGTGGCCAGCGCCAGACCGGCGGGCAAGGCCTGTTCCGCCCCGAGGACAACCTCGAGAGCCCTTACGCCCGCGATGCGCTGCGCCAGCTTTACCGGCGCCTCTATCGCGGCGATGTGGCGGGCTGCTCGCTTGGCGACTTCGAGGATGCCACGGGCCTCAGTCTGACCGATGACAACGGCTTGAAGGACGACCTGCCGCCGATCACAACCTTCCTCAATCGTCTGCTCGCGCTGACGATCGACATGCAGGCCGTGCTGTTCTCGGCCTTCGAGGAGCTGCTCGATGCGCGGATCGAGGGGGCCATCGCCGCCGGGGTCTATGACCTCGGACTCGAGACTCTGCGCGCCGAGAGCTTCCGCGTCACGGATGCGCGCGTCATCTACACCCATCCCGGTTCCGGCGCGGAAACCCAGCTTCTCACCATCGCCGAAAAGCGCCGCAACACGCCGACCGCGCTCGCGGATGCGCTCGATTGGCTCGACGACAGACAGGCACGCCTTTTGGTCAACAGCCGCTCGGGCCGGGCGGCAGTGCAGGTGCCCGCCACCAGCCTGATGCTGGATGATGGCACCATCGAGCCGCGCCTGCGGCTGATCCGTCCGACCGAGGCGGGTACGATGCCTGCCAAGATGATGGAAGACACTCACTGGCTGGAAGCCGACCGCGCGGCCTTTGCCGCCGCCTGGAGCGCGGAACTGGCCGAGGTGCCGGAGTTCTCGGAATCCACGCTCCACATCGTCGCGGGCTTGCTTCTGCCGATCTGGAAGCAGCTTCCCCAGGACGAAACCCGCGTCTATCGGCTGCAGACCGATGACGGTCAGCGTCTCATTGGGCGCAGGGTTTCGCCCGCCTGGGTCGCGACCGCCTTGGCGAGCGATCCGCCGGAGCTCTCGGCGGCGCAAGTCCATGCCTTGGTTCTGGAGGGCAAAACCACCGTGCGCTTGGCCGAGGAGATGGAGTTGCACCGCTCCCGCGTCATGGGTGTCAACCGCATCGAGCTTTCGGGCTTTGCCGAGGCGCAAAAAGATCGGCTCAAGGCTGATGGCTTCTTCTCGGAGATCATCAGTTGGAAGCTGCGGCTCTTCTGTCCGGTCGATGCCTGCGGCATTGCGGCGCTGGAGCGCCTGCTTGCACGCTTCCCCGTCCAAGCCCTAAATGCCCGGACGTGTTAACGAGTGTGCCTATGTCATTGGAAACCGAAGACCTTCTACGCGAACTCGCGCGGAATGCGGAAAGCGTCTGTCGCCATTATCTTCCCGCCGGTCGGCGGGAAGGGTCCTACTGGATCGTGGGCGATCTGCAAAACAACCCCGGACGATCGCTCTTCGTGCGCTTGACCGGCCCTACCTCCGGGCCGGGTGCCGCAGGTAAGTTCACCGAACATGTTGCGGCGCGGGTTATGTTGCGGTGGCGTGAACTTGCGCGGTTTGGCGGGGGTTCTCGCGGGGCTGGGCAACATAACCTCAGCGCGCCGGGGGGATTTTCGTGATGGCGCGCGATGCAGCAGAGCTTTCGCGCCGGCTCGCGCGGGACGCCGAGGCCGTGTGTCGGCATTACCTCCCCAACGGGCGACGACAGGGTCAGTACTGGACCGTCGGCGATGCACGTAACACACCGGGGCGGTCGATGTTCGTCCGGCTGAAGGGGCCGGAGGCTGGCCCCGGTGCTGCCGGTCATTGGACCGATGCCGCCACGGCCGAGCACGGTGATCTGCTCGACGTGATCCGGGAGAGCTGTGGCCTGACCTCTTTCGGCGATGTCGCCGAGGAGGCGCGGCGCTTCCTGAGCCTGCCGCGGGTCGACCTTGTCCCGACCATCAATCCAGCACCTGCCCGTACAGCCATGGGATCGCCGGAAGCGGCACGGCGACTGATCGCCATGGCGCAACCGATCCGGGGTACGCCGGTCGAGACCTATCTGGCCAGTCGCTGCATCATGCCGATCCATGGCGCGGGGGCGTTGCGATATCATCCAAGCTGCTATTATCGGCCCGACGATGGCGGACCAGCAGAGCGGCGTCCGGCGATGATCGCATCCGTGACCGACCTGCAAGGCAGGATCACCGGCGCGCACCGTACCTGGCTCGCGCCGGACGGCTCGGCCAAGGCCGCGGTTCCCACACCCCGGCGGGCCATGGGCAACCTTCTTGGCCATGCCGTGCGCTTCGGGGCGGCAGAAGATGTTCTGGCCGTCGGCGAAGGGATCGAGACGATGCTGTCGCTGCGGGCGGCGCTGCCGGGCATGCCGATGGCCGCCGCGCTGTCGGCAAGCCATCTCGCCGCGCTCAGACTGTCACCGTCCGTGCGCCGCCTCTATATCGCCCGCGATGTCGACGCAGCGGGCACGAAGGCCGCCGCGACCCAAGCCGAACTTGCGACCAGTGCGGGCATCGAGGTGCTGACGCTCTCGCCTCGTCACGGCGACTTCAACGACGACCTGACAGCCCACGGCCTCGACGACCTGCGCGCGGCGATCCGGCCCCAGATCGCGCCCGAAGATGTCGACCGGTTCCTCGGCAGAGGATCGTCCACGACCGGGTGAGACGACCACAACGGTGTTACAGGCCATTCAGGAAGGCCATGAGGTCCTTGTCCTCCTTCCACCGCCTTTTCGGTCCCGGAGAGCCAACCTCGCAAAGCGCCACGGCATTTGCCTTCAGCGTGAGGTCGATCTCGGCATAGATGTTCGTGGTGCTGATCGACACGTGGCCGAGCCAAGCGCGGATGGTGTTGATGTCGACGCCGGCGAGCACGAGATGGCAGGCCGTCGTGTGCCGGATCACGTGTGGTGTCACCGCCCGACCCGCCAGTCGAGGCACATCGGCAGCGCAACGTTCGACCAGCCGATACACGCCGAACCGTGTGTAGGCATGGCCGAGCCTGCTGAGGAACACCGGGGCCTCGGGCGCGCGGCCGATGATCTGTTCCGCCAGGACTCGCTCCGTTTCCGACCAGAGCGGGCATTGGCGTATCTTGCCGCCCTTGCCGTGCAGTGTGGCTAGATCGTGCCCACCTCTGTCGCGGTCAAGGGTCAGGTCCCGAACCTTCAGCTGCGTGACTTCGGAGACGCGAGCCCCGGTATTGTAGAGGAAGAGAAGCAGCGCGTATTCGCTCTGCCCTCGACGGTTCTTGCGGTCCGGAACCGCGAGCATCGCTTCCATCTCCTCCCGCGACAGCCAGCCGACCGGCGGCAACATCGCCTTCTTCGAGGCGATCGCGCGGATGTGGCTGCACCATTCGACCTGTGCGGGATCGCGGCTTCCCACAAAGCGGGCGAAGGCCCGGATGGCGGCGAGCCGCTGATTGCGCGTCCTGACGGAACATCCGCGCTCCTGCTCGAGATGGGCAAGGAATTTCAATACAAGTGCCGAGGTGAGGTCCTGCATGGCCAGGCGTTCGATGGGCTTCCGGACCTTTCGGCTCGCGAAGGGCAGGAGCAGCTTGAACGTGTCGCGATAGCTCGCGCGAGTGTTCCGGGCCAGATTGCGCTCGCTGACGATATACTCAGTTAGGAAGCGCCGGAGCCATGGCCCAATGAGATCACGGTCTGGCATCCGACCCTCCTCCGGCATAGCGCGCGAAGAGCAGCGAGGCCTGCGCAAGGAGGTCCGGCGTCATCGTCAGATAGACCTTTGTGCCTTCGAGGTCGGAATGGCCGAGATAGGTGGAGAGCGCGGGCAGCAACCGCTGTACGTCCGCTCCCTGTCGATACCAAGCGATCAGCCGGTGAACCGCGAAGGTATGCCGGAGGTCATGTAGGCGCGGGTTCTTCCGCCCTCCGGCCCTGCCATGCACATCCGCAACGCATCTCAGGCGATCGAAGGCGGCCTGAACGGTGCTGCTGGCGAGCCGCGTGCCATCCCTGTTGGCGAGCAGGAACGACGTGGCACTCTCCGCGACCCCCTTGACGGGCCGAACCGAGAGGTGGGCATCCAGTATGCCTGCAAGCTGCGGACCCACGGGAACCAACCTGCTCTTTTGGAACTTCGTATCGCGGATCGTGAGGATCGCCTCCGCCGTATCCACATCAAACAGGGTGAGAGCGGTCGCCTCGGCGAACCGCAGCCCGGCCCCGTAGAGCATCAGCAGCAGGGTCCGGAACGTCGCGGGGTCGAGTTGCCGGGAGCCTTGCAAGGCATTGTCGATGTGATCCGGGTCGAAGAGGCGCTGCAGCTGATCCCGGCTGTAGATATGTGGCGGTGCCTGCAAGGGTGGGCGCCGCTCGCTTTCAGGAAGCGGCGACGAGAGGGCATGGCCGCGGCTGATCGCGTAGCGCCAGAACCCGGCCAGCGCGTAGTGTTTGTTTTCGCGGTGCCGGGTAACGGGGCCTGTCCCGGCGAGGAAGGCTTGGACCTGCGCGCATGTGACAGCGTCGCATCCGGCGTCGCCATCGGCGTGCTGAAGGAACTGTCGAAGCAGGTTCCGCGCCGTCAAGAACTTTACGCCGTGCGCCTGGCGCCATGCCACGTAGTGTTCGATCGCATCTCTCAGCTTCATACGAGACCCTCCAGATCGAGGGCCGCGACCTCTCGCAGAGTCCGGAGGTCGACCTTGGCGTAGATCGCCGTCGAGGTCGGGTCCCGGTGCCCAAGGAAGTCGCCGATGACCTTCATCGCCACGCCTTGGTCCAGCAGGTGTTGGGCGGCGGCATGGCGGAGCGCATGTGGTCCTCGACGACCGGAGACCACGCCGATCCCGGCCAGGCGGTCGCGCACGATCTTGCCCAGAGCCTTCCGCCCAAGGGGGCGGATCGGGGCACAGGATGTGAAGAAGAGGCTCCGCCCGAAGCCGGTGGGACGCCCGTTCCGGATGTAGTCGAGGATGGCACCGCCGACCTCCTGCGACAGCGGCCACAGATGCGTGCGACCCGGCTTTGGACAATGCACGCGCAGGAGCTCGTTCTCCCAATCGAAGTCATCGAGGCTGAGACCCGCGACTTCGCCCGCGCGCAGGCCGAAGGAGGCGAAGAGCATCAGGATCGCGCGATCGCGTCTGTCGACGGGCCGCTGACCCTCAGACGCCAACAGACGCTCGACATCCTGACGCTTGATGCCCTTCGGAAGGCACTCATCGGCCCTGTATCCGGGCGCGACGGTGCCCGCGGCCAGCCCGGGCCGACACCACCCGCGCTTCTCTGCGAAGCCGACAAACGACCGGACGCGCTGCGCGAAGTCGTGGATCGTTCTCCGGCTCCACGACCCGCGTTGGTGTTCATCGCCGATGATGCTGTCGATATCGGTGACCTCAAGAGTGTCGAGCCGGATCCCCATCTGGTCGAGGTGTTGGAGGAATGTACCGGCGGCGCGCCCGTAGCTTTCGATACTGGCATTTGCCAGGCCACGTTCGTCGCGCAACCAGCGCTCGTAGGCCTGAAGCTCGGGCGGAGGCCAACTAAATTCGCCTTCGGCGTCTTCGAGCCAGCCGAGATACCGCACCAGTGCAATACAGTGGCTGACGAAGCGTTGGCGGGCCTTCGACGTGGCCGGCGTAGCGCTTCTGCGGCCCCGCGGCTCCGACCAGAGTGTCGCGGCGGCTTCGATGTTCCGCGGGTGGATCCGATCGCCGTCGCGAAGGTCCAGAAGGCGAACGAGGTTGAGGTGGGCGTTGGCCTGTTTGCGCAGGTTGGCGCGGCTCGCGCCGGTTCCCTTCAGGTGGACGAGGTAGTCTGCGCGTTGTGCCGCGAGCGGGGCGTCACGATGTTTCGCCGCGGCGGGCGGCAAGAAGATGTCTTGGAACATGGGTGTGTCTCCATAATGTGGAGACACAGGATTTCGCAGGTCAGGACATGATTTGTGGGTTTTTCGGTTCGGACGGTCTCATGAACACGACCTCGCTGCACCCTTCAGCAGGAACCGGTCGACATCTTCGGGCGCGATCTGGGGCCGGATCGCCGCGCGCAGGTCGTCGAGGCCGTGGGCTGTCAGGTCGTCGTTGAAGTCGCCGTGACGAGGCGAGAGCGTCAGCACCTCGATGCCCGCACTGGTCGCAAGTTCGGCTTGGGTCGCGGCGGCCTTCGTGCCCGCTGCGTCGACATCGCGGGCGATATAGAGGCGGCGCACGGACGGTGACAGTCTGAGCGCGGCGAGATGGCTTGCCGACAGCGCGGCGGCCATCGGCATGCCCGGCAGCGCCGCCCGCAGCGACAGCATCGTCTCGATCCCTTCGCCGACGGCCAGAACATCTTCTGCCGCCCCGAAGCGCACGGCATGGCCAAGAAGGTTGCCCATGGCCCGCCGGGGTGTGGGAACCGCGGCCTTGGCCGAGCCGTCCGGCGCGAGCCAGGTACGGTGCGCGCCGGTGATCCTGCCTTGCAGGTCGGTCACGGATGCGATCATCGCCGGACGCCGCTCTGCTGGTCCGCCATCGTCGGGCCGATAATAGCAGCTTGGATGATATCGCAACGCCCCCGCGCCATGGATCGGCATGATGCAGCGACTGGCCAGATAGGTCTCGACCGGCGTACCCCGGATCGGTTGCGCCATGGCGATCAGTCGCCGTGCCGCTTCCGGCGATCCCATGGCTGTACGGGCAGGTGCTGGATTGATGGTCGGGACAAGGTCGACCCGCGGCAGGCTCAGGAAGCGCCGCGCCTCCTCGGCGACATCGCCGAAAGAGGTCAGGCCACAGCTCTCCCGGATCACGTCGAGCAGATCACCGTGCTCGGCCGTGGCGGCATCGGTCCAATGACCGGCAGCACCGGGGCCAGCCTCCGGCCCCTTCAGCCGGACGAACATCGACCGCCCCGGTGTGTTACGTGCATCGCCGACGGTCCAGTACTGACCCTGTCGTCGCCCGTTGGGGAGGTAATGCCGACACACGGCCTCGGCGTCCCGCGCGAGCCGGCGCGAAAGCTCTGCTGCATCGCGCGCCATCACGAAAATCCCCCCGGCGCGCTGAGGTTATGTTGCCCAGCCCCGCGAGAACCCCCGCCAAACCGCGCAAGTTCACGCCACCGCAACATAACCCGCGCCGCAACATGTTCCGTATTATGTGGAATTCCACATAATACGGATGGCGCGACTGGCGAGCACGGCGATCTTCTCGACATCATCCGCGCGCGGACCGGCATCTCCCGCTTTCCCGATCTTCTAGCCGAGGCGCGGGTGCATCTTGGCCGTCCGCAGCCGGTAACTCCGGACGTGCCAACGCCGAGGAAAGCCAAGGCCCCCGGCGGCACGCCAGCGGCGGCCGCGCGTCTCTTCGCAGCCTCGGTGCCAGTGCCGCGCACGCTTGCAGACACCTATCTCCGCTCCCGGGGCCTGACCCAAGGTGGCTTGACGAGCGCCCTGCGCTTCCACCCGAAGTGCTGGCATCGGGAAGAAGGCCAGACCCGGAGCATCCCCAGACCGGCGCTGATCGCCGCGGTCACCGATGGGGCAGGGGGCTTGCAGGGGGTGCATCGGACCTGGCTTGCGCCGGACGGCAAGGGCAAGGCGGCAGTCAAAACGCAGCGGCGTGCCAAGGGTCACCTCCTCGGCAATGCCGTCAGGCTCACCCCGTATGAGGACATCCTCGTCGTCGGCGAGGGCATCGAGACCATGCTGTCCTTGCGCGAGGCGGTGCCGGGCCTTCCTGTCTGGGCGGCGCTTTCGGCAGGTCACCTCGGGGCCGTTCTCTTGCCCGAGGGGCTGCAGCGTCTCTACATCGCCATCGACCGCGATCCGGCCGGGCAGCGCGCGGCAGAGAGGTTGAGCGCCAGAGCCATCGAGGCCGGGATCGCTTGCCAGGTGCTCGAACCGCGTCTTGGGGATTTCAACGATGATCTTCGGGCGCACGGCAAGGTGGCGCTGCGCGCGCATCTGGCGGATCAGATCGGGCCCGAGGATCGGCGGCGGCTTTTTCCCTGAGCTGCATCGCGCAGGGCGGTCTGGGAGCGTGGGGCAGGGGGCATGCATCCCTGTCGCGGTTCTGGACCGTCGTCTCTGCCTCTTTCCAGGCTTTGCTTATCCACCCGTCACCCGCACGGCCTTCAAGAGATGGGCAGGCGGCCGTCAAAGGCGCCGCCCCTTCAAGGACGGGGGGCGACTGATTTCCGCCGGCGGCAAAGCCGCCTTTGCATCGCGAGACAAATCAGCCGCCCCCCGTCCTCCTCCACGGTGTTCTGGCCCCCGAGGGCGGGGGTGAAGGGGCGTCGCCAGTGACGGCATTTCGCTGCCCATGAAGGCCGCGCGGGATGACGCGCGGACGAGACAGGCCCGGAGGCAAGAGACCGATGACGCTCCACACCCACGACGATGCTTATGAACCCACTCACACCGTTTCCCAGACCGCCCATGCGCTCGAAGAGCTGCAGCTCTATGGCTACCGCCCCTTCGACGAGCCCGATCCGCGCCCGATGCCCGATGCGCAGCGCCTTGCGGTTGCCGTCGCCGACATCTTCGACGCCCTCGTCGCGACTCTCGAGGACACCCGCATGGAACCCGACCTCGAAGAAGTGCTCTGGGGCCAGGTCAACCTCTTCCACCGCGCCACCGCCCGGATCGAGCGGTCGCTCGACGAGAACGAGCAGGCGCAGCGCCGCCTTCAGCGTGAGCAGGACGGCTCCGAGGTGAAATCGACCGAACTCGAGCGCCTGACGGCGGAAGGCCTGACGCTCATCGAGCGGCGCAACTGCATGGACATGATGCGCGATCACGCCGCCACGGAGTTCTCTCATCACACGGGATCGACCTGGCGTCCCCGCACCGGCTCGATGGTGAACCGCCAGCACATGACCGCCGCGCTGATCGACAGCCGCGATTTCCTGGCCGCCAAGCGCCGGTCGGAAACCGAGGTGATGCTGCCCGCGGGCCCCAAGGTTGCCCTCACCGGCGGGACCGACTTCAACGATCACCGCCTGATCTGGGGCAAGCTCGATCAGGTCCGGACCAAGTATCCCGACATGGTGCTTCTGCACGGGGGAAGCTTGAAGGGCGCCGAACTCATCGCCGCCAAATGGGCCGAGACCCGGGGCGTCACGCAGGTTGCCTTCAAGCCTGACTGGACCAAGCACGCCAAGGCCGCTCCCTTCAAGCGCAACGACGCGATGCTGGATGTGCTGCCGGTGGGTGTCCTCGTCTTCCCGGGCAACGGCATCCAGGAGAACCTCGCCGACAAGGCCAAGAAGCTCGGCATCCCGGTCGTGAAGTTCGAGAAGGGGGCGTAAGCCCCCTTTTTCTTGCCTGCGATAGAACATTGTGGAAACGTCAGGTGGCGCTTGATAGTGTGGTATTGTGAGGAGCGACCACAACATGTTTGACCTGACGCAGCAATTGGACGTGTTCCCAACCGCCGTTGATCTCAAGCGGATTGACCCCTCTCGCAACATGCGGCGCTTCTATAGGATGAGCGTTCAGCCCGATCTCTTTGGTGGCGCTTGTCTCGTGCGTGAATGGGGGCGTATCGGGCTTCGGGGACAGATGTTGATCGAACCGCACGATGACGAAGGTAAAGCGGTCACGGCGCTGATGAAACTCTCTGCGACGAAAACGCGGCGCGGGTATCGCGCCGTCACTGAGTAGGGGACAGCGTGAAGTGCGGGGAAACAGGTTTGCCAAAAGGGTATTTTTGCCTGCCTCGATCGCATCACGTTTTGCGAAACGCGTCGTCGGATGCCGTGCTGTTTCTCTTTCCTCGTCTTCCTTGGCAATGAGGTGCATGAGGAAACGCGCCGATAAGACCAAGATGCCTTGGCATCGCGGTCGCTAAAGTCGAGAATGGGGCGTGAGCCTCGTTTCTTGCGTTGGCTCTGCCTCGCCGGAATTGCCGAACAGAAGCTCTGTATCGCCACTACTGCAACGCGCGCATTGACATTTTCGCCGATGTCGGGCATATGTGCTGTATGAACCATACAGAGAAATGGAAGATGCGACTCGCTGATCTCTCCGAAATTCACTCCGGTTACACCGCGCGGGGGAGGCTTGATCCCGTGTTGGAGGGGGGCGTACCGGCGCTGCAATTGCGCGATGTAGGCGCAAGTGGTGCAGAGCTGGGCTCGGGCCTTCAAAGATATGATCTCGGTGCGCTGTCCGAGCGATACTTCGTCAGTGGTGGAGAAGTGGTCTTTCGCTCGCGTGGCGAGCCGAATGTTGCTGCGGCTATTCGACATCCTCTGCCGGAACCCATTGCGGTCATCGTTCCGCTGGTGGTCATTCGCCCCGATCGTGACCGCATTCTCCCGGAATACCTCGCTTGGGCCATCAATCAACCCGACACGCAGCGCAGGCTCGGTTTGGAGGCGCAGGGCACAGCCCTCAGGATGATTCCGATGCCGGCCCTGGAGAACCTCGAGATCGCCGTGCCCGACCTGTCTACGCAAAAACGCGTCGTCGAACTCAGCGCCCTCGCCCGGCGGGAGGGGCAACTGCTCCGCCAGCTCGCTGCGCGCAAAGACGACCTCGTAAACGCCATTCTCGGCGAGGCTGTAAAGGCTACCGATCTGAAGGAAATCGCCCGATGAACGACAAGATCACTCAAGACCAAGTCAACAATGCTGCTTGGGCAGCCTGCGACACCTTCCGCGGCGCGGTCGATCCTGCGCAATACAAGGACTACATCCTCGTGATGTTGTTCCTTAAGTACATTTCGGACCTCTGGAACGATCACCTCGAAACCTACCGCGAGCAGTATGGTGACGACGTGGCCCGCATCCGCCGACGCCTTGAGCGCGAGCGTTTCATCCTGCCCGAAGAGGCCAGCTTCTACGACCTCTACGCGCAACGAAATGAGGCAAATATCGGTGAGCTGATCAACATCGCGTTGGAGAAGATCGAGGACGCCAACCGGGCCAAGCTTGAAGGCGTCTTCCGCAACATCGACTTCAACTCCGAGGCCAATCTCGGCCGCCCGAAGGATCGCAATCGCCGCCTCAAGAACATGCTCGAGGATTTCGCCAAGCCTGCGCTCGACCTGCGCCCGTCGCGGGTGACCGAGGATATCATCGGCGAGTGCTACATCTACCTGATCTCGCGCTTCGCCTCGGACGCCGGTAAGAAGGCTGGCGAGTTCTATACTCCTTCGGCCGTTTCGCGTCTGCTGGCCAAACTGGCCGCGCCTCAGCCCGGCAACACGATCTGCGACCCCGCCTGCGGGTCGGGCTCGCTGCTCATCCAGGCATCGCAGGAGGTCGGGTCGGAGAACTTCGCCCTCTTCGGGCAAGAGGTGAACGGGGCGACCTGGGCGCTCGCGCGGATGAACATGTTCCTGCACGCCAAGGATGCCGCCCGCATCGAATGGTGCGACACGCTCAACAGTCCGACGCTGGTCGAGGGCGATCAGCTGATGCGCTTTGATGTCGTGCTTGCCAATCCGCCGTTCTCGCTCGACAAATGGGGTGCGGAGGACGCAGGCAGCGATCAGTACAATCGCTTTTGGCGCGGTGTGCCGCCCAAGTCCAAGGGCGACTATGCCTTCATCACCCACATGATCGAGATCGCCCGGCGCCAGTCCGGACGTGTCGCGGTGATCGTGCCGCATGGCGTGTTGTTCCGTGGCGCGGCCGAGGGGCGCATCCGCCAGCAACTGATCGAGGAGAACCTGCTCGACGCCGTCGTCGGCCTGCCCGCCAACCTGTTCACTACCACGGGAATCCCGGTCGCCATCCTGATCTTCGACCGCTCACGCGAGGAAGGTGGCGCGAACGCGGACCGGCGCGACGTGTTGTTCATTGATGCGAGCAAGGAGTTCACGCCGGGCAAGACCCAGAACGTGATGGACCAGGGCCATGTGGCCAAGGTGCTGGAGACCTATGCCACCCGCGCCGAAACCGCGCGGTATTCGCATCGGGCGACGCCCGAGGAGATCGCCGAGAACGGCTACAACCTCAACATTCCGCGCTACGTCGATACCTTCGAACCCGAAGACGAGATCGACGTCGCGGCCGTGCAACAGGACATCGTGCGGATCGAAGCCGAACTGGCCGAGGTCCGGGCGAAGATGGCCAGCTATCTGAAGGAGCTTGGCGTCGATGTCTGAGGGAGAAATCATCCTCTACAGCGCCGAGGACGGTCAAACTGAGATCCAGCTTCGCGCCGTGGAAGGCACGGTCTGGCTTTCGCTGAATCAGATCGCGGACCTTTTCGATCGCGACAAATCCGTGATTTCGCGGCATATCAAGGCGATATTCGAGGATGCAGAGCTGTCGCCTGACTCAGTTGTTGCAAGTTATGCAACAACTGCCTCTGACGGGAAAACCTATCAGGTCGACCACTACAGGCTCGAGCTGATCCTTGCCGTCGGTTACCGCGTGCGCAGCCCGCGCGGGGTGCAGTTCCGTCGCTGGGCCACCACCACGCTGAAAGACTACCTCGTCAAGGGCTTCGTCATGAACGACGCCCGTATGAAGGATCCCGCCTGGGACTACTTTGACGAGCTGCTGGAGCGCATCCGCGACATTCGGGCCTCCGAGGCGCGGTTCTATCAGAAGGTGCGCGACATCCTTGCGCTCAGCGAGGATTACGACGCCAAGTCGCCCGTCGCGACCACCTTTTATGCGACGATCCAGAACAAGATGCTTTTTGCGGTCACCAGCCACACGGCGGGCGAGCTGATCCGCGAACGTGCCGATGCGGACCAACCGAACATGGGGCTGACGACCTGGAAGGGCGCCGATACCGGGCGGCCCCTGCGCAAGTCCGATGTCTGCACGGCCAAGAATTATCTGGGCGAAGCCGAGATCAAGGAACTCAACCTGATCGTGACGATGTTCCTCGACACGGCAGAGTTGCGGGCCTCGCGTCGGCAGGGGATGCGGCTGGCGGATTGGGAAGGCGTGCTCGACAGCTTCCTGAGCGCAAACGAACTGCCCAAGCTGCAAGGCGCGGGAACCGTATCGGCCAGACAGGCCGAGCAGATCGCCCATGACCGCTATGCCGCCTTCGATGCCAAGCGCAAGGAGGCCGCGCGGCAGGCGGCAGCCGAGGCGAACGACCTCGAGGAGTTACAGCGCATCGCTGATGTCGCGAAGGCGGGGAAGAGGGGGCGGCGTGATGCGTGAGGGGTGGAAGGTTGCCGACCTAGCAGCCTGCGTGGCTCAAATCCGCTCTGGAAGGAGCGTGAACGCAAGTGATGAGCCGGCGACTGAAAGTGAACCTGGCGTTTTGAAAACAAGCTGTGTTTATAGAGGCAAGTTTGATATCCGAGAGAACAAGGCAATCATTCCGAGCGAACACTCTCTTGCGAAATGTCCTGTGACTGCCGGCACAATTGTTGTCAGCAGAATGAACACAGCCGATCTTGTCGGTGCCAGCGGCTACGTTGAGAAAGATTCCCCGAACATTTTTCTACCGGATAGATTGTGGGCAGTCGTTCCACGAAAGGATGTCGATCCCCGCTGGCTATTCTATGTCATCTCCTCGCCCGAAGTGCGGGCGCGCCTTTCGGAAAACGCCTCAGGCACATCGGCGTCAATGAAGAATATTTCTCAGGATGTGTTCCTGAGCATGCCGACACGTGTCCCCCCCCTCCCCGAACAGCGCAAGATCGCCGAGATCCTGCGGACCTGGGACGAGGCGCTCGAAATGCTCACCGCCCTGCGCGCGGCGAAGGAACGGCGGCTCAGCGCCCTTCGCGCCGCCTTGCTGTTCGGGCGCCTCCGACTCGGCGGGCTCGGTCACAAATGGGTGCCGACCAGATTGGACGCCGTGACCCATGAACTGACCAAACGAAACGGCGTCAAGGGGCTTGGTCGGGATTTCGTGATGGGGATCACCAAGGCCGAGGGGGTCGTGCCGATGCGGGAACAGACCATCGCCGGTGACATCAGCCGCTACAAGCGCCTGCCGCCACGCGCCTTCGCCTATAATCCGATGCGCATCAACGTCGGCTCTATCGCAATGAACGAACGCGGGGGCGAGGTGCTTGTCAGCCCCGACTACGTCGTCTTCGCCTGCAACCCGGACGGGCTCGATCCCGACTATCTCGACCACCTGCGCAAGACTTCGTGGTGGGGCCATTACATCAACAGCGGCGGTTCGGGCAGCGTGCGGCAGCGGACTTATTACGATGATCTGGCGGCACTGAAACTGCCGTTGCCTGCACTGGACGAGCAGAAAGCCATTGCCGCAGTGCTGAACACCGCGCGGGACGATCTGGCCGCGACCGAGCGCGAAATCGAAGCCCTGACCCGCCAGAAACGCGGCCTGATGCAGAAGTTGCTGACGGGCGAATGGCGGGTGGCGCTGTCACGCGACAAGGAGCATTAAGATGGCACGAAAACACATTCCCATGACCATCGCTTATGACTTCGATGGCACATTGGCCGACGGGAACATGCAGGAGCACCAGTTCCTGCCCGATATCAACATGAAGCCCAAGGAGTTCTGGGCCGAGGTGAAAAAGCTCACCAAAGAGCATCAGGCGGACGAGGTTCTTGTCTACATGAACCTTATGCTGCGCAAAGCTGGTGCGTCTGGCGTTCCAGTGCGGCGCGAGGATTTCGAGGCGCGCGGCAAGACGATTTCCCTGTTCGAGGGGGTCGAGGGCTGGTTCGACCGGATCACCGAATATGCGAGGCAAAAAGGGGTGCGCCTTGAACATGTGCTCGTGTCCTCCGGCAACGCCGAGATTTTCGCGGGCACGCCCATTGCCCCGAAATTCGCGCATGTCTATGCGTCGAAATTCATGTTCGACGAGAATGGCGTCGCCGTCTGGCCTGCGCTGGCGGTGAATTACACCACGAAGACCCAGTATCTGTTCAGGATCAACAAGGGCGCGCACGATCTCAGCGACAATGGTGCGGTCAATAAATATGTCCTGAAAAAGGATCGCCCGGTACCCTTCGAGAACATGATCTTCATCGGAGACGGGTCGACCGACATTCCCTGTTTCCGTCTGGTGAAGGAGCAAGGCGGTTTGTCGATCGCCGTCTATAAACCCAGAGCGAAGGGCGCTCAGGGCAAGGCGGAGGGCTACAGCGAAGATGGTCGGGTGCATTGTGTCGCGCCGGCGATCTACTCCGAGGGCGGTGATCTTGACCGGATCGTCAAGGCCCAGATCGATGCGGTTGCGGCCCGCGCTTCCGTGGAAACCCTTTTTGCCAAGGAGGCGAAGTGACCTTCGACGCCGCCGAAAAGGTCCAATCTCAGCTGCCCGCGCTGCAATTGCTTGTGGCGCTCGGGTTCACCCCGCTCTCGCAGGAGGAGGCGCTGCGTCTGCGCGGCGGGCGGCTGCGGAACGTGGTGCTGGACGATGTGCTTGCAGAGCAGCTGATGCGCATCAACCGCTTCACCTATCGTGGCCGCGAATATGGTTTCGACCTCGAGGACGCGCATGAGGCAATGCGGCGGCTGAAGCCCACGCCGGACCGTTTGAAGGGCCTGCGCGGCACCAATCAGGACATCTATGACTCGCTCGTCCTCGGCACGACGATCACGAAGGCCATCGACGGAGACTCGAAGAGCTACTCGTTCCGCTACATCGATTGGGAGCGGCCGGATAACAATGTCTTCCACGTCACTGCCGAGTTCTCGGTCGAGCGAACCGCGTCGAGCCAGACCAGGCGCTGCGACATAGTCGCCTTCCTGAACGGCATCCCCGTTCTTGTGATCGAGAACAAGCGGCCGACCGAGAGCCTGAAGAAGGCGGACAGCCAGCTGATCGGCTACCAGAACGAGGACAACATCCCGCAGCTCTTTCATTTCGCGCAGCTGCTGATCGGCATGAACCGCAACGAGGCGCGCTACGCGACCGTCGGAACGCTGCGGAAGTTCTGGCAGACTTGGCGCGACGAGGAGGACACTGACGAGGCCATCGCGCCATATGCCAACCGCGTGCTCACCGCGGCGGAGAAGGACGCCATCTTCTCCGGTGATTTCGCGGGCGCGCACGCCTATTTCGATGCCTTGGCCGCCGAGGGCGACCGAGCGGTCACGGTCCAGGATCGGACGGTGTACGCACTCTGCCGTCCCGAGCGGCTGCTCGATTTCATCCGCCGCTTCACCGTGTTCGATGGCGGCGTCCGCAAGGTTGCGCGTCATCAGCAGTTCTTCGGCATCCGCCGCGCCGTCGAGACTGTCAAGCAGCGCGACGTGAGCGGAGCCCGTAAGGGTGGCGTCATCTGGCACACTCAGGGCTCAGGCAAGTCGCTGACGATGGTGATGCTGGGCCGCGCGTTGGCCCTCGAGCGCAGCATCGAGAATCCGCGGATCCTCATCGTGACAGACCGCGATGATCTCGACAAACAGATCAAGGATACCTTCAAATCATGCGACCTTGAGCCGATCCGGGCGACGAGCGGCTCTCACCTGCTGGATCTGGTTCGCAACCGGGCGCCGCTGGTCACCACGATCATCAACAAGTTCGATACCGCGCTGAAGAACAGCAAGCAGGCGGACGACGATTCGAGCATTTTCGTGCTGGTGGACGAGAGCCACCGGACGCAGACGGGGCGGTATGGCGGCCACAGCCAGTTCGCGGCGAAGATGCGCCGCCTTTTGCCCCGGGCCTGCTACCTCGGCTTCACGGGTACACCGTTGCTGAAGAAGGAAAAGAACACGTTGTCGACCTTTGGGCGGCTGATCCACCGCTACGCCATCGATGAGGCGGTTGCCGACGAGGCTGTTGTGCCGCTGCTTTACGAAGGGCGGCTGGTTGAGCAGCAGGTCTCGGGGAATGTGATCGATCGCTGGTTCGAGAAGATCAGCGAAGGGCTGACCGAGAGCCAGAAGCGCGATCTGAAGCGGAAGTTTTCCCGGATGGATGCGCTCTCGAAGACCGATCAGGCCATCCGCGCCAAGGCGTTCGACATCTCCGAGCACTTTCGCCAGCACTGGCAGGGAACCGGTTTCAAGGCGCAGCTCGTCGCCCCTTCGAAAGCGGCGGCGGTTCGCTTCAAAGAGGTCCTCGACGAGATCGGCCACGTTTCGAGTGCGATCATCATCTCGCCGCCCGATGAAAACGAGGGCAATGAGGAAGTTGATCAGGAGTCCAAGGACCTCGTGCGCGGCTTCTGGTCGAAGATGATGGCGCGTCACAAAACCGAGGAAGAGTATAATCGCCAGGTCATCGATGCGTTCAAAGGGTCAGGCGATCCGGAGATCCTGATTGTGGTCTCCAAGCTCCTCACCGGTTTCGATGCTCCCCGGAACACAGTTCTTTACGTCTGCAAGTCCCTGAAGGAGCACAATCTCCTGCAGGCAATTGCGCGCGTGAACCGGCTCTACGAGGATGGCGGCACTGAGAAGCAATTCGGCTTCATCGTCGACTACGAGGGGCTGCTCGGTGAACTCGACAGCGCTCTTACGACCTACAGCGCATTCGACGGGTACGAGGCGGCGGACCTCGCCGGGACGGTGCATGACGTTCGCGAGGAGATCCGCAAGCTGCCCCAGCTGCACGACCAGCTTTGGGATATTTTCAAGCCGGTTCGAAACAAGAAGGACATGGAGCAATTCGAGCAGCACCTTTCTGACGAGGCGATACGGCACGAATTCTACGCGCGCCTCAAGGCCTTCAGCCGGTGCCTGCACATCTCGCTCTCGTCCGACAAGCTGTTCGACGTCTTCGACGAGGCAAAGGTCGATGCTCTGAAGCGGGACTGGAAGCAGTTCTCAGAACTCAAGCGCTCGGTTCAGTTGCGCTACCAGGAGACGGTCGATGTCCGCGAGTTCGAACCGAAGATCCAGAAGCTGCTCGATGACCACGTCGTGGCGATGCCTGCCGAGACCATCATCGAGTTGGTCAACATCAACGATCCCGGCGCGCTGAAGGCTGTCGTCGAGGAGACGGGTGTATCCGAAGCGTCGAGGGCAGATCGCATTGCCAGTGCGACCCGGCGGGCAATCACCGAGAAGATGGATGAGGACCCGACGTTCTACAAACGGTTCTCCGAGCTTCTCGAAGAGACGATCCGCGCCTATCGTGAGAAGCGGCTGTCCGAGCGCGAGTACTTGAAAAGCGTCGTGGATCTCGCGAGCAAGGTGGCGCGCAAGGATCGGGGCCGGGACGTTCCGGAGAGCATCCGAGGCGACGAGGATGCACAGGCGTTCTTCGGCGTTCTGTGCGGTCAGCTGAAGACTTCGGACAATGAGCCTTTGGCTGACGACGAGGCTGCAGAGATCGCCAAAGCGATCATAGACATTGTCAAATCACACCTGATCGTAGGCATCTGGTCGAACGAAGTGGCCCAGAACAATCTGCGCAACGCTATCGATGACTATTTCTTCGACGTCCTTCGTGACGAGAGGGGCGTCGACCTGTCGGTGGAGGTGCTCGACGATCTCGAGCTGAAGATCATGGGACTTGCGCGGGCCCGGTTCGCGGTATGACGCGGGAGTTGTATCACCTGCAGTACGGTGCGCAGGAAATCCAGTACGAGATCGTCCGCCGCCCGAGGAAGACATTGGAAATCGCCGTCGAGCCGGATGCGTCGGTCGTGATCGCCGCCCCGGAGGACGCGACGCTCGAGGCCATCGAAGCCAAGCTGCGCAAGCGGGCAGCGTGGGTGACGAGGCAGCAGCGGTACTTCACCCAGTTCCTGCCGCGGACACCAGAGCGCAGGTTCATCGTCGGAGAAACGCATCTCTACCTTGGGCGCCAGTATCGGCTCAAGGTCGTCCCGCATATTCAGGAAAGCGTGAAGCTGATCCGCGGTTTCATCGTCGTGCAGACACACCGGCCGAACAGTACGGAGGTGACGCGGGATCTGCTCGAAGCGTGGTATCGAGATCGAGCGCACATCAAGTTCCCGGAGCGGATCGCGATATGTCTCGATCTCTTTCCGGATCCCGAGACTTTCCGCCCGAGGGGGTTGATCGTGCGGCAGACCCGACAGAGATGGGGGTCGATGTCTCCGGCGGGACGCTTGCTCCTCAATCGCCGCCTCGTACAGGCGCCGGTCGACGCCATCGACTACGTGATCACCCACGAGCTATGCCATTTAGCGGTGCCACATCACGGAGCGGCGTTTTTCGAGCTTCTCGACAAGGTAATGCCCGATTGGGAGGTTCGGAAGCAGAGATTGGAGCGGGTGATGGCATAGTGTTGCACCCGCGACGAAGCCTGAGAACGGCGGTGGAAAGTCTGCCACGGTAGCGGCTGAAGTTGGATAGCTTCACCGAGATCATCGACGGCTGGCTGGAGGACGATCGCGAGGTGCATCGCAAGAAGCGCCATGCCGCGACGCTGGTGATCGCTTGGCCTGCCCATCGCCGCAGAAAAGGTTGAAGGCTGGGGGGCGGTGTACCGGATTGTGTGATAACGTTCTCGTGCAATATATCACGCAAGCTTTAGCGCCTGAAACGGTAAGGTCGCTCTTCTTTGGTATCGACGGAGATTCGTGAATGGGATTGGAATTGGGCCCACCTTGGCTTGTGCTTGCGAAGAGCGATCCGAACGCCGGGGGGGCTGAAATCCTCTGCCGGGATAACTTCACCGGCTCTTCTTTACTCCGGCTGATTTCGGCTCGAAAGGCGGAGCCGGGTAGCTTTGCGGCTGTCATGGCTGCTGACGGTCGTTTTGCACTGCATCCTGACGGCCGTATTTATGATCCTATTGAAGAGACTAAGGGACGCAATGGTGGCACGGCAGCAGAACGAGGGCACCGAGCGCTTCTCACGGCAGAAGCTCTTTTCCGGCAAATGGGCGGGATGTCTTGGGCGGATGCGACAAGGCCACCGACACCCGGAGGAAGCTTCGGTCAGGCGTTGAAGTGGGCGGTTGCCGTTGTACTCTTGCTTGTCGCTCTCGGGTTAATTGGGCGAATTACTCAATAAGGACTTGGTAAGTAACGACTTGCCTTTTGCCTTGTAGCAATAGACCGTGTCCACGCAGCGCCGCCGCCCGGTGTGTTCGGCGGCGATTAGCTGGGTGCGGGACCTACAGAAGGGTTCGAACACCAGATCGCCGGGATCACCCGCGTCGCCGTATGGCGCTGCTTGCGATGCACCTCGCGAGCGCGCCCATGACTGGCCGGGTTTTGCGCCGCCATGTGGTCGGTGTTACTCCTCCGTGGACATCACCTTAGCGTCAGCCAATACCTCGTATGGCGTCGGTTACCGGTTCGGCTGAGCGCCCCTTTCTCGACCAAGTCCTGCAGATCGCGGGTCGCGGTCGCGCGCGAGGTTCCGGTGATCTTGAGATAGTTTTCGGCGCTGAGGCCGCCTTTGAAACCGTTAGGGCCTTCGCGAAACATGCGAGCGATGGCTTTGGCCTGGCGTTCGTTCAGCTGGTGTCTGTGCCGATCGTAGAAATGCACCTTGCTGATGAAGAACCCCACCCGGTCGAGCGTCACCTGTTGGGCCTTCAGGACAATGTCCGCGAACCAGACGAGCCACTCGGTCACGTCGAGCGTTTTTTGATGCTGCTCGAGCTGGTCGTAGTATGCCTTGCGCTCCTTCTCGATGGTGAAGGCGAGCGCGATGAGGGTCGGCTGGCCAATGCTCTGCGCCAGTGACTTTTGGAAACGGCGGTGCAAAATTAGGCCACGGTAGCGGCGGGATCGTCTCGCTGCGGGCGGAGTAAAATCCTGCCACTTTTCCCTTCTTGCGGCAGCAGGGAGGGTGGGGAGATTTATACCGTGGAACTTTACAAGAAGGTTCGCTTGGCGTGTGCCGAGGGCATGAGCGCGCGGGCGGCGGCGAAGCATTTCAACATTTCGCGCGGGACGGTTGAGAAGATGTTGGCCTTCTCGGTGCCGCCTGGCTACCGGCGGGACAAGCCGATCAGGCGGCCGAAGCTGGACGGGTTCACCGAGTTCATTGACGCCTGGCTTGAAGCCGACAAGGCGGTGCATCGCAAGCAGCGTCATACGGCCAAGCGGATATGGGAACGGCTTCAGGCCGAGCATGGCTTCACCGGCGGCTATACGATCGTCAAGGATTACGTGCGTGAGCGTGAGCGGCGGACACGGGAGATGTTCGTGCCACTGGCCCATCCGCCGGGCCATGCTCAGGCCGATTTTGGCGAAGCGGTCGTCGTCATCGCCGGTGTCGAGCAGAAGGCGCATTTCTTTGTCATCGACCTGCCGCACAGCGATGCCTATTTCGTCCGGGCCTATCCGGCGGCGACGGCGGAGGCCTGGATAGACGGGCATGTCCGCGCCTTTGCCTTCTTCGGCGGGGTGCCGCAGTCGGTGCTCTACGATAACGACCGCTGCCTGGTCTCGAAGATCCAGCCAGATGGCACGCGCATCCGCGCCACGCTGTTCAGCGGCTTGCAGTCGCATTACCTGTTTCGGGATCGCTATGGTCGGCCCGGGAAGGGGAACGACAAGGGCGCTGTCGAGGGGATGGTCGGCTACGCCCGCCGCAACCACATGGTGCCGATCCCCCACTTTGCCAGTTGGGACGCCTTCAACGCCGACCTTGAAGGGCAGTGCTGCGCACGCCTCACGCGCATTCTTCGGGGTCACAAGGAGACGATCGGCGAGAGGCTGCAGCGCGATCTGGCGGCGATGCGCCCATTGCCTACTGCCCCGTTCGACGCCTGCGACCAAGCGAGCGGCAGGGTCAGCTCGCAGTCGCTCGTGCGCTATGACACCAACGATTACTCGGTCCCGGTCGCCTATGGCCATCAGGATGTCTGGATCCGCGGCTATGTCGATGAGGTCGTGATCGGCTGTCGCGGGGAGGTGATCGCCCGACACCCGCGCTGTTACGATCGCGAGGACATGATCTTCGACCCGGTTCACTACCTCCCGCTGATCGAGCGCAAGATCAATGCCTTGGACCAGGCTGCGCCTCTGGCGGAATGGGACCTGCCCGAAGAGTTCCAGACTTTGCGCCGCCTGATGGAGGCGCGCATGCTCAAGATGGGGCGCCGCGAGTATGTGCAGGTGCTGCGGCTGCTTGAGACCTTTGGCATGGATGACCTGCATGCCGCCGTGAAGAAGGCCCTGAAGCTGGGCGCGGTCGGCTTTGACGCCGTGAAGCACCTCGTGCTTTGCCAGGTCGAGAAGCGCCCCCCAAGGCTTGATCTCGATGTCTACCCCTACCTGCCGCGGGCGAACGTCGAGACGACGCGTGCGGCCAGCTACATGGCCTTGATGTCGGAGGCGGCGGAATGAGCGAGGCTCCGAAGATCCTGCTTGCCCACCATCTGAAGACGCTGAAGCTGCCCACCTTCCTGCGGGAACACGAGAAGGTTGCGCGCCAATGCGCCGCCGAAGGGTTGGACCATGTCCAATTCCTGTCGCGCCTCGTTGAACTGGAACTCATTGACCGCGAGCGGCGGATGGTCGAGCGCCGCATCAAGGCTGCGAAGTTCCCGGCCACCAAAAGCCTCGACAGCTTCGACTTCAAGGCGATCCCGAAGCTGAACAAGATGCAGGTGCTGGAACTGGCGCGCTGCGAATGGATCGAACGGCGTGAGAACGTGATCGCCCTTGGCCCCAGCGGAACCGGCAAGACCCACATTGCCTTGGGCCTCGGGTTGGCGGCCTGCCAGAAGGGCATGTCTGTCAGCTTCACCACCGCCGCCGCGCTGGTCAACGAGCTGATGGAGGCGCGAGACGAACGTCGGCTGCTGCGCGTCCAGAAGCAGATGGCTGCCGTCAAGCTGCTGATCATCGACGAGCTCGGGTTCGTGCCCCTGTCAAAGACCGGCGCCGAGCTGCTTTTTGAGATGATCTCCCAGCGCTACGAGCGCGGTGCCACGCTGATCACCAGCAATCTGCCCTTCGATGAATGGACCGAGACCTTCGGCACCGAGCGGCTGACCGGCGCGCTCCTCGACCGGTTGACCCACCACGTCAACATCCTCGAGATGAACGGCGAAAGCTATCGCCTCGCGCAAAGTCGCGCGCGCAAGACCGGCGACAACACCTGATCCAAAGTATCAGACTTGGACCTGACGGTCCAAGGCGGCCAGTCACCCGCAAGCTATATGGAGAGCGCGGCTGACTGGCCGCCGCCCATCAGCCGCGTCTCGCGCAAACCCAAAGTGGCCCAATTTTGCGCCGCCCCGTGGCCCAATTTTACTCCGCCGTTGACACTTCAAGCCCGGCGGCCGGGCTTCACTTCCTCTGGCGCTCGCAATTCGCAAATCAACGCGGCAGAGCACCCAGGGGCCATGTGCAGCAAAAAAATAATTTGTCGCACATAGGATGATGTGCGACAAATTTGAAATCGTTGCACACGAGGCCCCTCATGGAGATCATCTCACACAGCCAGATCGCACAGGCCGCTTATCAAGACCTGCTTCGGCTGCATCTCGACGAGCGCGTGGCGGCGGTGACCGGCACCATCGAAGAACGCCATCGCGGCGGACGAACCTATCTTTACGAGCGGTTTCGGCTCGGGACGGAGGCCCGCAGCCGCTATCTCGGCGAGGACACTCCCGAGCTTCGCGACCGGCTGGCGCGGGCGGCGGCGCTGAAGTCCGATGCACAGGCGCGACGCCAGAGGATGACCCGGCTGACCCGTATCCTGCGCGCCGAGGGCTACATCGCCACCGATCGGGATACCGGCTCTTTGTTCCTCGCTTTCGCTCGGGCGGGGATGTTTCGCCTCGGCGGGACATTGATCGGAACAGCGGCCTTCGCGCTCTACCAGGGCGAACTCGGCGTGCGGATGGATGCGGAGCGGCTGGCACAGACCGGCGATATCGACTTGGCGAGCTTCCAGCGGCTCTCGGTCGCGCTGGAAGACAAGGTCGAAGAAGATCCGGGCGACATCCTCTCGGCGCTGAAATTCGATCCCGTGCCGGGGATATCGGACCGACAGATATGGAAATGGCGGCAGAGCCGGTCGGAGGTGATGGTCGAGTTCCTGACGCCCGCGTTCGGCGACGAGACGGTGAAACCCCTGCCCGCGCTTGGGGTCTCTGCGCAAGCTCTGAACTATCTCAACTACTTGATTGCAGAACCGATCCCGGCGATCGCACTCTATCGCTCGGGCGTGCTCGTGCAGATCCCGCGCCCCGAGCGCTTCGCGATCCACAAGCTGATTGTGGCAGACCGGCGTCGCGAAGGGTCGGATCGGGGCAAATCCGCGAAGGACCGGGCGCAGGCCGCCTTCCTGATCGAGGTGCTCGCGCAAGACCGCCCCGACGAGTTGGCCGAAGCCTGGGAGGATGCACGATCCCGCGGCCCGCGTTGGCGCAAGCGCCTCGACGCAAGCCTTGCCCGAATGGCCGAGACGGCAGATAGGCTCGCGAAACTGGGCTAGGCGCTGGCCCGGGGAGCAGCTCAAGCTCGGATCATTGGTCGCCGAGTGTCGTGCCCCATCGTTGCGGATCGTTTCCGCCGTTGTCGGTCTGTGGCGGAGCGCCCCAACCGCCACCTTCTCCCCTTCCCGGGTGCTTTTCCCATCACCGGCCGCCCGGTCTCCAGCTGTTCAGTGCCATGCCGGTCCATGAGGATCCCTCATCCGCCGTTCTTCGCCATACCCTTGGCCTTCCGGGCGCGGCCGCAGAGAAGGGGGCTTTGGCCGCGTCGGTGGGTGCCGCCCAAGGTCGCGCGCGGGCGAGGCCGTCTCGTTGCCGGGGCGGGATGAACGGGTCTGCTGGCTCCCCCCTGGGCCGCCGTCGCTCGGCACATCCCTTCGACGCACAATCCCCTAAGCCTGTTCCGGCGCGCGCGCAACCCCGCTCAGGTCCGGGCCGTGTTGGCCCCTGCGGGGCCTGCCCGCGCCACCCCGGACCCTCGGGGGTTTCCGGCTCGGTTCCCGCGCCGTGCACGCCGCGCCCGACAGGCTTCTTCCGGGTCTTGTCGAAGGGACGGTCCCGGCGACAGGACACACAGGAGAATTCCCATGCAGAACATCGTCATCCTCGCCGGCAACATCGGTCAGGCCCCGGAGGTCCGCGCGACCCAGGGCGGCACCAAGATCACCAACTTCAGCCTCGCCACCTCGCGGCCGCGGCTTTCGGAAGGCCGGGTGCTGCGCGACGAGAACGGCTACCGGATCATGGACACGGAATGGCACCGCATCACCTGCTTCAACGGTCTGGGCAAGACGGTGGCGGAGCACTGCGAGAAGGGGATGAAGGTTCTGGTGCAGGGGCGCATCCACTACACGAAATGGACCGATGCGGCGGGCGTGGATCGCTACGGTTGCGAGATCATCGCGGAGCGGGTCGACTTCCTGAGCCGCCCGAAGGCTGCCGAGGGCGAAAGCCCCGAGTTCATCGACCGCGACGACGAGATCCCGTTCTGAAGAACGGGGCCTTGGCCAAAGCCCGGCGGACAAAACCGCCGGGCTTCCAGCATGGCGCCTCGCGAATAGAGTTGCGTCAGATCGCTCGGATCAAGGTCTCGCAGGCATCTGTGTTCAAGCGGCATGTTGGTGCGATGGCGCATAAGGCTCAAGTCCTCCATCTTGGCCGAGGCGGCGCCGACAAGGCAGTCTTGGCCCTGCGGCTGGTTTGCCGTCCAAACCTGCGCGAGGCTGATCCGCTCGCGTGCAGTTCTTGATCTAACTAATTGAATAGCATGGGTTTGTTGCGCCGAACTGCGGGTTTCCGCTGAGTGGCGCCACAAATATTGCATTATCATGGGGTTACGGCGGCACTCATGGCGTTTCTGGCGAGGTCTCCGGGGCGCCATCGGTGAAGGCCAAATCCCGCACGACGTTGAAATTCTTCGCTCGGCGCTTGTTGGCGGTGTACCAGACGATCTTGCGCTCCTTCGACTGCGAGAATTCGTAGACGACTCCGAGCACGTTCGTCTGATCGTGCGGGTCGAGCATCCATTCGACGGGCAGGCCGATGTCGATCGCCTGATGCGGCAACGACGGTGGTGCAGACTTTTTCTCATCACTCATGACTGGTCCCTCGATGGATTTCAAAAGCCGGATTCGGCAAGTGCGGCGTCGAAAGCCACTTCGAACCGCGCCCGAAACGCGGGCCCCATGGCGCGGCCGAGCCCGATGATGCCGAGCGGGTCGTGCCGCGCGCTGAGTTCGGCGACGAAGGTTTCGGGCAGGGTCAACGTCACGCTGGTTGGATGCCGACCTCGGGCGCCCCGTCGTTCGCAGACCTCCGGCCAGCCGGTGTCTTTCCAGTCGCGGCAGAGATCATCCCGCAGCCCCTGCGCGACACGCCGGATCAGGAAGGGGACCGGGCATCGCGCGGCTTTGGCCCAGGCTTCGACGCGCGGCGCCTGCGCTGCGGTGAGAGAAACGGCGACGTAAACGACCGTCGTTTTCACCACGCCTTGAGGCGTGTCGGGTGTTTCTGCCTCGTGGTTCGCAGCGGCCTCTGTGGCGGCCGCGCGCTCCTCGATCGCCGCCGAAGCCATCACGCCGAAACCTGTCTCCTTCCCGGCTTCCACCCCGGTCGCAAGCGCCGAGGTCTCCAGGTCGCGGGCGTTTGAAGCCGGCGAGCGGTCTTCTTTCGGATCGCCCGCGCTTTCGCCAAATCCCAGCGTCGCGGAAAACCCTGCATCGCGGCGAATGACCCGCATCATGTCCTTGCGCGGGGCCATCACGCGACCTCCATCGGAGCGGCGATCATCCGGTCGATCTCGTCGAGCAACTCTGCTGCCTCCTTCACGGCATTGAGCACATGGGTGGCAAGGCCGCGGTTCGGGGTATGCTCCGCGATCTCGCCCAGCAGTCCTTCGCGATCCATCCGCACATAGGCCGTGCGGTTTGAAAGGAACGCCTCGCAGGCGGGCAGGGCGGCGAACAGTTCCTGCGCCACGGCCCGTTCCGCTTCCGAGACGCGCAGGGGCACCCGGTTCAGGATCACGGAAAACCCCGGCAACTCCTCGGGGCGATCGACCCGGCCGCGCAGGTTCATGTACCAGCTTGCCGTTTCGCGGGTTTCGCTCAGATCGCCGCGCGACAGCATCATCGGCGAGACGATGCGATGCGCGGCAATCGCCAGCATGTCCTGTGCTTCTGCCCCGCCGCCGAACGTGTCGATCAGCACCAGATGCTCCTGGTCGGGTTGTTCATAGATCTGCGCGATGGCCTCTGTGATCTCGAAAGCATCAAGCGAATGCACGACCTCGACGAGGGGCGACCAGTTTCCCGCTGTGCGTCCGGCGGCCATCCAGTGCAGGCAGGAACGCGAGGTGTCGGTGTCGAAGATCGTCACCGTTTCCCCCCTTGCGGCTGCGGCCGAGGCCAGCGCGCGGCAGAGCGTGCTTTTGCCCGATCCGCCTTTTCGGTTCATCACCAGAACGACGCGTATCCCGTTACTCATGAAACTTCCTCATCTTGCGGCGTGCCGAAGGCATCTATCTGATCGCGGAACACCGTTTGAATTATTCACTGTGTGAATATCGAAATTCATCCCGCGCAATGCGAATTGCGCAGAACATAAAGCGAAAAGCGAAAGTCGTTTGACTTATCGCGTCTCGCTTTTATCTGATATCATCTTACGGTTGATTTTTTGCGCGCTGCAGAGCGCACGTCGCTGATGCCTGACTACGCATCTCACTCGTCCTTTCTCGGTCCCCGGTCTAGGAATGGCGGGGCAACATTGCGCCATAACAACATGTTACGGCGTTGATTTTTATCACATTGATTGCCCTCTCCCGGTGGAGGGAAGGACGTTTGCGCGAACAGCTTGTCGCGATGAGGGAGCCGCGAAAGGCGTTCGGTGATCGGCGGCTTACCTTGCGTAAACGTCTTTCGCAAGTGTGCTGAATCGCCTCATGGTTGCGATTGCAAAAGGGAGAAAGATAAGAGTAAGGGTGGTGGCAGGAAATGCGTGATGTCTACAAAAAATAATGAGTGTGACGGTGAAGAAAAAAACCCTTCGAGATAATGCGCCTGAAGCTCCCCCCGGCCCGCGAATTGCGCCGGAGCGGTCGGTGGCGGAGCCCGGTAGGGAAGGGGGCACGCGCCCGGGTCGGGGAAGGCCCCAGAAGGAGGGTTGCGGGCAGGTGGTCTCGTGCAGGCTGCCCGCAGAAGAGGTGGCGGCTTTCGATGCGCTCTGCGACCAGCTTGGCGTGAAATCCCGATCGGACGGGATTCGGGCGATCATCCGCATGAGCGCGGGGTTTCTGGAATTCGGCCCGGAAGATGCGGCACGGCTCGATGGCATCCAGCGCGAGTTGCACAAGATCGGGGTCAATGTGAACCAGATCGCGCTGGCGGCGAACCGGGGCAGGGTGTCGATGGTCAAGGAGCAGTGGGCCGGAATCGACGAGTTGCGCTTGAGGCTACCGGTGCTGCGCGCGACCCTGTCGCAGGTGATCAGTGAGCGGCGTCGGCGGGGCGTGACCCTCTACCGGAAGTTCGTGGCAGAGCATCAGGGGCACCAGGTTGGCTAAGCTTGCGACACGGCCCGGCCGAGGTGTCGTTGACGCCCTGCTTGGCGATCTTGATGTGTTGCGACCGCAGCGGGGGCGTGCGCGGGGAACGAGCGGGGCAGGGTTTGTGCGCTTTTCGCCCCGGGCGGCGCAGCTTTGGCGCTTTGCGCTTGGATCGAACGCGGCGGTGATCAAGAAGATCAATCGGGGCGGGACGCATACAGCCAAGGATTTGCGGGCGCAGTTCGATTACCTGTTCTCGAAGTCCGAGGCGATTTTTGGCAATGCCGTCGCCCATGATCCCAACGCGCGCGGACTTGCCGCCGAGGAACGCCGCGAGATCGCAGAGGCCTGGGGCGATGACTGGCGCGGCGCACCGAAGAACGGGCACACGAGCCATCTTCTGCTCAGCTTTCCCTCGCATGTCGCGCCAGAGAAGGCGAAGCTGATCGCCGAGGCCTGGGCCTTCGAGATGTTTCAGTCCGGGGCGCATCAGGCGGAGGAATGGGCCTATGTCGCGGCGCTGCACACCGACCGGGCGCATCCGCATGTGCATGTCGTGGTGAACAACCGCGGTCTGATCGACGGGCAGTGGTTCTACATGGCCCGCGAGCATGCGTTCAATCTCGACATGATGAAAACCCGGATGGTCGAGATCGCGGCGGAAGAGGGGGTGTTTCTCGATGCCACCTCGCGGGCCGAGCGGGGGATTCTGAGCTACGGTCCGAGCCGGGCCGAGATCGAGCGGGCGAAGGCGCAGGGCCGTGCGCCCGAGGAGAGGATGCGCGAGGGTCGGGCGCTGGATGAGGCCCTGTCAAGCATGACCCGCTCCGCCGAAACCCTGCGCGGGCTTGCGCATCTGGCCGCCTTGACCGGGCTCGACGAGATCGCCACGCGGATCGGTGCCGCCGAGGCGGCCTTGGTCCGTGGCGGTATCGTGAGTGCTTTCCCTGCCTCCGAGCACCGCGAGAGCCGTGTCGATCTCGAGCGGCATTTCGAAGGTTGGATGGGGCAGGCGCTGGAGCGGATCGGGGCGCGGCCGGAACAGGAGCAACTGGTGCTGCGCAAGGAATTGTTCGGCCATGCCCGCGAAGTTCTCGACGGGCTTGGGGATCGGCGCGGCGTGCAGTTGCTGGAGATGCCGGCGCAGTCGGAGATCTACGGTCGGTCGGTGGCTTTGCGGCGCGCGGACGCGATGCGGCATGGCCTGCCGGGCATGTGCGATCCGCCTTTGGACATCAGCGAAAAGATATCGGCGCTCGGGGTTCAGATCGGCCTCGAACCCCGGCGGTTGAGAGAGCGTATCGACCGCGGCCCCGCGAATGCCTTCGAGGAACGGCTTTGGGTTCGGGACGATCTGCGCGCTGTCGCGGCGCATCGCAACCTCGATCTCGAAGACCGGAAGCAGAGGGGGCAGGCCGGCTTCACGCTCCGGCAGTTCCATGAACAGGCCGAAGCATTGATCGATGCCGGTCACCGGCGCGAAACCGATGCGCAGTCCGCACGGCTCCTCGGGACGATGCGCGCGATGGCCCGGACGATTGCGGCGACCGGCACGGTGTGTTTCGGGTCGGACGAAGAGGCGCAACGTTTCGCGGCGGATCTGCGCCAGAGATATGGGAAGGGGGTTGCGACGGATCTGGCGGCGGGGCGGACCGACGCGCTGATGCAGGACTTCCCGGAAAAGCGGGAGAGGCAAGCGGTGGCGCTGGCGTTCACCGTCGCGGCGCGGGCCCATCCTGGCATGGGTGTGACCTTGCGGGAGGCAGAGCGGGCGGAGGTGCGACACCGCAACGAAGATCGGGAACTGGAATAGAAGCGCCCTGTTGCCTAACTTGCTGAGGAACGCTCTGACCGGCCGATGCCGCCTCTGTTACGGCAAGACTGCTATTATGACCTCGGGGGAGGGCGCTTTCGTCTCAGGAGGTTTTTCCCGATGAAGATTGTTGTCTGGGGGATGGAGATCCAAATGGATTCTACGGCGGTCTTGTTTTTTGTGCTGGTTATCTTCCTGTTCTGGATCTCGATCTGGGTTCCGGCAACGATGGCGGCGGAGCGTGGCAGGTCGGTGTTCGGATGGCTCCTTCTGACGCTGTTCTTCTCGCCCATGATCACCATCATCGCGCTGCTGGTTCTGGGGCCCACGGTCGAAAAGGCTCTGGAGCGGATGCACAGGAGATAGCGGAGGCTGCTCCCCGTAGGGGCTTGCGGGTGCCGTTCTTGCGATCGTCTTACCGAAAAAGGTAATATTTCTACTTCCGGATCGCCTCCTGCCTAATCTTATTGAAAAGGATAAGATAGCTTGAGGAATGTGCCTTGGAGTGCTATTTTTATCGAAATCGGTAAGGTGGCCCGGATGCCTGATCACACAGATGAGCTGGACGCCCTTCTCGGCCTTATCGGGAGGCGCCTGCGTGCCACGCGGGTCGCGCAGGGGCTCAACCTCGAGCAGCTGGCGTGTCTGACTGGCATCAGCGCGCCCGCGCTGTCGCTGATCGAGACCGCCAAGCGCGATGCCCGGGTGACGACCCTCGCAAGGATTGCCCGCGCCCTGCGCGTGCCTCTTGCCGATCTTCTGGAGGATCGCACATCAAGGCCCGGTGAAGCCGGTGGGTCGAATGGCCAGGGCTATGACTTGGGGGATTATCGGTGAGCGTGAGGGTTCCGATCTGGTTCGACGCGCTCGAGGTCGGGCAGATCGAGGTGGCCGCCGACGGGTCGCTCACTCTGCACTATGCCGCGCGCTGGCTGCAGACGGCGGGCGCCTTCCCGCTCTCGGTAACGATGCCGCTGCGCGCCGAGCCCCACTGTTCGGAAGCCCTCTCGCCTTGGCTTGCCAATCTGCTGCCCGAAGAGGAGCAACTGGCGGGCCTGACACGCGCCCTTGGTCTCGATCAGGCGGATGTTCTGGCACTGCTGCAAGAGATTGGCGGCGATACGGCGGGGGCCTTCTCGTTCGGGGTGCCGACGGATCGCAGCCGGTGGTCTTACATGCCCCTGACGCAGCTCTACCTGACCGAAGATCCGCATGAAGCGTTGGAACGCCATTTCGAAGATCTCGGGCGCAGGCCGTTTCTGGTCGGGGAAGACGGCGTGCGGCAGTCCTTGGCGGGCGGGCAGAAAAAATCGGCGCTGAGTGTTCTGGGGCCGGATGGCGCCCCGGTGCTGCGCTTGCCGCAGAAAGGGGACAGGCTGGCGGTGCCGCGCAACGGGGCGCCCTCAACCTTGATCGTGAAGCCGGACAACCCCCACCTGCCCGGCATCACCGAGAACGAGGTCTGGTGTCTGCGGATGGCTCAGGCGATCGGCATCGAGGCGGCCGAGGCGACGATCCTGCAAGCCTCAAAGCGCGCCGCGATCGCTGTGCTGCGCTATGATCGAAGGCTGGGGCGCGGCGGTCAGATCAACCGCCTGCATCAGGAGGACTTCGCTCAGGCCAATGGCCTGCCGCCGGGGCGCAAATACGAGCGCGGCACGCGGCCGGGCCTTGATCTCAAGACGCTGCTCGCGACGGCGCGCCATTGCAGCGCAAAAGACGCCCTCGCATTGCTCGATCAGGTCATTTTCAACATCCTCGTGGCCAACACCGATGCGCATGCGAAGAATTATTCGCTGCTCCTGCCCGTGGGTTCTGCTCCGAGCCTCGCGCCGCTCTATGACGTCTCGACCGTACTCCCTTGGCCGCACGTCGTGCAAAGCTATGCACAGAACATTGCTGACAAGAGGCGCACCCCGAACATGATTGCAGGGCGCCACTGGGAGGCGCTCGCCCGCGCGAACGGCTATCGGCCGAGCGATGTCAAGACTCGGGTCCGTCAGCTGGTGGATGCGCTTGTGGCGAAAAGGGTCGCTGTTTCCGCCGAGGTTGCGGCGCTGCGAGGGGCCAGCGAAGGATATGTCGTGCAGACCGCCGAAGCTGTCGAGGCGAACGCGCTACGCATGGCGGGGCGGCTGTAGGTCGGCGCCAAGGCGTTTCAGTAAAGCCCTTTTATCGTCAGGCAGATGGCCCAAGAGGCACGTCGAAGCAGTCGCTTAGGCGCCGAAGATCCGCATGAGGTATTGCACGTGCGGCGCCAATCTTCCCCGGATCAGTTTCGAGGCCAATCCGTGTTGCCGGACTTCGTAGACTTGTTGCTTAAATTTCAGCGATCGCTCAGACTGATGTGATATCCACCGCAGACATTTGAGATCCGCAATGCTCGCCGCCCTTGTCACTGTCCTTCGGGTCGTCTTCTTTTTCGCACTGTATTTTGTGATTTGCATGTTCGTGGTCGTGCTGGCGCTGCAAGACTGGCCCGTCGGCGCGCAGATGGCTCTGGCCTTCGGAGGCCCAGTGCTTCTGGTATCGGTGCAAGAAAGACGGCGCCGCAAACGGCGGCGCATGCGGGAACTCTTGCAAGCCGCGCAAGACCAGTCGCTGACGGAAAACGCCCGAGTTAGAACCGTGAACCCGCCTCCGCTTCCGGTTGGAACAACTGCGCAGAACATGCAAGGTCACGCGGAACTGCAGGCGAGGCGCGAGGCCGCTCAGGCTTCGCAAGCGGTCGAAGGCACAGGCCCCAGAACCTTGGAGGGCGAGCCAACCTCCGAGGCTCGCCGGGCGCGTCTTGAGCGCATCGAAGAACTCAAACAGGCACAGAGCGAGCGCAATCTGGAACGATTCACACAGCAGGGAGATGATCTCGGGCGTGTGCAGGAAGATCGCCCGCGCCCGGCGCCACCGCGGCAAGGATGGGTGCCACATGGACAGCGAGTCGATCTTGCCGGACGCGACATCGATGGGATGGTCTATGTCGGCACTCCGCTGCGCCTTGGGGGCGACGGCTATTACACCAAGAGCCGTCCGTTCATTGACCCCGCGCTTCCGGTCGCCCCTGTCGGGAGCGACAAGGATGGGCGCCAGATGCCCTACTGGCCAAGTTATTCGGAAATTTCCCCGGTTTGCCGGGCCACCTATCTGGATTGGCTTGCAGATGGCCGCAGGGATGCCAGCTATAACCCGGGCTACATGTTCCTGTATTTCTATGGACTTGAACGTCGTTTCTTCATGGACCAGGCGCCCGAAGAGGAAAAGCGTGAGATCCTCGAGGAAGTCAGGCGGCTTGCATCGGTTTATGCGCACAACGGATCGGCACAGCGTTATCTGGGCGAGTTCATTCAGATCGCGCAGATCGCGGTTCGTGATCCCGCCGCGTCGGAGCCTGTGTTCGATTTTCATGGCTGGGAGCTGCCCTTTGGCGTGAAGGCGGCGATCGGCACGAAAATTGCGCAGGGGGTACCGCTTGGCTGGGATTGGACGCTCAGCTGGCTGATCTGCCATCCCGAGCACCCGATGCGAACCGCATCGAAGCGATGTGCCGAAGAATTTCGTGCGCTCTTTCGGCTGCGTTTCGAAGAGCGATTTCCCGAAGGTTTGAAGGTCACCAAGCCTCGCAAGACCCTCGATGCCCGGTATCAGGCCGCGTCACAGGAGTTTCATGCCGATCTTTCGCCAAGGTTCGACGGCAAGCCCCTGCCCGATATTTCGGGCGTCCGGAAGCCAGTCGAGATCGCCCAGGAAATCGCCGATGAGGTTACGGAAGCGCTTGAAAGGTTCAGCCGCTATCTTGGGCGCAACCCGGAAGGTCGTGGGAGTCTTGAGGCCCATGCCTTGCTGCCACCTGAATTGCGTGAACTGTTCCCCTCGAAGCAGCTGGAAGAGCTGAGGGCCTGGGCATCGGAGCGCGTGGCTGCGGGAGGGATTGTTCCAGCGGTGGAGATGATCGCCAGGCTTGAGGACAAGCGGCCCGATAAACTTACCAAGGCTCAGCTGACGGGGGCTGCCGACACGCTGGCCCGCATCGGCTTCGGGCTTGCGCCCGATCCGCGCTTTGCCTTGCGCGCCCCGAAAATCGACGAGCCGCTGGTGATTTTTGCGCTCGAGGCACCGGTCGAGAATCTGGAGGATTTGTCTGCGGCCTACCGGCTGGCGCTGCTCGAACTGGCGCTTGGCGCCGTGGTCGTGCTGGCAGATGGTGTGGTGTCCGAACCGGAGCGGCAGGCGCTTCTGGCGCGGATCGCGCGGGCAGACCAAATCTCTGAACCTGAGCGGTTACAGCTGAAAGCCAACATGGAATGGCACCTTGCCGTGCCGCCCGACATCGCGCTTTTGCGCCGCAAGCTCAAGGAGGCCGGCCCCGACATGCAAAGCGCCCTGCGTGCCGCGCTGGTGGCCGCCGCCCACGCCGATGGCTTGATCCAGCCAGAGGAAGTCGTGCAGATCGAGAAGCTCTACCGTGCGCTTGGCCTCGATCCGGGGCTTGTCTACTCCGATATCCATGCTGGCGATGATGTCCCGGTTCGGGTCAGGCCCGCCAGCGCCGGAGCCCCGGGCGAGCCGATCTCGGATCAGGCATCGGCACCCCGGCGCGCGCTCGATCCGGCGCTTATCGCGGCGATCCGCTCGGATACGGCCCGCGTTTCCTCGGTCTTGGGCGAGATTTTCGGCGCGCCTGGCGAAGAGCAGGAGGAGGCATCGCAGCCCGAGCCTGCCGCTTCCGGCGGCAAAGAACCGGTCATAAAGGGGCTGGATCCGGCCGCTTCCGAGCTGGTGCTAGAAATTATCAACTGCACCCATTTGACCGAAGAGGCGTTCGATGCCGCCTGCAAACGGCACGGGCTGATGCCCGCCGGTGCGCTGGAGGCGATCAACGAATGGGCTTTTGAGACGCACGACGAGGCGCTTCTGGACGCTTACGACGGATATGATGTGTCGCCGCAGATTGCCGCTGCGGTGCGGGGGCAATTTGCCAAGGAGGAAGAGAATGTCGACGCTTAAACCCCGTGAGCGCGATGCGATCGTGCAGGCGCTGCGCGCTGGTGTCGTCCCGAAGCAGGGGCTCCGCCATCTTCAGGTCGGCCGCGTGCGCGAAATTGAGGAACTGGTTCGGGATATCGAACGCATCGCCGATGGCGGTGCCGCAATCCGCTTCGTGATCGGCGAATACGGGTCGGGCAAGACGTTCTTCATGAACCTGATCCGGTTGGTGGCGTTGGAAAAGGGGCTCGTGGTGATGTATGCCGATCTGGCCCCGGATCGGCGTTTGCATGCCTCCGGCGGGCAGGCGCGCGGGCTTTATGCCGAGATGGCGCGCAATCTCGCGACGCGGACAAAGTCAGATGGCGGCGCGCTGGCCAGTGTTGTCGAACGCTTCGTTTCGCAAGCGCAACGGGAGGCGGAACAGAACGATACGCCGACGGGAATGGTGATCCGCGCGCGGCTGGCGCATTTCGAGGAATTGACCGGCGGCTTCGACTTTGCCGAGGTCATCCGCCGCTACTGGGAGGGGCATGAGGCGGGCGATGAAGAGTTGAAGTCGGCGGCGCTGCGTTGGTTGCGCGCCGAGTTCGCCACCCGCACCGATGCGCGCAAGGCGCTTGGCGTGCGCACGATCGTTGACGATGCAAGCGTCTATGATCATCTCAAGCTGATGTCGGCCTTCGTGCGCGCGGCGGGCTACAAGGGGCTGCTCGTCGGGCTTGACGAGATGGTGAACCTGTTCAAGCTGACCTCGGCGCAGGCCCGTAACGCGAATTACGAGCAGATTCTGCGCATTCTCAATGATGTGCTGCAAGGCAGCGCCGAAAATCTGGGGTTCCTGATGGGGGGCACACCGGAATTCCTGATGAACACCCGGCGCGGTCTTTACAGCTACGAGGCGCTGCAATCGCGGCTTGCGGAAAACAGCTTCGCGCGCGAAGGGCTGGTTGATCTGTCCGGGCCAGTGATGCGGCTTGCCAGCCTGACGCCCGAGGATCTGTTCGTGCTCTTGCACAACATCCGCGCGGTCATGCAGCACGAAGACGAGATGGTTCCCGATGCCGCGCTTGAAGCCTTCATGGCGCATTGTTCGGAACGCATCGGCGAGGCTTATTTCCGCACCCCGCGCAACACGGTCACCGCCTTCGTCAACCTTCTGGCCGTGCTGCAACAAAATCCCGGCGTCGCCTGGTCCGATCTGATCACCGGCATCGAGGTGCGCCCCGATCAGGGCGATGACATGAGCGATGTCGACGAAACGACCGGGGCCGCGCCGCCGCAAGGTGATGACGAGCTTGTCAGTTTCCGGCTGTAGGGGAAGGGCGTGAGCGGCGCTTTCGAGAAACTCGCCCGCCCGGTTCAGAAATGGATCCGCGCGCAGGGGTGGCGCGAGTTGCGCGACATTCAGAGCCGCGCGATTGGCGCAATTTGTGACGGGCACGGCGATCTGATCCTCGCCGCCGCCACGGCAGGGGGCAAGACAGAGGCGGCCTTCCTGCCGCTGATTTCGCAGGTGTTGGACGCCCCCGCCGCCGAACCGGGTTTTGATCTGCTTTATATCGGTCCGCTCAAGGCCTTGATCACCGATCAGGCGCGACGGCTTGAGGATATTTGTGCCGAGAGCGGCTTGCCTGTTGTACCGTGGCATGGCGATGTCGCGGCCTCGGTGAAAGCGCGCGCCCTCAAGGCCCCGCGCGGCATCCTTCTGATCACGCCGGAATCGCTCGAGGCGCTGTTCGTGCGGCGCGGACTTGAAATCCCGCGCCTTTTCGGCGCCACGCGCAGCGTGGTGCTTGATGAACTCCATTCCATCCTCGACAGCGAGCGCGGCGTGCAGGTGCGCTCGCTTTTAACCCGGCTGGAACAGGCCACGGGCCATTCGTTGCGGCGGATCGGCCTTTCGGCGACGCTGGGCGACATGGGCCTTGCACGGCGCTATCTGCGCCCCGACGCCCCCGAAACGGTCGCGCTGATCGAGGCGTCGGGGGGCGAGGCAGAGTTGCGCTTGCAACTGCGCGGTTACCTCTCGGGTGAGGATAACGAAAGCGGCCCCTCGGCCACCGATGCGATTGCCGCGCATCTCTTCGATCATCTGCGCGGAAGCGACAATCTGGTCTTTGCCGGGGCGCGGCAGTCCGTTGAAATCTATGCCGACCGGCTGCGTGCGCGCTGCGAAGAGGCCCGCCTGCCGCAGGAATTCTATCCTCACCATGCCTCCTTGTCGCGCGAACATCGCGATTTCGTCGAAAAACGGCTGAAGGACCCGACCCAACCTACAACCGCGATCTGCACATCGACGCTCGAACTGGGCATCGACATCGGGGATGTCACCTGTGTGGCGCAGATCGGCGCGCCGTTCAGCGTGGCCGCTTTGCGCCAACGGCTTGGGCGTTCGGGGCGCCGCGCGGGCCAGCCCGCGATCTTGCGGCAGTATTCTGTCGAGACGCGGTTGACGCCGCAAAGCGGGCTTGTCGACCGGCTGCGGCTCGGCCTTGTGCGGGCGGTGGCGATGATCGAGCTTTTGCTTGAGGGTTGGTGCGAGCCTCCACGCGCTGATCAGCTGCATCTATCGACGCTTGTGCATCAGGTTCTCTCGGTGATTGCGGGGCAGGGCGGCGCTTCGGCTTCACAGTTGTATCGGCTGCTGTGCAGGGAAGGTCCTTTCCGTCAGGTCTCTCCGCCGCTCTTCACGGACGTATTGCGGGCGATCGGACGCGCCGAGGCCGGGCTGATCGAACAGGCCGCCAACGGGCTCCTGTTGCTCGGCCCGCGCGGTGAAAAACTGGTCGAGCACTATGGGTTCTATGCCGTTTTCCCGACGCCCGAGGAATACCGGCTGATTTCGGCGGGCCGCGACCTCGGAACAATCCCGCTCGACAATATCCTTGCCCCCGGAATGATGCTGATCTTCTCGGGACGTCGCTGGAGTGTTCGAGAAATCGACACCGACGCGAAGGTCATCATGGTCGAGCCCGCGCAGGGGGGAGTGCCGCCCCGGTTCGGGGGCGAGCCCGGGCTGATCCATGACCGGGTGATCGAAAAGATGCGCGATATCTATGCGGGTGATCAGAGCCCGGTCTACATGGATCGGACCGCGGTTGACCTCCTCGCCGAGGCGCGCTGCCATTACCATGCCGCGGGCTTTGCGCAATCCGCCATCGTGAATATCGGGCCGGGAAACTGGTTTCTTGCGACGGGGTGCGGCACCGTGAAGACCGCGACGCTTGCGCTGGCTTTGCAAGGCGTCGGGTATCAGGTTGATCGCCATGACGGGTTTCTTGAGCTCGCTTCCGGCACCGATGCACAGCCCCTTGAAAAGACGCTCGCGCAGTGGGCCGAGGGGGCGGAGGTGGATTTGTTCGCGGCTTCGCCCAACCTCATATTCGAACCGTATCACCCCTATCTCGGTGAGGGTCTGCTGCGCGCAGACGCATGCAGTTCACGGTTGGAGGCAGGGGTTTTGCCCAGGATATGTGCCCAGTTGCTTGAGGGCTGCGCCACATCTCACGCCAAGGCGGCGCCTGCCCGTGCGACATCGCGCGAAATTTCGCCGCTTCCGGGCGCTGAGTATCGTTTTCTCGCGCTGGATGTCGAAACCGCAAACGGAGATTGCGCGAGCATCTGTCAGATCGGCCTTGCCTGTGTGCGCCACGACGGATTGATCGACAGCTGGTCGAGTTATATCGATCCGGAAGTTCCCTTTTCCCCTTTCAACACGCGCCTGCACGGGATCGGGCCGGTCGAAGTGTGCGGTGCGCCGAGGTTTCTCGATGTCATCGCAGTGCTTGAGCCGCTGCTGAACCGTCACGTGATCTTTCAGCACAGCGGTTTCGATCAGCGCGCGATTGCGGGAGCCTTCGCACTCGCAGGAGTGCGGGCTCCCTCATGGCTGTGGCAAGACAGCGTCAAGATCGCCCGTTGCGCTTGGCCCGAATTCCGCGGCGACGGGGGGCATGGCCTCGCGCATCTTAAGGACCGTCTCGGACTCGACTTCGCGCATCACGACGCTGCGGAAGACGCGCGTGCTGCGGCGATGGTGGTGCTTCTGGCGGAGCAGCGGATGGGGCGCAACTTCGAAGAAATATTCGAGATCCAAGTGTGAATTTTGGGCGTTTTCACCCCCAAGACCGTGTGAGATCTGTCCGAGTGACGAGTTCGGCCCGTTCCGGCCTCTAGGCCCGCCCGGCAGCGATTTCGGAACCAGCCATTCGAGCGCACCGCAGCAAGAGGCGTGGGCAGCCCTCCGTAGTCGATCAAGCGGGGCGTAGCGCGCGCCCGTCGTCAAATTGTGCGTGTGGATTCACCCGCTTTTTTTGCTGATACACCCGCACAATCACATTCAATCGACGCCCTTCAGAAGCTATGACGGATCATGAATTCGCGCACAGAGAGTAACTGACCCGATGGCATTTCTCCCCTTCGCGGCGATCGAACCGGATCGGCCCGACATGTTGATGAAAAACGTCTTTTACGGATTGAAGGCGCCTTACGATTATCTGTCCGGCGCGAAAAAACGGATGGAAAACCCTGACAACCTTCCTCACGCGGACTGGAGTGCCGAACAAAAAGGGCCAACGTTCGAGCCGCGAACGCCGAAGCAGTCGAAAGAACGGCAAGACACACCACTTTCGCGGAAAGCGAGCGAGGGTTTCTGGGTGCGTCTGACGAAACATGATGGTGCGGAATTGTCCGATGCGGAAATTCGGCTCTTCACCGACCCCGAGGTCAGAAAAATCTCATGGATCGACGCGCCGTTCCAAAAGAGCGGCATGAGAAAGCCGAAATTTGTGGAAATCGACGTGCTGGCGCATGACCCCGATGAAGGGAGGTTGCATCTTGCCGCATTGCCGCCTGCGGGCACGATCCTGGCGCTGCGTCCGAACACCTACCAGCTTCGCAAGCAGCTCGAAGCGATCGCCGCCCTTCAGAACTGCCCGGATCCGGCCCATCTGCCGCTGCTACGACTGCTGCAGCCAGAGCAGTCTGCCAACTGGCCGTCCATGTTGCGAGAACCTGAGCCAGATTGGATGGTCCTGACAGATCCCGATCGCCCCGGCGCGTCCGAGCAGCGCGACTTCGTGCGCCGCGCCCTGGCCACTCCTGATTTTGCATTGATGGAAGGTCCGCCCGGATCGGGCAAGACCACGGTGATCTGCGAACTGATCGCGCAGATGGCACGCAGGGGCAAGCGTGTGCTTCTTTGGGCACTGTTGCAAATAGTCGGTGGTGATAAACTTATCATCCCCTTTTGCTGATGGAGCTGCACATGAACCCATTCAAAGGCCGGCATTTTCAGCGTGACATCATTCTGTGGGCCGTACGCTGGTACTGCAAATACGGCATCAGTTACCGTGAGCTGCAGGAGATGCTGGCTGAACGCGGAGTGAATGTCGATCACTCCACGATTTACCGCTGGGTTCAGCGTTATGCGCCTGAAATGGAAAAACGGCTGCGCTGGTACTGGCGTAACCCTTCCGATCTTTGCCCGTGGCACATGGATGAAACCTACGTGAAGGTCAATGGCCGCTGGGCGTATCTGTACCGGGCCGTCGACAGCCGGGGCCGCACTGTCGATTTTTATCTCTCCTCCCGTCGTAACAGCAAAGCTGCATACCGGTTTCTGGGTAAAATCCTCAACAACGTGAAGAAGTGGCAGATCCCGCGATTCATCAACACGGATAAAGCGCCCGCCTATGGTCGCGCGCTTGCTCTGCTCAAACGCGAAGGCCGGTGCCCGTCTGACGTTGAACACCGACAGATTAAGTACCGGAACAACGTGATTGAATGCGATCATGGCAAACTGAAACGGATAATCGGCGCCACGCTGGGATTTAAATCCATGAAGACGGCTTACGCCACCATCAAAGGTATTGAGGTGATGCGTGCACTACGCAAAGGCCAGGCCTCAGCATTTTATTATGGTGATCCCCTGGGCGAAATGCGCCTGGTAAGCAGAGTTTTTGAAATGTAAGGCCTTTGAATAAGACAAAAGGCTGCCTCATCGCTAACTTTGCAACAGTGCCCCTGCGTGCGCTGCTGCCATGTCCACTACCTGACGCCGGTGATGGTGATGGCCTCGCCGGAGCGGGAATTTCTTAACCTCGACGAATTTAGACGATCGGCGGGCGAGGGGATGTCGTGGCAAGGTCCGCCTTGCGCTGCTCCGCAAGGGCGACACCAGCGGGTTCGTCGGCGGCCACGCCTAGCGCGACCGCAACCAAGCGTCGAAAAAGTATACGCTCGTCACCCGCCGTCTCCTGTGCTGAGAGTCTCAGGCCGATCGGCCGGCAGGGCTCAATGTCAGCAAACGCGTGATGAGCGGTGGCCTTCAACAGTGATAAGGCGGCACCAGAGAAAAATCACTCAGGGTCAATGCCAGCGCTTCGTTAATACAGATGTAGGTGTTCCACAGGGTAGCCAGCAGCATCCTGCGATGCAGATCCGGAACATAATGGTGCAGGGCGCTGACTTCCGGTGCCAGCAGATATTTTGGCAGTTTGCCTTGGATCAGAGCCATCTGACGCAGGGCTAGTGCAGCCGGATAGTCAATAGCTACCGGCAGCGGTGCGGACTGTTGTAACTCAGAATAAGAAATGAGGCCGCTCATGGCGTTGACTCTCAGTCATAGTATCGTGGTATCACCGGTTGGTTCCACTCTCTGTTGCGGGCAACTTCAGCAGCACGTAGGGGACTTCCGCGTTTCCAGACTTTACGAAACACGGAAACCGAAGACCATTCATGTTGTTGCTCAGGTCGCAGACGTTTTGCAGCAGCAGTCGCTTCACGTTCGCTCGCGTATCGGTGATTCATTCTGCTAACCAGTAAGGCAACCCCGCCAGCCTAGCCGGGTCCTCAACGACAGGAGCACGATCATGCGCACCCGTGGCCAGGACCCAACGCTGCCCGAGATGCGCCGCGTGCGGCTGCTGGAGATGGCGGACGCGATGGATATGTTCTGCCAAGGGTTGGTTTGCGCATTCACAGTTCTCCGCAAGAATTGATTGGCTCCAATTCTTGGAGTGGTGAATCCGTTAGCGAGGTGCCGCCGGCTTCCATTCAGGTCGAGGTGGCCCGGCTCCATGCACCGCGACGCAACGCGGGGAGGCAGACAAGGTATAGGGCGGCGCCTACAATCCATGCCAACCCGTTCCATGTGCTCGCCGAGGCGGCATAAATCGCCGTGACGATCAGCGGTCCAATGATCGAAGTTAGGCTGGTAAGAGCCGCGAGCGATCCTTGAAGCTGTCCCTGATGGTCGTCATCTACCTGCCTGGACAGCATGGCCTGCAACGCGGGCATCCCGATGCCGCCGGAAGCGAGAAGAATCATAATGGGGAAGGCCATCCAGCCTCGCGTCGCGAACGCCAGCAAGACGTAGCCCAGCGCGTCGGCCGCCATGCCGGCGATAATGGCCTGCTTCTCGCCGAAACGTTTGGTGGCGGGACCAGTGACGAAGGCTTGAGCGAGGGCGTGCAAGATTCCGAATACCGCAAGCGACAGGCCGATCATCGTCGCGCTCCAGCGAAAGCGGTCCTCGCCGAAAATGACCCAGAGCGCTGCCGGCACCTGTCCTACGAGTTGCATGATAAAGAAGACAGTCATAAGTGCGGCGACGATAGTCATGCCCCGCGCCCACCGGAAGGAGCTGACTGGGTTGAAGGCTCTCAAGGGCATCGGTCGACGCTCTCCCTTATGCGACTCCTGCATTAGGAAGCAGCCCAGTAGTAGGTTGAGGCCGTTGAGCACCGCCGCCGCAAGGAATGGTGCATGCAAGGAGATGGCGCCCAACAGTCCCCCGGCCACGGGGCCTGCCACCATACCCACGCCGAAACAAGCGCTCATGAGCCCGAAGTGGCGAGCCCGATCTTCCCCATCGGTGATGTCGGCGATATAGGCGCCAGCAACCGCACCTGTGGCGCCGGTGATGCCGGCCACGATGCGTCCGGCGTAGAGGATCCACAGGACGGGTGTGGTCGCCATGATCGCGTAGTCGATAGTGGCTCCAAGTAGCGAAGCGAGCAGGACTGGGCGGCGGCCAAAGCGGTCGGACAGTGCTCCGAGAACGGGTGCGCATAGAAATTGCATCAACGCATATAGCGCTAGCAGCACGCCATAGTGACTGGCGATGCTGTCGGAATGGACGATATCCCGCAAGAGGCCCGGCAGTACCGGCATAACCAAGCCTATGCCTACAGCATCCAGGGTGACGGTGCCGAGGATGACGATGAGCGCATTGTTAGATTTCATACACGGTGCCTGACTGCGTTAGCAATTTAACTGTGATAAACTACCGCATTAAAGCTTATCGATGATAAGCTGTCAAACATGAGAATTCGCGAATGAACAAGCTCCAACGCGAGGCCGTGATCCGAACCGCGCTCGAACTGCTTAACGACGTGGGCATGGAAGGTCTAACGACGCGCCGACTGGCTGAGCGCCTCGGGGTGCAACAGCCAGCGCTCTACTGGCATTTGGAAACGGCGGTGCAAAATTAGGCCACGGTAGCGGCGGGATCGTCTCGCTGCGGGCGGAGTAAAATCCTGCCACTTTTCCCTTCTTGCGGCAGCAGGGAGGGTGGGGAGATTTATACCGTGGAACTTTACAAGAAGGTTCGCTTGGCGTGTGCCGAGGGCATGAGCGCGCGGGCGGCGGCGAAGCATTTCAACATTTCGCGCGGGACGGTTGAGAAGATGTTGGCCTTCTCGGTGCCGCCTGGCTACCGGCGGGACAAGCCGATCAGGCGGCCGAAGCTGGACGGGTTCACCGAGTTCATTGACGCCTGGCTTGAAGCCGACAAGGCGGTGCATCGCAAGCAGCGTCATACGGCCAAGCGGATATGGGAACGGCTTCAGGCCGAGCATGGCTTCACCGGCGGCTATACGATCGTCAAGGATTACGTGCGTGAGCGTGAGCGGCGGACACGGGAGATGTTCGTGCCACTGGCCCATCCGCCGGGCCATGCTCAGGCCGATTTTGGCGAAGCGGTCGTCGTCATCGCCGGTGTCGAGCAGAAGGCGCATTTCTTTGTCATCGACCTGCCGCACAGCGATGCCTATTTCGTCCGGGCCTATCCGGCGGCGACGGCGGAGGCCTGGATAGACGGGCATGTCCGCGCCTTTGCCTTCTTCGGCGGGGTGCCGCAGTCGGTGCTCTACGATAACGACCGCTGCCTGGTCTCGAAGATCCAGCCAGATGGCACGCGCATCCGCGCCACGCTGTTCAGCGGCTTGCAGTCGCATTACCTGTTTCGGGATCGCTATGGTCGGCCCGGGAAGGGGAACGACAAGGGCGCTGTCGAGGGGATGGTCGGCTACGCCCGCCGCAACCACATGGTGCCGATCCCCCACTTTGCCAGTTGGGACGCCTTCAACGCCGACCTTGAAGGGCAGTGCTGCGCACGCCTCACGCGCATTCTTCGGGGTCACAAGGAGACGATCGGCGAGAGGCTGCAGCGCGATCTGGCGGCGATGCGCCCATTGCCTACTGCCCCGTTCGACGCCTGCGACCAAGCGAGCGGCAGGGTCAGCTCGCAGTCGCTCGTGCGCTATGACACCAACGATTACTCGGTCCCGGTCGCCTATGGCCATCAGGATGTCTGGATCCGCGGCTATGTCGATGAGGTCGTGATCGGCTGTCGCGGGGAGGTGATCGCCCGACACCCGCGCTGTTACGATCGCGAGGACATGATCTTCGACCCGGTTCACTACCTCCCGCTGATCGAGCGCAAGATCAATGCCTTGGACCAGGCTGCGCCTCTGGCGGAATGGGACCTGCCCGAAGAGTTCCAGACTTTGCGCCGCCTGATGGAGGCGCGCATGCTCAAGATGGGGCGCCGCGAGTATGTGCAGGTGCTGCGGCTGCTTGAGACCTTTGGCATGGATGACCTGCATGCCGCCGTGAAGAAGGCCCTGAAGCTGGGCGCGGTCGGCTTTGACGCCGTGAAGCACCTCGTGCTTTGCCAGGTCGAGAAGCGCCCCCCAAGGCTTGATCTCGATGTCTACCCCTACCTGCCGCGGGCGAACGTCGAGACGACGCGTGCGGCCAGCTACATGGCCTTGATGTCGGAGGCGGCGGAATGAGCGAGGCTCCGAAGATCCTGCTTGCCCACCATCTGAAGACGCTGAAGCTGCCCACCTTCCTGCGGGAACACGAGAAGGTTGCGCGCCAATGCGCCGCCGAAGGGTTGGACCATGTCCAATTCCTGTCGCGCCTCGTTGAACTGGAACTCATTGACCGCGAGCGGCGGATGGTCGAGCGCCGCATCAAGGCTGCGAAGTTCCCGGCCACCAAAAGCCTCGACAGCTTCGACTTCAAGGCGATCCCGAAGCTGAACAAGATGCAGGTGCTGGAACTGGCGCGCTGCGAATGGATCGAACGGCGTGAGAACGTGATCGCCCTTGGCCCCAGCGGAACCGGCAAGACCCACATTGCCTTGGGCCTCGGGTTGGCGGCCTGCCAGAAGGGCATGTCTGTCAGCTTCACCACCGCCGCCGCGCTGGTCAACGAGCTGATGGAGGCGCGAGACGAACGTCGGCTGCTGCGCGTCCAGAAGCAGATGGCTGCCGTCAAGCTGCTGATCATCGACGAGCTCGGGTTCGTGCCCCTGTCAAAGACCGGCGCCGAGCTGCTTTTTGAGATGATCTCCCAGCGCTACGAGCGCGGTGCCACGCTGATCACCAGCAATCTGCCCTTCGATGAATGGACCGAGACCTTCGGCACCGAGCGGCTGACCGGCGCGCTCCTCGACCGGTTGACCCACCACGTCAACATCCTCGAGATGAACGGCGAAAGCTATCGCCTCGCGCAAAGTCGCGCGCGCAAGACCGGCGACAACACCTGATCCAAAGTATCAGACTTGGACCTGACGGTCCAAGGCGGCCAGTCACCCGCAAGCTATATGGAGAGCGCGGCTGACTGGCCGCCGCCCATCAGCCGCGTCTCGCGCAAACCCAAAGTGGCCCAATTTTGCGCCGCCCCGTGGCCCAATTTTACTCCGCCGTTGACACTTTGAGGGGTGGTTTGAAGGTCTGCGCCTTTTTCACCTCATCTCGAACTTCGTCTTCTGAAAGAAAATGGCCATCGCTTTTCAATTTGCATTGGATGCCAACTTGCCAATCGGCATTTCCGTCGCGAATGCCGAAGAGATCGACACCGTTCTGGCGCTGACCACGTCGGCCATTCCGCTGAACCGCAGGATCATTGAGAATGCCACACCACAATACCACAGACGCACGCTCAAACGCCTGCTCATCTGCGGGCCTCGGAATTTGGGTGGCGGCGAGCAATGACATCCGAAACCTTCAGAGCAAATAGCCGACATCATCAGAAGACTGGGTCCGCTGGCGGTCAAAGACCAGTTCACGGTCGCGATCCTTTTTCAGAACGCCAGGTTGAGATCAGATCGACCAGCGCGGATGCGATGGAGGCAGTGGAGCGGGCGTTAGAGAGGACGGTCCCCTCTAACGCTTGGAGAACGGTATAATTTCTCCCGGCATACTCTGGTCGGCGTTCTTCTGCGGGCCCGCCTTCAGGGTTAGCTGGACAATACTCGCCTCGCCCTTGTTGAACCATCCACTTGGCAGGCAGGACAAATTCTCGATATCTGCGGGGTGCATCGTAAACTCTTCTGCAAGCAGCTGAGCTTTCGTTCTGGTCCCAGAATCGACAATGAGATTGAGCGCATCCCGCAGCAGACTTGGCTCGGGGATCGGCCATTCCCGGTCCATCGGCTCTTCCTTTTGCCAGCCCCTGGCCGAATAGCTCTTGTGGAGCTGCGTCGCGTGATGGTCCGGAATAACATCCAGATCCTTAAGGCGCCGGATCTGGGCTTTGACCGAGACGCGCCATTTTTCCTTGAGCGACAGCAAGCCAGCAAGGGAATAGTGTTTCACCTCATAAACATAGGTGGTCGCGGGCATCAGGAAGGCGCTGGCGAAGCGGAAAGCCTGACGCTCGATCTCTTTCAGATCGGCCTTCAGTTCTGCCTCAGTCACCCCTCTGTGCAAAACGGCATGGCCAAGCTCGTGGGCGGCGTCCATCTGCCTGCGCGGCAACGACATCTTGTCGCTCGCGAGCAGGATATGGGGGCGCTCCTCTCCTTGTGACCAGCTGCAAAGACCGTCCAGCTTGGATGTGCCCATCTCGATCGAGCCAACCACGATGCCGATCCGCTCAAGCACTTCCAGCACATTCAGGCACGGGCCTTGGCCCAGATTCCAATGTGCCCGCAGATCTTGTGCGATACCTTCGATGTCTTCGTCGCGGAGCTGCTTGTAGGTCAGCCCCTTCATTACGTTGGGAATGTCGACCTCGGGGAAATCCACGTAGTGCTGCAGCGTCGACGAGATCTCCTGGAGCCACTGCATCTGTGAACCCTGATAGGAAGTATCGCGCTTTAGCGCACTTGCATAAGAGCGCGAGAACATCGGATGGTCACTGACATGCATCGGCCGCAGGAAATACTCCCTGCGCACCCGCAACTCACGAGCCAGATCGCTCAAAGCGTCTACATCAGGCGCATGTATGCCATTTTCCCAACGTGAAACGGCAGCCGGGTTCACCCCCAACATCCGGGCCAGTTCCGTCATACTCAGAATGCGGCGGGCCGCCCTGATTTCTGAAAGGCGTTCCGGCACAAAACCGGGCGTTCCTACGCGCATTTCTTCCTCCTGTCGGTATCAAGGATACCGATCACGCTGTGCCGTCCTCATCCTCCACCTGTGTCGGCACTTCGGGAGGAATATAGGGCGAAACCTTCTTCTTCAGGCGCACCAAGCCGACTCTGCCTGAAGCTGGCGGCGAGGGAGGTGCAGTTTCGGGCGCATCGGCCTCATCCGACAGGAACTTGTCAAGAGGCTCATAGAACAGAAACTGCTCATACAACGAATCGATGACGCCGATGGCAATTTCTTCAATTTTTCCAGACTGCTCCCGATCTCGCGCGACAAGGAAAAGCGCAAATATGTCGCCAATTTTCGGTCCGGTGCCATCGAAGTCGAAGTGCGGCGTAAGGCCGAAGTTGACGGTAACCCCTGCAACGCGTGAGCGGTTCTTGACCGGCAGCTTGTTGCGTTCCGGCATTGCGGCAAGGCCAAGGATCACGCCAGGTTCACGGCCGCCAAAACGCCGGAAAGGCTGGAACACCTTCAGGGTGGTTCCGGGGATGACAGCGCCAGCCAGCGGCTCACCGCCATGCAAAGCGCAGACGTCCTCGAACGCATGCTCCCAGATGTGAAAGCGCGCTTGGCCTTCAAGCGCCCGGCCACGTTTCGTGTCCAAACCCGAATAATCACGGACCATCTGGAACGCCTTGACGGAGCCGGCCCCTGCGCGATCCTCGAGATCGAGAAGCAAGCCGCGCGGCAGCAACCGCTTCAATCTGTCCACAGCCATTCCTGCACCCTATCATCTCTGGCGTGATTGCGTTATGGAGGATTTATAGCTTTATTTTTTGCGTTATGCAAGGCCTGCCGTGATGGCGTGGCCGGGCGGACGAGATCGATGAGCCCGCTTCGGCCATCCCGATGCCGGGATTGAAGTCAAAGATTTATTGTTTCGCTTCACTGTTGTCCTGAAGCATGTCGCCAGTCCTTAATTCAATGGTGGCGGTAATTTTAGTCGGTAGTTTTCGCCATGGTATGATTTCGCTTCGGCACGCCCAAACGGCTGCTCCGACAGTTTGCTGCGTTTACCGCGCCGCACTGCCGCAAGTCGGCTTTCCGCCCTCAACGTCGGTCGGCTCCGGATCAAACTTTCAAGAGATCTAGCAAAGGATCGAAGGCATAGAGCGCTGCCCGGCGTCCCGAGGCGGGTTCGATGGTCCGCAGCAAGCCAGCCTCGACGAGGCGGCGAGAGAGGGCGCGGGCCGAGGAGGCGGGGATCCCGGAGCGATCGACGAACCGGTCGTTGCGGAAAATCGGACTGGCGAAGACGAAATCAAGCGCCTGATCATGGAACTGCGAATTCAGGACCTCCCGGAAACGTTCGCGCATGGCGCCGTGCAGCCCGAAGATGGCATCCGCCGTTCGGATGTTGACGCAGGCCTGCTCATGCATCGCCTGAAGAAAGAAGATGACCCAGCCGGTCCAATCACGGTTGGCGGAGACGGCGCGCATCCTCTCGATGTATTCGTCCTTATGCGCCTCGAAGTAGCCGGACACGAAGAAGTTTGGCTGTCCCAGAATGCCAAGCTTCCAGAGCATCAGGGTAATCAGCATCCGACCGATCCGGCCATTGCCGTCTTCGAACGGGTGCAGCGCCTCGAATTCGACATGTGCCGCGGCGGTCCGGATCAGAGGCCGCAGCTTGCTTTCCGTCATGAAACGCACGAGTTCCGTCATCGCCGGTGCGAGGTGCTCGGGCGCGATCGGGACATAGTAGATTTTGCCGCGCCTTTCGTCGCCGATGTAGTTCTGTTCGGTCTTGTAACTGCCCGGGTGTTTCTGAGCCCCCCGACCGAAGGACAGAAGTTGCTGATGTGCGGTGCGGATGAGGTGCTCGCTGAGCGGTTCCCCCTCGGCAAGGGCCTGGCTCGCATTGCGGAGCGCGCGCGAATAGAGAAACGTCTCGACATCGTCATTGCGCGCTTCTCGGTAGGGATCGGTGCTGCCCGCGTCCTCCTCTGCCTCGAGCCTGTAGAGTTCTTCGATGGTCGAGATCGTTCCCTCCATCCGCGAGGAGGTCACGGCGTCCTGGCGACGCAGGGGGGCGAGGAAGAGTTCGCTGTTGACCATGCCCGACATCTTGGCGTCGTATCGCGCGAGGGAAGCCGCGGCATCCTCGGCAGGCCCAAGCAAGGCTTCATAGTCGAGGGCGGTCGGGGGAAACTCGCCTGAGTGGTAGGTCACGGCATCGGCGAGATCATAGGTTTTGGCGATCATTTTTGCCCCGATTCTGTTGCCTAACTTGCTTGATGCTAGGGTAGACACGCCAAGATGCTTAGGCAACAGAATTTGGCCAAATCCTGACATCAAGCGCATTTGACGATAGACGGTTGTCAGCAACCTAATTCGACGGCAGTTCGGGGCTGAATTTCGTTGCCTAAATGCGTGCGGCCCAATTCGACTTGGAGACCGAACCCGTGGATTTCATCATGGAACCTACGGCCGCGCGGAGTTCACGGCCGGGCTCTTCTTGCCCCGAGAGAGGGCAGACCCGACAGGGTGGAGCCAATGTTCTTCGCACGCGAGCGCTGCCAGCCATCGAAGTTTCGGAACTGAGCGCGGCGTCAGCGTCCAGTTTTTGCCGTTCCACTCGGCAACACTGAGAAAAAGCGCAGCAAGGAATGGGGTTTTCAATGGCCGCTGAGTGGTCGTGAAATCGCGTGCCTCATGGCTGCGAGATTCAGGCGCGTAGATTGCACATACGACCGAGCGGACCAGAAGCAGGACTGTATCACGATCGCCACGTCGGATCCGGTTCCAGCGCGTCGGTCCGGCCGGAAGATCGTCGAGCAACTCCAGGCGCAAATCGTCTGCTGCGCGCCGCTCGCGCGCGGGAAGCCATTGGCGGTTATCGGGTGAGAGAGCGAGAGCCCGCTCGATCCACGCACTGCGGGGGTCATCGGTGGATATCCCCGACAGTTCATTGCGCAACATGGCGCGCAGCAACCGGCGCGCCAAGATCGGGTCGTTGCGCAGTTTGTCGAGGCTCAGAAGCAGGCGCGGATCGACGGTTTCGCCCGCCTCAACCCGATCGGCGAGCTGAGAAATGAACCCGCGCCAGCGCGCGGATTTCGACCGCAGGTCCTGCTTCGGCCGGGGAAGCCCCCACCAGTCACGCAGTCTCCAGGCGTGTTTGTGGCGCAAGAGTCTCAGGGCAAACTTGCGCTCGAGCCACCAACGACGCAGCCGGAAGCTCCGGCGCTCAAGGGTCTCTGCCGTGATGACTTCGAGTTCCTTTTGCCTGCGCCGATTCAGAAGATCGGCGCCCGAGGACCGCAAACGCTCGACCATGCGATCGAACCGGTCGGGGTCTGGTGGCAGCGGAAAATCGTGCTTTCGGCACCAGTTGATCCAGATACGATGATGCCCCGCCGCCGTGTTCGTCAGGGCCTGCAACTCCACCCAAAGCTCTCCGGTGCCGACGGTCCCGAACCCCTCGATATCAAAGATATTCATCCCGAGCGTGAAGGTTCGGGGCTCGCCCGAGGGCAGAAGGCGGCCAAGAAGATGGATCTTGTCATTGTGGTGGCGACGTACCTGATCGAGGCGGAAAACCCGTTCTTTGCCGTGATAGGTGAACCGCAAGATGGCCTGGCAGCGGTCAATCAAAATGCCGTGCAGACCCTCGGTCGGGATTTCGGGGTAAGCGAAGAGCGCACGGGCAATTCGGCGCGCCATGAGCCAAATGCGGAACTCGAGCCAGTTGGGCCATCTGCCGCCGAAAGCCCGCACAATCCGCAACCCGCCCCTGACCCGGGCTTCGCGCCGCTTGAGCAACCAAAGGCGCCTTGGAGCCTGGGGGCACGCAGGATCGTCTGCGGGGGATTGCCGCGCGCAATCGCACGCTCCATCAGCCAAAGTCCGATCCGCTCGCGCGCCAGCAGGCGGCCGAGAAGGTTGAGCGGTCGATAGACGCCGTTACGGCGTGTCACGCGCATCGGGCGGAGCCAGAACTCCACCTCAAGGTTGGGGCGCTTGCCACCGGTGACCCGCGCCACCCCCGACGCTGGCAGATACGGGAACCAGATCGACCTGAACGTGAGGCCTTCCGGCTCAAGCGACTGTCGATCATCCTGGGCACCGATACGAACCCAGTCCCCGGGGATCGGAGGGCGATCCAAGGTGAGGGCCTTTTCAATCAGCCGATCAAGTCGCGATCTGGAAACGGGCGCCATCGGAAACCTGAACAAAAGGAACCCTGTCAGATTGCCTGATCGCGGCGTGTGGCGCCAGCCTCACCCGGTCATTTCGGAGATCCGCTTCGAAAACTTCGCCATCCGCGCCAATGCGTTTTCCTGCGATGGCGTCAGAGCTTCGAGCCCGAACTCGGCGGTGATATCCTGGGTTTTTCCCGTTCCCCCTGAAGCAATCTTCTCTGCGGTTTTCGGAACTGCGGCGGGCGGCGCTGGTTCGGGAGCAATGGGATAGTCGATCTTGCCGAGACTTGCGAGCCGACGTTCGAGCGCCTCCATGCGCTCGACAAGCCCGAGAACCTTGGCGCTCTCGCGCGAGGGATAGGGCAGGGGGCCAGTTTGCGCGTTGAAGAGCGACAGAAACGTCGGATCCTCGAAATAGACGATACGGCTGACCAAAAGCGGGTTCTGCCGTTCGGGGATCAGGATCGCCTGATCCGGGCTGAGGCGGCGCACTTCGTCCGGGGTCAGAAGCGGGCGCTCCTCCATGCGGCGGCTGACCGAGCGGCGCTGCACGAAATCCCGATCCCGCGACAGGCTGTCGGAGACCGCGAGTTTGGTGGTCTTGCCGAGCGCGTCCGAAATCTCTCCGGCGGTCTTCTTGTCGTTGGCGGCGAGATAAAGCTTCATGCCAGCGGCGGCTTCAAGCGACAGGCGGACATTCTCGCCGTAAATGTTGTCGAGGCCAGGGATCGACTGGGTAATGATCGAAACCCGTGCCCCATGCCCTGCAAGTTGCTTGAGGGCCTGTTCGACGATCGGCATCGGGCCAAGCTGGTCGAATTCATCAAGCAGCACCATCATGGGCCAGGGCTCGGTCTTGGGGGAAGGCATCGTGGCGCGCATCGTGGCGATGAGTTCGCCGAAGAAGAGCCGCACCAGTGGTGCCAGGGTGCGGATGTCATCGGCATTGACCACGACATAGATCGACATCGGCCGCTTGCGCAGATCGGCGAAGGAGAAGTCGTTGCCGCCCGTGGCGCGATCGACAGCCGGGTTGTTCCAGAGCGTCATGCCCGCCCCGCCGAGAACGGAAGCATGCGAGGAAAGCGTGCGGTCGGAATAGCCCGCGAACTTGCGGAAGGTCTGCGCGGCGTTCGGGTGTTTCACCTCAAGCGCGTGCTCGGCATAGACCTCGGATGTGGCGCCCTGACCAAAGAGGATGCGGCTGATTTCGCCGATGGTCGGGCGATTGCGCTCGATCGCCAGAAGCCCTGCCGCGACGAAAAGCTCTCGGCCCTCGGTCAGGAAATCGCCCGCCGTGCCTTTGTCGGAAACGGTCAGGAAATAGTCCGAGATCTTTGAAAGCTCGGTATAGCGTTGCTCGGGATTTTCGATGCGGGCGACGCGCTCGAGCGGGTTGTAGCGATGCGTCGGGTGTTCGAAGTCGAAAGGCGAGAAACGATAGACCTCGTCGCCCTGGGCCTTGCGGTGGCGCGAAGTCGCCTCGAAGATCTCGCCCTTGACGTCGAGGATCACGCAGGAGCCGTTGAAAAGAAGCGTGTTCGGGATCACATAGCCCACACCCTTGCCGGCGCGGGTTGGCGCCACGACAAGACAATGCGGAAATTTCTCGAAGGTCGCGCTGACATAGGGCGCGGACTTCCGCGGCGCCCTCAGCTTGCCGAAAACGAGCCCTGTGCCAAGCGGCTGCAAAAGACCGTTCTTGCGCATCTCCCGGCGGGTCTGGAATTTTGCCTGCCCATATTCCGTGAGCTGTTGGCTCAGCGACAGCACTGCGGCAGCAAGACCGAAGACAACGGTGGCGCCCCCGACGATTTGCCATGGGACAATCCAAGGCGGGGTCAGCAGTCGCCCAAAGCCCGGAAATTCGCTCAGAAGCACGAAGATGCCGGTCGCATTCGGATCGCGGCCGAGGATCAGGTTCAGCACCACGCCCCCGGCGATGAGACCGACGATCAACCCCGTGAAAAGTCCGAGCGGCAGGAAAAGGAGAATGCGCGGCACGATCAGAACTCCAGTTCGCGTTCGAGCTTGCGGATCGGGGCGGGTTGGGTGTGGTCCGCTCGGTCGCTTTCCAGACGGCGCTCGGCGCGTTCGGCCTCCTGCACCGTGACGCCAAGCGCAGGATGTTCCTTCGCCGCGAAAAGGATGGCCTTGGCGGCGGCCTCACGCGCAGAGGGTTCCGCAAAATCCTTCGCCAAGGCCTCGGTCCGGCCCTGCGCAATATCCTCGAGCACATTCTCGCCATAGCGAGCGCGCAGATCGGCACCAAAGGCACCTGCCTGCTCTTCCGTCCGAAACGAAACCGGTTCCTGTTGAGTCTGAAACGCCGCCATTTTATGAAGGGTGGAAAGAAGCGGATCCAACTCACGGGACGCCGCATCGGAGCGGGTGGCCTCGATTCCCCGAGCTGCCCGCTCAATAATCCGATCCGTAATGTCTGATGCGTGCTCGCGGCCCTCTTCTTTTCCGAGGTCGCGTTTGTGGCGCGCTGCAATCTCGCGGACGTCGGATCGATCTGGTGCTGCCTTTTCCAAAACGGCTGCTTCGCTCCGGCCGCGTTCCGTCCCAAAAGCGGCAGAGGCTTCGGCGGCGATTTCCTTCATCTCGGCCCGCAAGTCGGTTTGCTCCGCTTTGGGCAATTGGTCGATCTGCGTGCCGACCTCCTTCACCCAGGCCGAAATCGCCTTTTCCGGGCTTTGCCAGTTTTCAGCCTGTGCCTCGCGATCCGCGACATGGCGCAGGAGGACCCGATTTTCTGAGAGATGCTTGGCCAAGGTCTGGCTGAGCGGGCTGTCATCGGGGAACCTTGCGATGACCTCGGGCTCTCCGGCGCGGTCGAAGGCCATGAGGGCGAGAGACTCGCTTGGCAGGAAGCCCCGCGATCCTTCCCCGTCCACAAACCGCCCTGTTCCGATCGTGGCTGTCGCATCGGAGATATGCGCCCCAACAGCTTTTCGGAACGCGGGATCCTCGACGAGTTGCTCCGCAATCGCCCGGGTGACGGGGGTGTCACGGTCGAAACTCACAACCAATTGGGCGTCTTTGCCCGCATAGATCGCCGCCTCGGGGCGGGCAAATTCGGGGCGGGCCTCGTGCGTGATCAAGACCCCCTTCGGGATCGCCGCCGGGCCATCCGCGGCCTCTCGCGCCACGGCTGCGTCCCGAGCAACCGCAGCTTCCACCCGCTCTTCGCCGCCTTCGTAGAATTCATAGGCGTATTTCATCGCCTCGGATGCGGTCTCGAAGGTGCGGGCGGAATGCGATAGTTCCTTCTCCCCGGTTGGTAGTGCCGCCTCATAGCCGGTGTGAATTCCAGCCTCTGTCCCGATGGCGGCCGGGCGGAGATCGACGGACTGATCCGTGCGCACCCATTCTCCCGTCGCGAGGATCTCCGGCGAGCGGGTGGGTGCCACGTCTTCGTGCTCGGTCATCCGCCCCGTCGCAGCCAGTTGCACCGCGTTCGTCAGGGTAGGGCCGGGAGGGTCAAGGTCGGTCGCAGTGGACCACAGAGCTGCCGCCTTTTCGGGCTCGGTCCGCGCCAAGGCTTCGAGATCGGCAACAAGACGCCTGTCGCTGCGCACGGCGTTTTCCGCATCGGGCCCATCCCAAGAGATCTTGGAAAGCCGTTCAGAGAGCGAAGCTTCCATCGCGTTGAAATATCCTGTCCGGAACGCCCCGTCCGATGCATGCGAGTCGGGAAGGGATTTTCCGAACGTCTCCTCAGCCCCCGGTTCTCGGATCAAATGCGTAGCAGCCATCCGCCGCGCCTTGCCGTCTTCCAAATGCAAAACGTAGGGGCGCTCGGCCGGGTCGGCGCGGAAAAAGGCCGTGCCTGCCTCAACCGGGTCGGTGAATTTCTGCTCAGCCCCGCTCATTGTCAGGTGCAGCGCATAGGTTTCTTTCGGCCGGGAACCGGCTGGGTCAAGATCGTCGTCCATGATCACCTTCGGAAGAAGTTTTTGGGGGGCGCGCAGAAGAGGATGCCCCCTCAGTCGTCGAGCCCTGGGAAGTACATCTCCATGATGCCGCGCCGCTCGCCGTCACGGCCCATCTGCAAGATCACGTCTATCGAGCTTTGCAGGTAGCGGATCACCTCGGCAAACCCGAGCCGCGTGCCCTGCGCCATTACCAGAAGCGCGAGCCGGTCCATCGCCTTGCGGGCGGAATGCGCGTGCAGCGTCGTGAACGAGCCCGAATGGCCGGTGTTGATCGCATCGAGGAACGTCGCAGCTTCCGATCCGCGCAACTCGCCAAGGATGATCCGATCGGGTCGCAACCGCAGCGTGGCCTGCAAGAGCTTGTCGGCCGAGCGCGCCGAGCTGTCATCACGCTGCGCAATCAGGCTGACCGCATTCGGTTGGGCGGGCAACAGCTCGAGCGAGTCCTCGATGGTCACGATGCGCTCGTTTTCGGGGACGAGTGACAGCAGACGGCGACCGAGTTCGGTCTTGCCCGTGGACGTGCCGCCCGAGACGATGATGTTGAGCCGCTCGGTGACGAGCCGTTGCAAGAACGCGTCCACATCCGTGGCGCGCGCATCTTTCCGAATGCTTGCAACCATCTCGCGCCGTTCCTCTTCGAGCGATTTGACCTGCGCGCGCAGGAATTCAAACCAGCGCGGCGCGCGCTTGCCCTCGGCGTCACGCGCCCGAAACACCCGGATGCCGATCACGGTGCCCCCGGAGACCGCAGGGCTGCCGACAATCTGGCAGCGCAGCATCAAATTGCGATAGCGCACCGCAGCGGAAACGAGCGGCAGGGATTCGGTGAACGTATTCGAGGTCGAGTTCGCGATCTGCGCCGCGAGATCGCGAACTTCGCGCGCGGGCAGGGGCGGGAGACCCGCCCTCATCATATGTGTCGAGCCCGAGCGCTCAACCCAGATCTCGCCATCGGCGTTGATCGCGATTTCCATCACGCCCGGGTCGGAGAGCGCCGCATCGAGCTGCCCCAGATAGGTATCAAGATAGCTCATCAGAAAAACTCGAGATCGGTATCGACACGCACCATCACCACCGCGCCTTGATCGACGCTGATCGTCGAGGGGATGTTGAGATAGTCGGTCATCGCGTCGCCGACAGCATTGCCTAGATCGGTGCCGACATCCTTGGCCGTGTCCGCGGCAACCTCGTTCGAGGCGTATTTCGCGGCTGCCAGAGCAGGGACCGCGCCAATGACCGATATCAGCGCGGCTGAACCGAACCGTTCAAGAAAATGGGTACGCACTCGGCCGGAAAGGCCCGAGCGGCCAACCCGATCTGTGCCAAAGGCTGCCAGAACGACGGTCTGGCCATCGGTGGTGATCAACCGGTCCCAGGCAATCAGCACACGTCTCTGCCCCGGCGAGACATCGGAGTCGTACCGGCCAAAGAGCTTCGAGCCACGCGGTACCAGAACCCGCGTCATGTCGAAGGACCAGACATCGCGACTGACGACAGCAGAAACATTGCCCGCAAGATCGGTGTTGATCGCCGTTTCAAGTGCCGCCTCGATCACCGTGCCCTGAACGATCGTATGCGCGGGATTGGCGATCACCTCAGATTGGGTGGCGGCTGAAGCCTTGGCGCCCGCGCGCCGGAAAGCATCCGCCCCTGTTGCACCGGAAGTGCCGGCACCACTGCCGCTGCCGCCAGAGGACTCGTTTCGCAATGCAACCATGTCGGAATTGATCTGCGCAGCGCTGAGGGCCTTCGCTTCTTGCCGACGCCGCGCCAACTCTTCCTCGCGCGCCCGCACCGCCTCGGCCTCGCTGTCGCCCTGTACCAGCTTTGCGGTGTCAAGCTCGGTCTGAAGCCGAATGTTGTCTCGTTCGAGTTCCGCCCGCGCTGCGGCTTCGCTACGAGCATCGTCTTCGAGCTTCGCAATCTTGGCGCTGAGCTCCTGCAGCTTCGCTTCGTCGGGAACCGTGACCGGATTGGCCTTCAATGCGGCGATCTGCGCTTGTAGATCCACGATTTCCAATTTGAGGCGCTCCTCCGCGCTGCGGTCGGGCTTGATCGTCAGATCGGGCTTTGGGCGCGCAATGGTGAAACCATCGGTTCCGATCCCGTCCTGTTGAAAATCGCTCACCGATGCGGTTGCGATCGGCGGAGCGGGTGCGGGAGCTTCTGGCGCGGAAAGAGCCAACCAAACCCCGGCGCCGAGCCCTGTCACGGCGGTGACGGCCGAAAGCGCATAGGGGTTCACCCGCGCCGCTTCGGCTTTGGGTCTTGCGGCTGCATCCTCGCAAGGCGCTCGGCGAGCTTTTCACTCTCGGGAAGATCGGTCATCGCTGCGCCCCCGTTTCGGCCGCGACGCAGACATAATCCGCGCCATAACGCAGGACCCAACGTTCGGAGCGGGTGCTGACGGTGATCACCGTGCCCGAGACAGCCGAATTGACCGCATATTCCTGACCGCGCTCATCGGCGCGGAAGACCGTCGGCATGGGCGCGCCGGCGGGGATCTTGAAGGAGGTCTTCCGGCCATCATCGGAAACCGCGATCGGTGCAAAACCGGGCAGGCGTCCCGCATGTTTCATCACCCGATATCGCATGGGCGGCTCCGCCGGGATTTCGGCTGTGCTCCGCGCTCCCGCCCCTGTTCCCGGCACGGTGAACTTCACCGAGTATTGGGCCGTTCCGCGCGAGCTTTCGGTCACGCGCAGGAAGTAGATGTTGCGTTGCGTCTCGATCGTGAGGTTCGTCGAGGCCCCGGCGATGACGGGCTTGATGATGAAAAGGTTCGGCCGTTCGAGCTTGTCGATCTTGAAGCTTTCGAGATCGCCGATGGCAATCGACTGGATCCGCTCGCCATCGGCCAGTTCGACCAGCGTCACCGTGCGCAACCGGGTGGTGACGGTGTAAACCTGCCCCTCCTGATAGGTCGCATAGGTCACGCGGTGATCGCGGCTGCCGGCGCGCGGGGCGGTTTCGGCAAGGACGGGCAGGGCGGTCACCCCGGCGAGGATGGCGGCAAGTGCAAACGGCGCAAACTTCATCTTCAGCCCTCCTGAGGCTGCAGGGATTCCGCGGTCAGGCGGTAATCGGTCACGAGAAACCCGGTCGGGTTTTGCCAGACGAGATCGAGCGCGCTTTCCTTGCTCGGCTCGAAGCGGAAGGTGACGGTGGCGGTGAATTTGCCCTCGCGATCGGGCACGCCTTCGCCGTCGCTCACCCAGGTCTTTGTGAACCGAACCTGCGAGGTGGTTTCGGTGACCGGCGTGATCGAGAGGATCCGCACCATGACCCGTGAATTTTCCCCATAAATCTTGGGCGGGTAATTCGGGTGCCCTTCGGTCCAGAGGCTCTTGAGCGATGTTCTCGCGTCGCCCTCGCTCCAGGTGTAGGCGCGCAGGATCCGGGTTTCGTTGTCGTGCTGATCGTAGGTCTCGCGGTCCGTCACATAGGCGTAGAGCAGGCTCTGCCGGATCGCTTCGGCCTGCTCCATCCCGGCCTTCTCGACCGAGACGACGCGCTCCGCCACGCCGGTGTCCTTGTCGACGATGGCTAGATAGGCCTCGGTCTCCTTGAGCGGCAAAAGCACCGTGACCGCGATCATGCCCATGAGGCCGATGGCCAAGCCACCGCCCGCGATGCCATAGGCGATGCGCTCGCGCTTGCGCACGCCGAAGAACATCTCGCCTTCGAGAAAACTTCTCAATTCAGGTGGTGAACCTGTCATCGTCTACTCCAATGATATCGGGGATCGCGGGTGGCGGTGTAGTGGCGTCAGCCGCCGCGGATGAACTGGCTGAGCCTGAGCCGAACCGCGTGGCCGCGTTCGGCATCCGACCGGGCCTGATCTCGCAAGTGATGATGTTCCGTCTTTCCGGTCAGGAAACCCGATTGGAACTGTCCCATCCGGCGCGCGGCATAATCCGAGGTTTTCTCGAGCGGTTTACCCGCAACGCGCAGGGCTTGTGGCGCGATCGAGGCGAGATTGATCTGCCCGGTGATGTGCGAAACCGCCATCGGGATGGCGAGCAAGGCGAAGATCCCGACAAAGACGATCACGAAGAAACCGAGGATCGAGCCGAGGTCGGTGACATCGGTCGCCTTCGTAAAGACACTGTGCGCCACGGTGACAACGGCGACGATGATCCCGGCCGAAGCAACGGGATACATCAGATAGCCGATCATCGCTGAGAGCCAAGCTTCAAACATTCCCTTGGTCTTCTCGAATATCGTAGCGGCAATCGAGAGAGGCGCCACGCCCAAAAGGAAAGCGATCATCAACTTCGCAAAGCCGACAATGAATACGTAGACCGCCATCAGCAGGCCGAGAACGAGGTAGAGGAAGGCGGCGACAAACCCGCGCATGATCGAGGACATCGCCGAAGAAACGCTGTCGACATTGCCCGCCATCATGTTGGCCATGTCGTCCATCGCGGCAGTGGCAGAGGCCCCGACACCGGTCCCACCCTCCTTGAAAAAGGCGAGAGCAAGATCGCCAAGCCCATTGCTTGCCGCATCATAGATCTGGCTGAAGTTCAGCCACGAAAGCCCGAACATCATCACCAGCACGATGCGAAAGGCGAGTTGCATCGCGTCGCGCATCGCAATCCGATAGACATTGAGCGCCATGTTGATGCCGATGAGAACCAGAAGCAGCGTCAAAAGGGCAGTGAAGACAGGGGCTAGGGCCACAGCGGTCAGCTCGAAATACTGCTTCCCTGCGGCACTGATTGCCCCATCAAGCGTCGACAGGATGCTTGAGACGCTGTCCATCAGAACGGTCCGGCACACATGACTTCGGCCACGACGGTCAGCTTGTCTGCCTCATCCGAAACGTCCTTGGTCTGCGCCCAAGTAAGAACTGAGGTGTTGGTCGAATTTCGCAAGCGGACAGCGATATCTTCGACCTGCGCCCAGCTTGCAACTTTCGTTCTGCAGCCGCAGTCTTGGTGCTCAATGACCGCCTGAGCGCGGACAAATCCATAAATATCGCGATAGGCGCGTGCCTCCGGCCCTTCTTGCGTTCGCAAATATTCTTGCGGCCACACTGACTGACAGCTGCGCCAAGGCTCGTTCATCGCACCCGGGATCGGTTGCACATCTGCGGGCACGGCGACCTTGGGCAGGACATCGAGGAAAGCCTCTTCCCCCTCCATCCCAAGTCCGACCGGCGTTTCCGCCGCGGCCACACCGATGATCGCCCATATCAGCGCCGCTGCCGTCGCACCTTTTGCCACACCACCCTTCATGCCAGCGCCCCACATGCTCATTTCTCCCCCAAAACCTTGATGAATTTCTGCTCTTCGGCGGCGGTGGCGGCATCCATCACCCCGGCCTCGCCCATGCCCATCAGCTGGGCCGACTCCATGTTCCAGATATTGGCGAGCGCGATCGAAAGCTCAGCCGTCACCCGCGTGTTGAGATCGACCGCCTCCTTGAGGCCTTTCGTGTCCGGGATTGCTTGGACGAGTTCATTCACCCTGCCCAGACTTTCCGAGGCTTTCACCGAGGAGGATTCCGCCGCCGCAGAAAGGAACGCTGCGGTATTCGCCTGCGAGCCGATCCGCGCGGCGCTCGGGTTCTCGCTGGTCGAGAGGGTGTCGACGGTTTTCACGTCGAGCCCGACGGAGGTGAAAAACTCCGACACATATTCCGCCGCAGGCTTGTCGCCCACCTTGCCCGAGGTGGTGATCAAGGAATAGCTGCCGCTCTTGGCCGACTGCAGCCCGCCGGTCAGATCGTTCACATCGGGCAGGATATCGTCGAAGAAGGTGTTCGGATCCGGGATGCCAAGCGCCTGAAGGGTAAGCCCGTGACGCAGTGCCTCGATCTGATCCTTGAGGAGCAGGATCTGTTGAGCCTGCTTGAGGATCTGATCATCCAGCTTCAGGTTCGAGGCGATCAATTCCTTGACCTGCAATTTTGCCTCGGTCAGCACCTCGCCAACCTTGGCAATCGCAGAAAGGTCGATCGTCGGCACGCCTTGCGCCGAAACCGCGAGCGGGACGAAGGACAGACCGGACACCGCGCACGCATTGATCAGGAAACGCAAATACCGGGCTTTCATTCGATCCCTCCCTTGACCTTGATGAATGTGGCGTCTTCGGCATAGGCCTGCAGGAAGAGCGCATAGCGCGCCTGATCCACGCGAACGCGCGCGGCTTTCACCCGGGCCACCATGACGGCAATGCGCATCGCCTCGACCCGGGCATAGGTGTTGAGGCCCATCGCCTCTTCCGCGCTCTTCGTTTTCGGAATCTGCTCGATGATCGCGCGCAGACGGGTGAGCGAGGCGGCGATGTCGCTCGTCGCTTCCATGCCGTAATGCATCCCGGCATCGGCAACGTTGCTGCTTTCCGCGATCGCCATGTCGCGCGGATCGAGCGTCCCGATCTGATCGATCCCGCCGATCTTCGCCGCATAGCCGTTGAAGAAGCTGGTGATGCGCAGCACGTAATTCTGCGTTTCCTTGAAGGGCGGCACCCCTCCGTATTTGAGGACATTGCCGGGACCCGCGTTATAGGCCGCAAGCGCCATCGGCACCGAGCCGAAGCGGTTGAGCTGGGCGAGAAAGTACCGCGCCCCGCCATCGAGTTGCAGCCGCGGGTCATCATAGTAACCCGGGTAGATGCCGAGCCCCTTCGCGGTGTCGGGCATGACCTGAGTAAGCCCGAATGCTCCAACCGGGCTGCGCGCACCGATCGAGAACCCGGACTCCTGCTTGACCAAGGACTGAAACCAGATCCGGAACTCGGTCGGGTTCAGACCCGCCTTCGAAAGCCCGGGATGGCCCGCATATTTGCGCGCCGTCTCCACGATCATCTCCTCGATGCTCGATTTCGCATCGCCAAAGAGCCGAGCCGCATAGGGGTTGCTGTCATCCACCGAATAGACAGTGGTTGCCTCGGCCCCGGGCAGTGACTCGAGACCCGCGACAGGCATCGGAGAGCCCGAGAGCAGGGCAAGCGTCTGATCGAGTGCTGCGAGCTGTTCCTTGTGCAAGTCATCGATCTTGCTTTTCTTCGCCGTCTCCAGCTGACGCGCCTCGCTCAGCGCCGTCATCTGCGAGACCTCTAGGCCATGCTGGATCGCGGCTTTTCCATCGACCGTCGGCACACCATTCGCGGCGGCCGTGCCAGCCAGCACGATCGCCGCAAGGGCAAAGCCCGAGAGGGAGGAGTTCAGATCAGCGGCAGAAAGGGGCATGGCTGGCGCGGCCCAGAACCGGGCTCGATCCTTTCGATGAAACGCTTGCACTCGGGCTCGCACTTGCCCAACAATTCGTGCGGGCGACGGGCACCTCGGCGCAGGCCGCGAGCATCAGTACCGCGAGTCCTGTAATCAATCTTATGTAAAATTCTGATCGCATCCGATCCTCACTCTTTCCAGAACTGCGGGCGCGTGGCGTAATCCGCGCCGAAAGCGTTGATCCCGGCCTGGCCGCCGCCCAAAGCCGTCAACAGCGACCCCAGCGCCTTCAGATCGACATCGAGCACCGTTGATCCGCGCGGATTGCGCGAGAGCACGAGCCGTTGGCCCGGGATCGGGGTCAGTACGAAATCCAGCTCGCCATCCGTGAGGCGGAAGCCGTCATAGTCGGACGCCTCGGCTTCGCCGTTCGGAAAGAGAAGCTGGTTCGGCAAGGCCTCAAGGATCGAGCGCGCTTTCGAGCCGCGGATCTGGCTCGGAAACTGCGTCATCATCACCACGACGACATTCTTCTTGCGCGCGGTGACGAGCCATTCGGCGAGCTTGCGCGAGAAGTAATCGTCGTCGAGCACCTTCCAGGCCTCGTCGATCAAGATCAGCGTCGGGCGCTTTTCTTCGATCAGCATCTCGATGCGCCGGAAAAGATAGCCCAGAATTGCGCTGCGCTCGGTGCCAAGGTCGAGGATCTCGGTCAGATCGACCGCGGTCACGTCATGGCTTTCGAAATCCACGACCGGCTCATTCGCTTCGCCAAAGACCCAGCCGTAACGTCCCCCCGGCCCCCATTCGGCAAGCCGCTGCGCCAGATCGAGCCCATCGCCCACATCGCCGAACAGCTCCTGAAAGGCGCGGAAGTTGCGAAGCCCCGCACGCGCTTTCCCGTTTTGCGCGATGGCCGATTTGATCGCCTCCGACTGCAGCGGCGTCATGGCACCGCTTCGAGATTCCAGCAGGCTCACCAGCCAATCGAGCAACCAGGCCTCGCCGCGCTCGCCTGCCTCGGTCGCCAAAGGGTTGAGGCCCGTCGGCCGACCCGCCCGGATCTCCGCATAGCGCCCGCCCAAGGCATGGACGGCCATTTTAAGACCGGCCTCCTTGTCGAAGATGATCGTGCGGCCCCCGGCGCGCTGAGCCTGCGCCGCCAGAAACGCGACAGTCGTTGTCTTGCCGCCCCCGGATTTGCCCAGAACAAGTGTGTGGCCATTGGTGGGCTCTGCCTGCGGGTCGCCCGGTTCGTGAAAGCTGAACCGGTGCAGACTGCCCTGCAGGGTGGGAAACACGGTGATCGGGGTGCGCCAGGGCAGAGCCTCCGCGCCAGTTCCGGTGTCCGCCGCATGTAGCGCCGCGAGATCGGCGAAATTGATCGAGGAAACCGTCATGTCGCGGGCGCGGTAGTCCATGTTGCCCGGATGCATGGCGAACACACCGGCCTCGAGCGCGGTCACCTCGCGCACTAGCCGCATGCCGTTCTGGTGCGCAATGCCGCGAACGCGCGCCACTTCGGTCTCGAGGGCGGCCACGTCATCGGCGAAAATGGTGATGGTCATCTGGTGCAGACCAAAGCCCAACGTGCCGCTTTCGGCCTTGTCGGCCGCCTCGAAAAGCTGCGCCTCGATCGTGGCCGCGATGTCCTCGGCCGCACGCATTTGCGCAACACGCCGCTTGACCCGCTCTGCGATGCCGGTGCGTTCGATGGGCGAATAGCTGTGGGAGATGATCACATCCCGGCTCGCGCCGAGCGCATCGAGCATCCCGGGCCAGGTGGAAGTCGGGTAGGATTTGACAAAGAGGAGTGCGCCGACGCGCGGCCGCAGACCTCCCTCCTCCACGGTAAACTGCCCCTTCCCGAAGTGCAGCGATGCTGCGGCCGCATCTTCGGCGAGAAGGCAGAAAGGCGCCCGGCGCAGGGGTTTCATCTCGCCCGTCAGGAGCGAGGCATAAAACCCGAGCAGGCTGCCATCGCTGGTCCTGAGCCGTTTCGTGCGCACCCCGAGCCCGCTCTCAAGGATCGCCGCAACCTCACGCAGTTCCTCAAGCCTGCGCGCCGTGTCATCGCCCCAGACTTTCGAGGCCGCGCGCCGAAAGAGCGGGACCGGCAGCACCGACGTTTGGCGGCGCACCACGGTCAAAACGAGCACGCTTTCTTGCAGGTTGCGCAGCGCCAGCTCGTCGGTCCAGACGCGATCGACATCCGCGGCGAAGCCGGACCCGCGGATCGGTGCGACACCCGTCGTCGTCGGGCGCATGAGGCGATGCAGGTAGAAACAAAACCGCTCATCGAGCGTGTCGAAGAGATGCGCGAGCCCCGCCCGCAGCGCGAGAATGGTCGACTGGCCGGAGGTGACGCCATCGATCCCGATGATCTCGAACGACACCATCAGCGCGTTCTCGCGGGTGCGCACGGTTTCGTCGTCGATCTCGATGAGATAGGGCAGATGCGCATAGACCTTCGGGTCGCGCGTATGCAGCCCGCGCGCTCTCGGCGTCCGTTTCGTTTCGGCAAGCTCAGGAAACATGGCGTCGCTCCCGCCGCAGGAGCGCCATCGGCGTTACCTGCATCATCACCGAAAGCACGTGATGACCGTTCGGATTGATCCGCGTCGCGGCGCGCGCGAGACCGTACCAGAGCGGCACCGTCAGGAACCACGTCATCACCTTGAAAAGGATGAACGGGAGCACGGCCATCCCGCCCACCGCCATGGCATAGGGCATCGGCAGCCCAAGAAACTTCGCCTGCCGTGAAAGACCAAGGATGACCGCACTCTTTTCCATGTTCGCGATCCTCAGCTGAACGACGAACGCAGGTTTGCGACGATCGCCGGCCCGGCGAAAACGAGGAACGCGCCGACAACCACCAGCGAGACCCAGGCCCAGCTGATCCGGTTGAACGCAGCAAGGAAGCCCGTCACCACGAAGGCGATGCCGAAGAAGGCCGTCGCCAGCGTGCCGCGGAACGAGTCCAGCACACCGGTGGCCACGTTCTCGGCCTTGGTGAAGACGATATTTGCGAGCGCCGGTTCAACTTGAGAGAGAGTGACGAGGCCGACCGCGAGGGCCAGCCGGATCGCTGGGGTCATGTGCATGGGATTTTCCTGAATCAAAGCTCCGCAAGAATGCGGTCGTAAGCCGCCATCACCTTGACGATGTGATTGCGGGTCTCGGTGTAAGGCGGCACGCCGCCATATTTGCGCACGGCCTCCGGCCCGGCGTTATAGGCTGCAAGCGCAAGCGTCAGGCTCTCGAACGAGCCGATCTGTTCAAGCAGGTAGCGCGCGCCGCCATCGAGGTTTTGCATCGGATCGGCAGGGTCGACACGCAGATACCGCGCGGTGTCGGGCATGAGTTGCGCAAGACCCTGGGCCCCTGCCCCGCTCACGGCGCGTTGGGAATAATTGCTCTCGATCTTGATCATGGCCTGAAAGAAGGCCGACCACTGCCGGGGAGTGAGCTGAAGTCGCCGAAGCGCCGGATGATCTTGATAGCGCGCCGCCACCAGCCGGATTGCGGGCAACACTGACTGCGGCGCCGCAACGCTTTTCGTGCTCATCACCGGTGCCCGGGAGGTCGTGTTCTCGTCCCTCCGATCCGCCTTTGCTGCGGTCGGGCGGATCAGGTACCCCTTGGCGTCGTAGCGCAAAACCGAAGAGTCAGCGGAAGGCGCGTCGAAAGTCGCGGGGGCGAGGTCCGCCTCGCCCCCCTGCCCTGCCTCATTCCAGCGGATCACTTCCGCCCGGACGGCTGTGCATCCCGCCACGGACATCACCAGCGACAAAAGGCACGTCGAGATGATCGAGGTTGAGTTTGCCGCTGGCCATTCCGAAGAGACCGATCGGCGAGTTGATGATCCGCTCTCGCGCGGTCGCGGTGACCAGCATGAACCGATCGCCCTCGCGCGAGACCACATAAAACAGCCATTCCCCGGAAAACCGCTCCGCGGGGTCTGGCGCACTGACACACTCGATCTCAACCGTCGCTCCATCGGTGGCGGCCATTTTGCGAAAATCCCGTTCCAGCAGAACAGGCAATGCACGCCGTTTCATCTTGGCTCCCCTTGGATTGATCAGCGGGGATCGTTGTAACAAGAGTTTCTTCGTGACTCCATGATTAACGAAGTATAAGTATGTTTCAATCGTAAAAATGACAAACACGAGTGAAAATGCCTTGTGATGCATGTTTCGACGCGGCAAAAGCGCCAACAAAGCGTTTCTTTCCAGCCTGTTGGGGCAATTTGTCGGCGTAATGTCGCAGTGGCGCGTCCCGGGTCGGAATGCGCGCGACTGTTTCCTTAGGCGCTTCGCACGGTCGACCGACGTGGTGCGCGCTGCCACGCCCTTGATCCTTTGCCCCCTCTCGGCCGCTGCAGACCCCCTGCCCTGCCTGCCTCCAGATCCGCCATCGACCGCGCTTCCTGCGGCCGTATTGACGGACTATCGCGCCGAGATCTCTGCCGAGTTCGAGAGCTATTTCGCGCAGGTCGGCCCTTACATCGCTTGCCTCGATGCGGAGCGAAGCCGCAGCCTCGACGAGGCTCGGCTGGCAACCAAGAGCTACGCAGCCTTTCTCGACACCATCCCCGTACCGGAGCACTTTCAATGAACCCTATTCGCCCGGCCCTTTCACTCGGCCTTGCCCTGGCGTTCTTCGTCCCCGCCCCAGCAAGCGCCTATCAGATCGACTGCGCGATCCTTCTTTGCCTTGCAGGCGGTTTTCCTCCGAGCGTGCCCTGTGCTCAGGCCCGTGCAGAAATGATCCGACGCATCACCCCTTGGCCCGTCGAGCCGCCGCTGCAAATCTGGCGCTGTCCAATGCATGCGGCCTTCGACCTACCTGCAACGCAACGTCCGGCGGCGCGCCTTTATCAGATCGCGGCGACCTCAGCACAAACACCTCGCTCCCCTGCCCTACCCCCGAGCGAGGCAAAGCTCGTCGATCAGCTGGTGCAGGTTGCGACCGGCGAATACTCCGATGGGAACCAAACCGCAGATGCCGATATCAGCGGCCCCGAGTTCGACTTCGTGCGCTCAATAAGGGTGTTCAGCGTGGAGATCGCTTGGCAGCGCTGGCGCGGTGGAGACGCTGATATCTGCGAGCAAGCTCAAAGCGTCCGAGTAGGTACATATGGCACGCAGGGCAATTTTGGTTGGCGCGCGTCCTCGGTGAAGGCTCTGCCCGCAGCGTTCAAGGGGGTGAAAGGCTGGGCGGATTTCAGCAGCCCGGACAGCAGCCACTGCCCGGGAATATACAAGCGATCCGTGTTCATCGAGTGGCACGATCATGAAGGCAGTTATGGGTTCGAGCAGGTTGATTACTAGCAACGCCTTCGTCACGCCCGCAAGTTTCTTCGCCTGAACGGTCTGGTCAAGCCACCCGATGCGATCGCCACCGGTCGCGCCTCTCACCGATCCCTGCCCTGCCAGAACCACAGCCCGCATTCGGCGCAGCGGTCGGCCTCGCTCAGCCCGATGTCGTCGAGCGCCTCTGCCCCAAGCCGGGCCAGGCGCGCGCGGGTCCTGGCGCGGCGATGCCAGAGCGCAAGACGCCACAACAGGCGCAAGGTGCCGAACGGCCCAAGTTGCGCCGGATGGCGCGACCGGGCGTTTCGCAGACAGGCGGGGGCGCGGAAAGATGTGACATGTGCGCAACCTGCCTTCGCACATCTCGCTTGACAAACGATGTCTTGGCCGGGTTGCTGTGAGTAAATCTCACAGTCCTCGGTCCCGCCCGTGTCCCTGCCGCCGCTCACCGCCCTGCGCGCTTTCGAAGCCGCGATCCGCCACGGCCGCATGACCCGCGCCGCCGAGGAGCTGGGCGTGACCCATGGTGCGATCAGCCGGCAGGTCCGGCTTCTCGAAGAAACCTTCGGCGCGCAGCTCATCACGCGCACTCGCAGCGGTCTGGTGCCGACCCAGGCGGGGGCCGCACTAGCCGAGCGCCTCACCCGCGGCTTTCGCGAGATCGAGGCAGGCGTGGCGGCGCTGCGCGACGATGCGGGGGGCGTCCTCGACGTCTCCTGCCTTGGCACCTTCACCCTGCGTTGGCTGATCCCGCGGCTGAGCCGGTTCACGGCCACCCATCCCGGCCTCGAAGTGCGGCTCTCGCAATCCGATGCGCCCTGCGACTTCAGCCGCAGCCGCTACGATGTGGCGATCCGGGTGACCGACCATGAATTGCCCGCGGGCACCCATGTCACCCCGCTTTTCACCGAGCGGTTCGGCCCGGTGCTCGCGCCCGCCCTGGCCGAGAGGCTGGCCCTGCGCGCCCCGCCGACCTCGCCCGCGCGCCGCGCCTCTGGGCTCGCACAAGGCCAAATGCCTGGGCTGATTGGTGCGCCCGCAGCGGCTGCACGGCTCTCGAGGGCGGTGCGCCCTACGAGCATTTCTACTTCATGCTTGAGGCCGCTAGTGCCGGGCTTGGTGTCGCCCTCGCCCCCGAACCGCATGTGGCCGACGATCTCGCGGCGGGGCGGCTGATCGCGCCCTTCGGCTTCCTGCCCTCGGGGCTCGCCTATGTCGCGCTGCGCCGCGAGGAGGCGCCGAAAAAAACTCGCACCTTCTGCGACTGGATCGGCCGCGAAGCTGCGGGTTGAGGGGGAAGCGGTAGGCGACACTCGCACCGGGCTTGACTGCCGCGAGACCCGCCCCATGTCTCAACCGACCCCTCTGGCAAAGCGAGACCCGGCATGGCACCTTCTCTGACGGTCTGGTTCGACAGCGGCTGTCCGCTCTGTGCGCGCGAGATCTCGCTTGTGCGCAGGCTCGACCGGCGCGGAGCGATCCGCTTCGTCGATCTGCACACCCCCGAGGCCCCCTGCCCGATCGACCGCGCCGATCTGCTCGCCCGCTTTCACGCCGAGGAAAACGGCCGCCTGCTCTCGGGCGCGGCGGCTTTTGGCGCGATGTGGCGGGCGGTTCCGATCCTGCGCCCGCTTGGGCTCCTGGCCGGGTGGCCGCCCCTCGCCCCGGCTTTCGAGGCCGCCTATCGCCGCTTCCTGCGCCTGCGCCCCCGGCTGCAGAAGCTGCTCCGATGACGCCCGGCTTTCGGCGCGCGCAGGGATGCCCTATGCTGGCGCAAAACAGGTCAGGACATATCATGCGCCTTCCTTTTGCCGCCCTCCTCACCCTGCTGATTGCCGCCGGCTGTGCCATTGGCAACGGCGCCGTGGTGAAGGGGGCCGGGCCCGACGATCTTCTGAAACTGCGCGAAGGCCCGGGCCTCGATCACAAGATCCTCATCGGCCTGCCAGATGGCACCCGACTCACCCGCGGCGCCTGTGTGACACGGGCGGGCAAGGTCTGGTGCCGGGTCTTCCTCACCGACAGGCCCAACGTCTCGGGCTATGTCTCGGCCGAATATCTGGCGCATCGCTGACCGGGGCACCCGACCGTGATCCGCAGATAGCCCGTCTTGGCGCAGTCATCCGAAGCCGCCGTTGATGCATGTCACAGCGAGAGGCGTGTGCAGGTCATTCCGACCCTTGAGCGGGCGCTTCGCGAAACTTCGCCCCGTCAAAACGGGCGGTGAGCGGCCCGTGATGTCGCGGCATTGCGGCCGCAGAAATCTGCAATAGCGGCCATTCGCGTGGCGCCCAGATGCGAAGCGATGCGCAGAAAACAGACCATGGTGACCGCGGTGCGACTGCACCATCCCGCATCCTCCCTGCTGACGAGCCATCGCATCCGTGCTATCTTGCGCAAGACATGCGTCTTCGGGTCGCGAGGTCCTCAGGAGGCACCCGATGGAAACGATCCTGCACTTGATCGACGCGATGGCCATGATGGCCTCGATTGCGCTTGTCTTCGGGGTGATCGGCCGTCGGCAATGGTCCGAGCGGGTCAGGCACATCAGTCTCGGCGCCGCCTTCGGGCTTGGAGCCGTGTTTTCCATGCTGCAACCCGTCTTTGTCTATCAGGACGCCATCATCGACGCCCGGAGCCTGTTCATCGGCTTTGCCGGTGCCTTTCTGGGCGCCGAGGGGGCGGCGGTCGCGCTTGGCGTGGCGATCCTTGGCAGGCTCTCGATCAACCATCAATTCGCGGCCCTGATCGGTGTGGTCGGGCTGATAATGGCGGCGGGCCTCGGCCTTGTCTGGGCCCGGCTGACCGCAGCGCGCCCCGGCCTGCCCGGACGCCACCTGCTGCTGGGCGTGATGATCTCGGGGGCGCTGACGGCCTTTCTGCTGCTTCCGGGATTTGGCGAACCGCATGACTATGCGCTCAAACTCTCTGCCATGATGACATTCAACATCATCGGCTCTGTCGTTCTCGGTGCCTTCATCGACCGCGAGCGCCAGATGGCTGCCGCCGAGGCCGAGGCGCGGCTGGCTGCGGCCACTGATCCCCTGACCGGACTGCTGAACCGGCGCGGTCTGGCGCGGCGGTTTCAGGCCAGCGAGGGGGCGCGGGGCTCGAAGGGCTCGGCGCTGCTTCTGGTCGATCTCGATCATTTCAAGGCGGTCAACGACACCTGGGGCCATGGTGCGGGCGATGCGGTGCTGCGCCTTGCGGGCGAGCGGTTGCAGCATGCGGCACGGGGGCAGGACACCGTCTCGCGGGTTGGCGGAGAGGAATTCGCCGTGCTGCTGACCAATGTCGACACGGCAGAGGTCCGGGCGACCGCCGAGCGGCTGCGCGCCGATCTGGCCGCGCCCTGCCGCCTCTCCGATACCTGCGCGATCTGCATCACCGCCAGCGTCGGCGCCGTTTGCTGGCAGCCCGGAACGCAGCGGCTCGAGATCGTTTCCGAAGCTGCGGACCGGGCGCTTTATCGCGCCAAAAGCCGTGGGCGCGACCGCGCGGTGATCGAGGCCGCGCTCTGATCGATCCCGCCAAAGCCCGGGTCGATCGCGCCTTTCTTACCTGACAAGGGCTGGGCGGCATGCGAAGGTTGACCCATGCGCGCTGTTTTCGCCCTGCTTCGGCTTGCCCTGCTCGCCATCTTTCTGGCGGGTCTTGTCCTGCCCGCGCCCGTCATGGCAGCGTCCTGCCCGGACCATGCCCAAAGCGTCGATTGCGCCCATCAGATGGGGGGCGGCCATCACGCCATGACCCCGGGCAAGACCGCCCCTGCCACCGCTGACGGCTGCCTGCAGCATTGTCTGGCAAGTTCGCTGACGCCCGACCCTGTACAACCTGCCGCGCGGGCCGAACGGGTCTCGACCCTGACCCGCCCGCGCGTTTGCCGCTGGCCGCCCTTGGAACCCCGGAACCCGAGGCCCCACCGCCCCGCACCTGATCTTCGCCACGTTCCCCTTTCTTGAACCGGAGATCACCATGACCAATCTTTCCCGCCGCGGCTTTCTGGCCGCAACCGCAGCCTTTGCCGCGCTCCCCCTTGTTCCCGCCCGCGCCCGGGCGGCCGCCGACAGTTTCTCGCTTACCGCCACGACGCGGGTGATCGAGGTCAACGGCCGCGCGGCCACGGTGATGGGCCTGCTCGATGCGCAGGGCCGCCCCGGCCTGCGCCTTGATCCGGGCCAGCGCTTCCGCACCGATCTGACGAATGCGCTTGATATCGACACCATCGTGCATTGGCACGGGCAGATCCCGCCCAATGCGCAGGATGGCGTGCCGAACACCAACCCGATGCTGAAACCGGGTCAAAGCCGCAGCTTTGATTTCGAGGCCCGCCCGGGCACGTTTTGGATGCACAGCCATATCCCGAGCAGGAAATCGGCCTTCTGGCCGCGCCGCTGATCGTGCGCCGCCCCGAAGAGGTCACCCAAGACCGGCAGGAGGTGGTGATGCTGCTGCATGATTTCGCCTTCGCGCCCCCGCAGGAGGTGCTTGCGACGCTCACCGGCGGCACGGCGATTGATCACGGCGCCATGGATCATGCCGCCGCGCCGATGCCCGGGATGAACGGCATGGGGGACATGATGGCGATGCCCGGCATGGCCGAGATGCACGCCTCGATGGCGGGCAGCCTGTCGATGGATCTGAACGATTACGAGTTCGACGCCTATCTGGCGAACGACCGCACGCTGGCCGATCCCGAGGTGGTGAGGGTCGAGCGGGGTGGCCGGGTGCGGCTGCGGGTGATCGACGGCGCGTCGATGACGGCCTTCTGGATCGACACCGGCACGGCCACGGCGCGGCTCGTCGCGGTCGATGGCAACCCGGTGGTGCCGCTGCCCGGCACGCGGTTTGCGATTTCGCCGGGCCAGCGGCTCGACATCGAGATCGACTTGTCCGGCGATGGCGCTGCCGTGCCGATCCTTGCGCTGCGCGAAGGCACGCGCGAGCGCACCGGGCTGATCCTAGTGCCGAAAGGGGCCGCGGTGCCGAAGCTGGCCGATCTGTCCGAGGACCCGCATCCGGCGGTTTCGGGGGACATGAGGCAGGAGATCGCGCTGCGCGCCGTCACGCCACTCGTCGCCCGGCCTGCCACGGCGCAGCCGATGGTGATGCTGATGGGGTCGATGCTGCCCTATCAATGGACGATCGACGGGCGCAGCTGGGAAAACCGCCTTCCGGTCGAGGCGAAATCGGGCGAGCGGGTCGAGATGATGTTTCACAACATGTCGATGATGGCGCATCCGATGCACCTGCACGGCCATACTTTCCAGGTGATCGAAGTGAACGGCGCCCGCTTTGCCGGCGCCGTGCGCGACACCGTTTCGGTGCCGCCGATGGGCAGCGTGACGGTCGCGCTGGATGCGGGCGAGGCCGCGCCCTGGATGCTGCATTGTCACAACATGGGCCATCTTGCGACCGGCATGATGACCGAATTCCTTGTGCGTGCCTGAGGGAGAACCGAGATGACCAAGCACGACCTGTCCCGCCGTCAGATCCTTGCCCTTGCCGCGGGGCTTCTTGCCGCCGCGCCCCTTGCCGCCGCCGAGCCGGTCGCGATCCTTGTCGTCAAGGATCCCGATTGCAGCTGCTGCGAGGCCTGGATCGATGTGCTGCGCGCCGACGGCTTTGCCGTCACGACAAAGGTAATCGACTATGACGCGCTGCAGGCGCTCAAGGTGCAAAGCGGCATCCCCGAGCCTATGCGGTCCTGTCACACCGCCCAGGTCGAGGGTTATGTGATCGAGGGCCACGTTCCCCCCGCCGACATTCGCAGGCTTCTGGCCGAGCGCCCCGCGGCGCTGGGGCTGGCGGTTCCGGGCATGCCGCTCGGCGCCCCCGGCATGGGCCCCGAGGATCAGCGCGAGGCCTATGACGTGCATCTGATCAAGGCCGACGGGCAGACCCCGATCTTCGCCCATTACGACGCGGCCTGAGCCCGGCATGCCCGTGTGGTGCCCGGTGCGGATTTGACAATCCTGCGCCGGGCACCGCATCTTCGCTGCCGGAGGGTCCAGCATGACCGCGACGATCACACGACCCGCTTTCGGTGCAGCCGCCCTTGTCTGGGCGCGGATCGCGGCCTTGTCCTTTGGCGGCCCGGCCGGACAGATCGCGGTGATGCACCGCATCCTTGTCGAGGAAAAACGCTGGCTGGGCGATGCCCGGTTCCTGCATGCGCTGAACTTTTGCATGCTCCTGCCCGGGCCCGAGGCGATGCAGCTGGCGACCTATGTCGGCTGGTTGCTGCATGGGGTCAGGGGCGCGCTGCTGGCGGGGCTATTTTTCATCACGCCGGGGGTGCTGGTGCTGATGGCGCTCAGCTGGATCTATGCGCTTTGGGGCGATGTGGGCGCGGTGTCCGGGTTGTTCTTCGGCCTCAAGGCCGGGGTGCTGGCGATCGTGGCGCAGGCGGTGCAGCGGGTGGCGAAACGGGCGCTGACGACGCGGGCGCAGCGGCTTGTGGCGATTTTCGCCTTCATCGGGCTCTTTGCCTTCGCCCTGCCCTTCCCGCTGATCGTCGCCGCCGCGGCGCTGATCGGCGCGCTTGGCGGCGTGATGGTGCCGAAGGCCTTTGGCGCGGGCGGCCACGGCGCGCAGGGCCCCGCCACCGTGAGGGATGGGGAAACACTGCTCGGCGCAGAACACGGCGACCCGGCCGGACCCGAACGCCGCGCGGCCCTGAAGGCAGGCGGGATCGCGCTTGTCCTCTGGCTCGTTCCCGTGGCGACGCTGTGGCTCACCGCGCCCGAAAGCGTCTTCACGGCGATCGCGCTCTTTTTCTCGAAGCTCGCGGTACTGACCTTTGGCGGCGCCTATGCGGTGCTGGCCTGGGTGGCGCAGGCCGCGGTTGGTCATTACGGCTGGCTTGCGCCCGGCGAGATGCTAGACGGGCTCGGGATGGCGGAAACGACGCCAGGTCCGTTGATCATGGTGCTGCAATTCGTGGGCTTCATGGCGGCCTTTCGCACCGCTGGGTGGGAGGGGCCGCTGCTTGCAGGCACGCTTGGCGGGCTTCTGGCGACCTGGGTGACCTTTGCCCCCTGTTTCGCCTGGATCCTGCTTGGCGCCCCCTTTGTCGAGCGGCTGCGGGCGAACCGGACCCTTGGCGCCGCCCTTTCGGCGGTGACGGCGGCGGTAGTGGGGGTGATCGCCAATCTGGCGCTCTGGTTCGGGCTGCATCTGATCTGGCGCGAGGTGACGCGGGTCAGCCTTGGCCCGCTGAGCCTCGATCTGCCGCAACTCGGCACGCTCGATCCGCCTGCGGCGGGGATTGCCGCCCTCGCGATCTGGGCGGTGTTCAAGCGTGGTTGGGGCATGGCACGGGTGCTGGCCGGTGCGGCGGCGCTTGGGGTGCTGGCGCATCTGGCCGGGTTGGCATGATCCCCGCCCATCAGGGAAGGGCCAAGGCGGGGCGGCACTGTTCGGGGCAGATCACGCCATCGCTTGCGCGCGGAGAAAGCGTCCCTCGTGATCGCGCCAAGGCGAAAGCTGGGCGCAGCACAGATGGCCCCTTTGGGCTGCGCACGTATCTCGCTGCGGTGCGCTCGATCGGCCGTTTCAGCGGCGTGCGCCGGGAGGGCCGACCGGCGGCAAAGGGCCGAGCACGTCGATCACGATGGACGCGAGATCCATACTGCGTTTCCGACGCTCGCATTTTGCATCGCGCCCCGTGGCGCAAACGACCGGCGGCTAGTACCTATCAGCTCACGCGCTCAATCAACTCCGGTCCGTCATCGTTCAACCCAAACGGGGCGACCGGGTGATGCGTCAGCATGGCCTCGGAGCCGAGGGCCGCAACCTCGTCGGAACTGCCCAGCCACGCCTCTTGCTCGTCGGCATTCAGGATGACCGGCATCCGGTCATGCAGCCCGCCAATCGCCCCTGTCGCCACCCGCGTCATGATGGTGCAGGTCAGGAGATCGTGCCAACGACTCGCCAGCCCGGCCAGATAAAGGTTCGCCTCATTGCCCGCCGGGTGGAAGAAATGCGGCTGACGGGCACCTTTGGGGCCGCTCCACTCATAGAAACCACCGACCGGCACGAGGCACCGGCCATGCCGCCAGACCTGACGAAACGTGGACTTATCGCGCGCATCCTCGATGCGGGCGTTGAACGTCGCCGCCTTCCAGTCCTTCGCACGGGCGCCATCGAACCACGACGGAATGAGGCCCCAGCGCGCCTCCATCGCCACCAGCGGGCGCTTGGCGAGGATCACCACCGTCTCGGTCGGCTTGACATTGAACCGGACCCCGAACGGGTCGAGCTTGATCTGCGACATGTCCACTTCGGTGTTACGCAGATTGGGGTCGATGATCCGACCGCACATGATCAAGCCCCCCCCCTTGCTGGTCGGTAAGGCGACAAGATGCCCGAGCGCGGGGCAATTGTCCTCCTCTGATCTGCCGGTTGTTCCAACGAGATACAGACTCAGCAGAACAACCCTGGCGATTCGACGCGCTGCATTTCACCGACGGGTTGTATGGCTTGTGGTGACAGCCACTACATTTGGTCGATACGACAGCGCGCAGAGCGAAAATCTTATTAAATCAGCGAGTTGTCAGATTCGCCACCTGAAGCACAGCGGCACGAGAAACCTCTCATCGGCTGGATTTGCAAAAAACTGTTGTCTGGAAGAAAGTTGCGTGCAATGTCTAGTGTTGTCGCGAAAAAGCGCAAACAACGCGTTTTCGCGACGAAACCACCAGGGCCCACCAAGAGGCCGAGAGGGCAGAATGAGCACACCGTCGAAACCGGCTGCGTCCGGATCTGTTGCTGCATCCATCGCCGCGAACGCCATCAGGCTGTCGGAGGCGCTCGACAATCATATGCGTAACAGCTTTCAGCCCGAAAGCAAAAAGACGCTTCGGAAGTTCCAGCCCGCCGAGGTTTCGGAGCTGACCGGGATCAGCATGTCGAACCTGCGGACCCGTCATCAAGAGGGTGATTTCCCCGAGGTGGAGACGGATTCTCGCGGGCGCAGGCTCTATTCCGCCGCCGAAATCGACCAGATCCGCCACATCATGGCCAAGACCGGGCGCAATGGCGAAGCCTACCTGCCCGGCCGACGCTCTGGCGATGCGTTGCAGGTCATCTCGATCGTCAACTTCAAGGGTGGATCCAGCAAGACGACATCAGCCATCCACCTTGCCCAGCGGTATGCGCTGCGCGGCTACCGGGTGCTGGCGATCGACATGGATCCGCAGGCCAGCCTTACGACGATGTTCGGCTACAGGCCGGAGATCGAATTCGCCGAGGGTGGGACGATCTATGACGCGCTCAAATATGAAGAGCCGGTCCCGCTCAGCCAGGTCATCCGCAAGACCTATTTCCACGATCTCGATCTGGCTCCAGCCGGGCTGATGCTCTCGGAATACGAGACCGAAACGGCCTATGCGCTGCAACACAAGATCGACCCGCCTTTCACGCAGCGCCTCGCAATCGCGCTTGATGAGGTCGAAGCGAACTACGACCTCGTCATCATCGATTGCCCGCCGCAGCTTGGTTTCACCACGATGACTGCGCTTTTGGCCTCGACCGGGTTACTGATCACTGTCGTGCCGAGCATGCTGGATGTGGCATCCATGGCGCAATTCCTTGAAATGGCTGGAGAAACTGTTCGTGCGCTGGAGGAGGCTGCGGGGCCGATCCACTGGAATTTCCTCAAGTTCCTGATCGCGCGCTACGAGCCGACCGACGTTCCACAATCGCAAATGGCGGGCTTCCTGCGCTCGATCCTGCTCGACCAGGTGCTGACGACGCCGATGCTGAAATCGACCGCGATTTCCGATGCCGGGATGACGCAACAGACGATCTACGAAATAGAGCCCTCACAGGTGCTGAAAAAAACGCTCGATCGTATTCTCGAGAGCGTGAACGGCGTGGCCGACGAGTTCGAGAAGGTGATCCAGACCGCATGGGGACGGGAGACTGACTGATGGCGCGCCGCAACCTGTTTCAGCCCCCTGCCCTGCCGGCATCCAGCGCCACCGAGGCGCCCGCCCCCGACAAGTCTCGGTTCCCGAACACCGGCGCGATGAGCGGCGTCAAGTCGACGTTGAAGGATCTCTCCAGCAACGCAGTGCGCGAGATTGCCCCCGATCTGATCGAAGAAGACGGGCCGAAGGACCGCTTGGCCTTCGCCGATGCCGATGTGGCTCAGTTGGCCGAGAGCATCCGCCAGCACGGCCAGCAGGTGCCCATCATGGTTCGGCCGATGGCCGAAAAACCGGGTTCCTATCGCATCGTCTATGGTCGTCGTCGGTTGCGTGCGCTTCGTCTTCTCGGCCAACCCGCGAAGGCGCTGGTGCGCGCCCTCAGCGATGACGAAGCGATCCTGGCCCAAGGGCAGGAAAACGCGCAGCGGCTCGACCCCAGCTTCATCGAGAAATCGCTCTTTGCGGCAGAACTGGCGGCAAGCGGTTACGAAACAGCGGTGATTTTGGATGCCCTCGCGGTCGACAAGCCGATGCTGTCGCGGATGCAGAAGGTGGCCCGGAGCATTCCCGAAGCCGTCGTGCGCGAGATCGGTCCCGCACATGGTATCGGGCGGCGTCGCTGGGAAGATCTCGCCGATCTGGTCAACAATCATGACCTTGATCTTGTCGCTCTCGCGCAGGATGCCTTGGCTCCTGCGAGCGCAACCTCGGACGGACGGTTCGCGCAGATTGCCGATGCCGCGGCAGCCGCCGTGCGTCAAACGGCGAGCACGACCAAAGCCCCCTCCCCTGCCCTGCCGGTTCTCTCAGAAGATGGGCGCCGGCTCGCTCAGGTTTCGGACCAGGCCAAATCGGTCACGGTGAAGCTCTCCAAGACCGAGGCTCCCGAGTTTGCGATGTGGTGGCTTGAGAACGCAGAGGCCGAATTGCAGCGCCTCTACAAGGAATGGCAGTCGGCCAGAAAAGCCGACTGACGAGGCAGAGCAGCAAAGAAAGGAGCACGACCGCAACCCGAAAAAGTGAAAGAGCCCCCCAAGGTCATCCTCGGAGAGCCCCATCTGTCTTTTGCACCTTCAGATGTATCAGCTTCTCCGTAGCAGTCAACAACAACCGATTCGGTTGGCGAATTCATTTTGTCTTCGCGCAAGAGCTGATGGCCAAAGGGCCCTTCCCACCCGGTTTGCCGTGAAAAACGCATGACCTTCATCCACGCAACCGCAGCCTTTGGTTCGCGGGCTTCAGAAGTGTTGTCCGCGGACAACGCTCTGCCCGAACGTCACATCATCATCGAAACCCTGCGAAAAGCGGCGCCTCTTCTCGGGTTGAAGCCGACGGTGATCGCAACGCTCGACGCTATGCTTTCGTGCCTTGCCCCGAAGCGAAACCACAACATGGTCTTCGCCTCGAACATGACCCTGAGCGCCCGCCGCAACGGGCTTTCGGAGCGCACGCTGCGCCGCCACGCAGCGACACTGATGGAAGCTGGCCTTCTTGAACGCAAGGACAGTGCGAACGGCAAGCGTTTCACCCGTTACGATCCTGCGCACAAGCAATCGATGCACTTCGGCTTCGATCTTAGCCCGCTGTTTTGCAAGCTTGGCGAAATAGCGGCGATGGCCGTGGCGGCGCAGGAACAAAGCGAACAGATTGCCTATCTCAAATCGAAGATCCGCGCCCAGCTTCGCCCGTTGCTTCATGCCGACCCGAACGACAGCCAAGCGCTGGAAACACTGCGCAAGCTTCGAAACAAACTGACAGCAGATGAACTCGCAGCGATCTCGAAAACCCTGCCCAAGGCTGTGCATGAAACCGCAAGTGACGGAGGAAAAGCCTGTGTGCTAGCACCTGCCATGTCCGCCAACGACGGACAAAATGTCCGGCACCATCAGAGATCAAAAAAAGAAAATACTGAAGAAGAAAGCGTGCCGGACGTGTCGCCACAGCCTGGCGAAACACTGACGCTTGGAGAACTGGTAACGGCGTGCCCGGAGGCAGCGTCCTTTTCGCTTAGGAACATCGAACACTTTGGAGATGTGGTCGCTCACGCTCAAACCTTGGCACCGATGATCGGGATCGACGAGACAACCTACACGCAGGGCGTACGCACCATCGGCGTTTTGCCTAGCGCAATAACGGTTTGGGCCATTGTCCAGTGTCACGACCGGATCAGAAATGCAGGCGCCTATTTCAGAGCGTTGACAAGCGGCGCCAAGAGCCGTGATTTCGATGCCGTCCGCTTCATCAAGAGACTTGCTTCTGCATCGCCGGTGCAGATGGCGCCGACATGAAGTTGTCCGCGGACAACGCCAAGCGAACACTGAGAGGGAGAGGGCTGCGCTGGAGATTTTGACGGGTTGGAAGATCGGGAGAGAGGCTCCCGGCGCCCGTCGCGGAGAAGATCTGATGGCGAAGGCTGCCCAGAAAATCACCCTGTCCCCCTCGCGGGACATCCCCTTCGACAAGCTCGTGTTGAGCCAGTCCAATGTCCGGCGCATCAAGGCGGGCGTTTCGGTCGAGGAACTGGCCGAGGATATCGCCCGCCGCGGGCTCCTGCAGAGCTTGAACGTCCGTCCCGTGCTTGATGCCGAAGGCGTCGAAACCGGCATGTTCGAAATCCCGGCCGGGGGTCGCCGGTTCCAGGCGCTGTCGCTGCTGGTCAAGCAAAAGCGCCTGGCGAAGACCGCGCCGATCCCCTGCATCCTGCGCGACGCCGCATCCGATATCCTTGCCGAGGATGACTCGCTCGCGGAAAACATGCAGCGTGTGGCCCTGCATCCGCTCGACCAGTTTCGCGCTTTCGCGGAATTGCGGGCGAAAGGTCAGGGCGAGGAAGAAATCGCCGCCGCCTTCTTCGTCACGCCTCAGATCGTCAAGCAACGTCTGCGGCTTGCCTCCGTGGCCCCTGCCCTGCTCGAGGCCTATGCCGAAGACGGCATGACGCTTGAGCAGCTCATGGCTTTCACCGTCAATGAAGATCACGATCGCCAGATCCAGGTCTGGGATGCGGTGCGGAACTCCTGGAACCGCGAGCCGCACACGATCCGGCGGATGCTGACCGAAACCGCGGTGCGCGCTGACGATCGCCGCGCGATTTTCGTCGGTGTCGAGGGCTATGAAGCGGCCGGCGGCATCCTCATGCGCGATCTCTTTCAGGAAGCGCATGAAGGGTGGCTCGAGTCCCCTGCCCTTCTCGATCAGCTCGTCAGCGCGAAACTCCAGACGGAGGCCGAAGCGCTTGCCGCAGAAGGCTGGAAGTGGATCGAAGTGGCGACCGATCTGCCCTATGGCTACAGCCATGGTCTGCGGCGTCTGGCGGGCGATCCGGCGCCGATGAGCGGGGAGGAAAGCGCCACGCATGCCGCGCTGCTCGCCGAGTATCGTGCGCTGGAAGACGAATACTCCGGGCGGGACGATTACCCCGAGGAGATCGACGCCCGCCTTGGGGAGCTCGAACTGGCGATGGAGCGCCTTGAGCATCGCCCACTGATCTTCGACCCGGCCGAGGTCTGCCGTGCTGGGGCCTTCGTGACCGTCGATCGGGATGGCCGCCTCGCGGTCTATCGCGGCTATGTCCGGCCCGAGGACGAGCCGAGCGAGGAGGCTGCGGCTCAGGATGCTGAAGGTGCCGAAGCGATGGGGCAGGGGGGCGACACGAATGGCGCGGGCTGGCAGCCTGGCGCAACCGTCATCACCTCGGGCGGTCAGCCCCTCGGAGGGGAACTTCCCGACGAAGAGGAGGAGGGTGCGCGGAAGCCGCTGCCCGAGCGGTTGGTCATGGAAATGACCGCCCACCGGACGCTCGCCCTGCGTGAGGCCATCGGGCGCTCGCCCGACGTTGCGCTGACGCTCTTGCTTCTGAAGCTCGTGACGGACACGTTCCGCACCTCCAATGCCTCGGGCAGTTGTCTCGAGGCCTCGGTGCGCCACGTTTTCATGTCGGCGCAGGCTCCCGATCTGAAGGACAGCGTGGTGGCGAAGCTGGTTCATGAGCGCCACGCCGCGTGGGAGGCCGAGCTGCCCCTCGGTGACGATGCCGCGCTCTGGGATTACCTGACGGCGCTCGACCAGGGCAGCCGTCTGGCCCTCCTCGCGCATTGCCTCAGCTTCGGGATCAACGCGCTGCATGAGAAGGTGAACCCCTATGGCGCGGGTATCTCCGCCAGCGGTCTGAGCCGCCGCATGGCGCATGCCGATCTCGTGGCCCGTGCGGTGGACCTCGACATGGTCGAAGCGGGGTGGGAGCCCACGGTGGACGGTTATCTCAACCGCGTGCCCAAGGCCCGCATCCTCGAAGCCGTGCGCGAGGCGAAGGGGGAGGGGACCGCTCAGCTTCTCGACCACCTGAAGAAGGGCGAAATGGCCATCGAGGCCGAGCGGCTGCTCAAGGGCAGCGGCTGGCTTCCCGAGGTCTTGCGTCGCGCCGATCTGATCGCTCTGGGCGACGCGGAAGGCGCAGAAGGGCAGGGGGAGGACACGGCTGTGCCCGCGGAGGTCGATCTTCCGGCCTTCCTGACCGCCGATCTGTCTGACAGCGTTGCGCCGATGATCGCTGCGGAGTGACCGATGCCGTTCGAGGGCGGGGAAACCCGCCCTCAATCTGAAAAAATTATTAATATCAATATGATGAATGCGAATACTCGCATTCGGGATGAGGAACCATGTCTGCAACGACCATCATCGACACCGCCCCGCTCGGGGCGTTGATCCGCTACACCGACGGCAGTCCCAAACCGCCCGCACGCTTCACCAAAAAGCTCGCGGCCTGGGAAAGATCGAACGGCGTCGGCCGTCTCGTGAAGAAGGAATCGCCACGTGCCTATCCGACCTGGACGGCACCGGCCTCCTTTACGCTGCATGAGGGGAACTTCTCCTCGGACGGGGTCATCCTCGTCACCATCATGCGAAGCCATTCGGCGGACAGCCGACTGATCTTCGAGGTGGCCGAGAAACCCAAAGCCGGACAGGTGCGTGTTCTTCTGGACTTCGGCAGCAACACCGAACTGTTGCATCTGGCTGAATCCATCACCGCGGCCGAGCTCTGGATTGCGCGGGAGGGCTATCGCAACGCCCGTCTCGAAATCGTCGGCACTGCGGACAGCGATAGGGCAGGGGGGCAGACTTGGCCGCCTGAGCCCTGACAAGGCGTGAGGGGCAGGCCCGCTGGCCGACCCCTCACCGACCACAACCTCGCCCCGCGATACCGCGGAGCGCCATAGGTTCCATCCACCAAAGACGTGGGGCTTCAACCAAGAGCGTGGCCGGAAGGCTGGCGGCGCAAGCATCAGCGGGACAACCGGCTCCTGTCGTTGGGGGACCATCCCCCGCTCGCCATTCCCTTCCTTGCCCCGAATCCCGTCTTCGAGATCAACCCGCAAGGGGTCGGACTACGGGCGAGCCCGTGCCGCCGGGCGGATTCGGCCCCGTTTGAAGAGGGGGGCCGAACGCACCCGGTGATGTCAGCCAGTCTTCGGGCCTGCGGGGTCCTGTCGCGCGGGGGACGGTCCCCCGCCTCCCAGACAGGAGCCAAACAGATGTCCCGCAAAGATGCTCACGCCTTCGCCGCCTCCCTCGCCGCCACGCTCATGGTTTCGATCGTCGTCTTTCAGGCTGGGGATGGAACCTTTGGCGCCGTCCCCGCCGATGAAATCGACGGCGACGAGGTGCAAGTGGTCGCTGAGGTCGATCCGTGGGCGTAATGCCCACCCCCTCGACGGGCTCTGGGTCGGAGCAAGGCTCCGATCCAGCCCCTTGGTCAGTCATCCGTTTCGGTCGACTTTCAGAATGTGCCGACATTGGTCGGCCTGCCCATCGCCATGCGATGAAACCAAGCGCATCCGCGCGTTGCCGAGTTCACGAGCAATAGCCGTCACCGGCTGTGTCGTGAAAGCCGCTTGATCATCGGCGGAGTTCGTCAGATGCTCGTTCGCAACTCGTTTGGGTGCCCCATCATGCTATATAAATCATTGATTTCATTATATGGATCGTCGCTGGCGGGCAAATCACTCCCTACTGAAGACTTGGTCTGGCACTTCACCCCATCCGAAGACTTGCGGCTCTTTCGCGATTATGCGCTGGATGCCCTGCAGCAGGCCAAAGTGTATCTGCTCGATCATTTGGCAGCCGCCTATGCCGACACGCTGCATGAGGCCGTTGCCGAGGAGGCGGCGGAAACAGGCCTGCCGGCCATGGAAATCCTTGGTGAGGTGAAGCTCCCTGCCGACATCGTTTGGGTAGAGTTCGACGATCGAGCGCTGGGTGCTGCGCGCTTTAATCGTGCTTCACCTGTCACGAGATATGATGAAAAGCCGATCGGCACCGGCCTACGCGGCTATCTGCTTGATGATCGCAACCAAGCCCACCTGCGTATCACAATGTTCCATCGGAGAGAGAATTCGCGTGTCGTCGACCCGATCTGTTCCTTGCTCGTAAAGCGCACTGCCGAGGGTAGGCTGAACTATGATGACGTCGTGGTCGATTTGAGCCGTTCGATGGTCGAGTACCGGTTGCGGAGTGGAGATACGCTCGAAATGATCCACGAAAGGCGCACGGTGCACCAGGTTGAAACGGGATACGACCTGTTCATTCCTTATGCGCTGTTTGCCATGCTGGTTTCACCGGACCTGGGCGGGATCATCCCCACTGAAACCGAAACCTTCACCAACAAGGACACCAAAACAGCCCGAAAGTTCGGAAAATCATGGATTCTGGGTGCCCGGAAGTCACATCTCACGATCCGGATCGGGCCGCAGGCCGCCGCGCACATGGCGGAAAGGACGGCTCGCCTCGAGTTCGAACGACAAGCACGAGAGTCGCGCAACGGGCCCATTCGTCACTGGGTTGCCGAACATGAGCGACATTATCGGAGCGGCAAAGTCGTTCTGGTCAAAGGGCATCATCGAGGTCACGCGCGTGCGCCAGACCTGCCGACGCGCGTCATGGGGCCGAGGTCTGATGCGGTTAGGTTCGAACTGTCAAACACCAAGCCGAGAACCGAAGACTGACGCGGCAGTCTTTAGCTTCGGTGTCACACCATCAGGCCATCCGGGTCTTTGCCCGCATTGATTGAATCCACGAACCACTGCGGTTTGCGCCCACGGCCGGACCAGGTGACCGCCGAATTCTCAGGGTGGCGATATTTCGCCGCGGCGGGCGCGCGGGTGGTTTTCGTTGCCGTGCTGACAAGGTCGGTCAGCGAGTAGCCCAGATCCCGGGCGAGAGCTTCCACCTTGGCGCGGGCTTCCGCCTTCTGCCGGTCTTGATAGGTGGAGATCGCCTTGGCGACGTCCTTCTGCATTTTCTTCAGCTCGCTGAGCGACAGTGCCTCGAGATCGAAATCAGCCATTTATGCGGTCCGTGTCTTGAATATTCCGGTATTGATAGCCTGTCGCGGCGGGGTGCCGCAACTCCCGGCAGGCAAGGGCTGGGGTGGCAAAGGCTTGTGATCGATGTTTTCGCCAATGGGGGCTGAACCGGGGGGCAGACAGTTCCGATTTGCAAGGTGACACGTTCTGGCAGGGGCTCCCCGCGCCTCTCTGTCTCCTGGGCCATCCCTTCGACTGACAATCCCCTAATCCCGTTCGGCCTCCTGCGCGCAACCCCGCGTCAGCCCGGGCCGTGTTGGCCGCCTTTGGCGTCCTGCCCGCTCCACCCCGGTCCTCTGGGGGTTTCCGGTGTCCGTTCCGTCCCCGTGCACGCGTCAACCGACGGGCTTTTTCCGGGTCTTGTCGAAGGGACGGTCCCGAAGACAGGACACACAGGAGCTTACCATGCAAAACATCGTCATCCTCGCCGGCAACATCGGTCAGGCCCCCGAAATCCGCACCACCCAGGGCGGCACCAAGATCACCAACTTCAGCCTTGCCACCTCGCGCCCCCGCCTCTCGGAAGGTCGCGTCCTGCGCGACGAGAACGGCTACCGGATCATGGACACGGAATGGCACCGCATCACCTGCTTCAACGGTCTCGGCAAGACGGTCGCTGAGCACTGCGAAAAGGGCATGAAGGTCCTCGTCCACGGCCGCATCCACTACACCAAATGGACCGACAGCGCGGGGACCGACCGCTACGGCTGCGAGATCATCGCCGAGAAGGTCGACTTCCTGAGCCGCCCGAAGTCGGCCGAGAACGAAAACCCCGAGCTGGTCGACCGCGACGACGATATCCCGTTCTGAGGAACGGGGTCTCCCCCTCGGGCCCGGCGGGGAAACCCGCCGGGCTCGCTGCGCGCTCATGGCAAGTCGCGCAGGACGGCGTCGGTACGGTTTGACAAACTTTGCCAAATCGTGTCACCATTTTTGCGAAGGAGATCGCGACCATGGCAACAATGAACGTCTCTTTGCCGGCCCCTATGAAGGCCTGGGTCGAGGCTCAGACCCAAGATGGGCGCTACAGCAATGCCAGTGATTATGTGCGCGATCTGATCCGCCGCGATCAGGACCGCCAGCAGGCCATTGCCGAGTTGCAGCAGATTGTCGATGAGGGTTTGGCCAGCGGCCCGGGTGCGCGTCTGGATGTGGAGGCTTTTCTTGCCCGCAAGCGGCAACAAGATGCCAGAGCCGAAGATCGTTGAATATCGGCTCTCACCTGCCGCGCTGAGCGATCTCGACGCGATCTGGGATTATAGCGCACGCATGTGGTCCGCCACGCAGGCTGAAACCTATATCCGCGGGCTCGCCTCTGACATGGACCTGCTGGTCCAGCACCCGGGCATTGCGCGCGAGCGGACCGAAATCCGCCCTCGTATCCGCCTCTACCGCTCGGGATCGCATCTGATCATTTACCGTATCGAGGCGGAGTGGCTTGAGGTGCTGCGCATCGTGCATGCGCGGCAGAACTGGGCCGCGTATCTGACTGAGTGACCCGACGCTTTCGCCGCCATCTTTGCCCGAGCGGGTGCTGCTCACCGAGAGGAGTTGAACATGAAGGTCGAGGACGAAGAACGCATCGCGGCCAATCTCTCGAAGATCATGGCCATGATCTGCATCCGCAACACGCGGCTGGAGGATTTGCATGCCGGACTGCAGCCGGTGACCCTGACAGGCGATTATTCGGACGTGAACGTGGTCGACGGGACGGGGCGGACCATTCCTTGGCGTGAGGTGTCGCATCTCGATGATCAGCAGATGGCGGACTTGATGCGGGAGATTGTCGAGCGCCTCTTCACCTTCCACATGCGGCGGGACGATCCAAGTTTTCGGGACCATCTCGACCGCTGGATGGCTGCGTCGAACAAATGGGACAACCCTGTGCTCGACAAGGCATTTCTTGATGCCGTGGCAGGACTGGGGGCTCCCCGGAAAGCCTGATCTATGTGCAGGAATGGACGCGGTCGACGCTTGAGCGAAGGGCTTCTCCTGCGATCCGCGTCTCGCGCGCCAGCCTCCTTGAGAGTGAGAGGCGTGCCGGTTTTCCGGTGACGGGTTGAGGGCTGGGAGAGAGGCTCCCGGCGCCTGTCGCGGAGGAATGCCGATGGGCGTTGTGGAAGTTCTGGATCCGGTCGCACCGGCGCGGGCTGGTGGCTGGAAGGTGGATGTGAGCCGGGGGGAGCGCAACGGGCGGGTGTCGTCCGAATGGTTCAACCGGCCCGATGACGAGCGGTATCTGTCGCTCGACGATCTCTGGGCCTCGGTGAAGGGGCGCTCCGAGCGCAGCCGCAGCCGGGTGGTGCAGACGGCCGATATACGCGTCGAGGCCGCGCGCGATAGCGCCGAGCGGCTGCATCTGGTCCTGCCGAAAGCCGAGGCGCCGGTTGCGCCGACGCATTGGGCCTTCGGCCAGCTTGCCAGCATCGTGGGCGCCCCGGCCTCCTACCTGCGGCAGCTGCCCGCGCCACTGGCGGGGATCAACCTGCAATACGGCCTCTCCAACCACCGCGCCGAGCAGGTCAAAACCTTCGAAACCGAGGATGGCCGCACCGAACTGCGCGCCGTGACGGGGCCTGATTACGGCCGTATCCACGATTACGAACTGGTCGAGGCGGTGCAGCGTCTTGCGGGCAATGGCACCGGCGACACGCGCTGGAAGGTGCCGGGCGTACTCGACTGGTCGACGGGGGTCTACAACCCCGATGTCGAGATCAGCCGTGACACGACCACGCTCTATGCCTCGGACCGCGACGTCTTCCTGTTCCTCGTCGATGATCACAACCCGATCGAAGCGGGACGTCTGCCCGACGGCTCCCCCGATCTCTACTTCCGGGGCTTCTATTGCTGGAACTCCGAGGTGGGTGCGAAGACCCTCGGCATGGCGAGCTTCTACCTCAGGGCGGTGTGCCAGAACCGCAACCTCTGGGGCGTCGAGGATTTTCAGGAGATCAAGATCCGCCACTCGAAATACGCCGCCTCGCGCTTCGCCCATGAGGCGGCCCCGGCGCTGACGCGCTTTGCCAATTCCTCGCCGCAGGGATTCGTGAACGGCATTCAGGCCGCGCGGCAGCAGATCGTGGCGCGGACCGACGAGGACCGGGATGATTTTCTGCGCAAGCGCGGCTTCTCGAAGGCCGAATCCGGCAAGATCATCGAGAAGGTGCTGATGGAAGAGGGCCGCCCACCCGAGAGCATCTTCGACTTCGTGCAGGGGATCACCCGGCTCGCGCGCGACAAGACCCAGCAAGATGTCCGCCTCGACATGGAAGGGCGGGCCAAGAAACTGCTCGACCGGGTCGGCTGAGGCGACACCCTGCGGAGCGGCCACCCCTATGCGTGGTGGCCGCTCCTCTTCCCGTTCATCCGCACGCCGCTGACCCCGCGCCCGAACGGGCAGGGGCTTCGGCGCTTTCACTTCAGCGAGACCCCCATGACCCCCCAGGAAGAAACCGTCATCCTCGAGGCCCGGGACATCCTTGGCCGATACCTCAGCCAGAACCCGGTCATCGGCAGCTGGCAGGCGCTGCTCGACTATTGCGCGCTCACCGTGCGCGGACCGATCGAGCGGTTCCATGTGCTCTATCTCGACCGCAAGAACCGCATCATCTCCGACGAGCTGCTTTCGACCGGAACGGTCGATCACGTCCCCGTCTATCCGCGCGAGGTGATCAAGCGGGCGCTGATGCTGAACGCGAGCGCGCTGATCCTGATCCACAACCACCCTTCGGGGGATCCGACGCCGTCGGAGGCCGATCTCAGCATGACCAAGGAGATCCAGAAGGGCTGCCGTTATCTCAGCCTGACGCTGCATGACCACATCATCGTCGGTGCCGGGGCCGAGATGAGCCTGAGGGCCCTCGGCAAGCTTTGAAGATCAAGCCGGGTCCTGAACCGTCGCCCTTCGAGGAAGAGGGCGGCGGTTTTGGGGTGACGGTGAAGGTGGGGAGAGAGGCTTCCCGCCCCCGTCGCAGGAGAATTTGAGATGCTCGATCAAGGGTTCCATGCGCGAAAGGCGACACCGACGAAGTGCTTTGACGCCGATGCCTTCCCCGCGCCCAATCCCGATCTGCCCTTCGTTCTGAAACTTGTCGCCCCGGATAGGGGCGCGGCAATGGCCGGGCTGGACCGCCCGGTCGAGCTTGACCGCTATGCGTCGCTCGCTGACGCGATGTTCGCTGCGGTCGTGTTGGCACAGGAAGTCGGCGCCGATGTTGCCCCGCATATGATGGTGATCCTCGATCGTGAAGAGCGGCTCGTGCTGGCGGGAGAGTTGGCGGACGGCGCGATTGCCTGGTGCAACCCGGTCCTCTCCGCGCCCGAGGCCCGTTCGGTGTTGCGCGAGGCGAGCGGCTTGCGTGCGCGGGCGAGCCAGGCGGCCGGATGGCGCGAACATGGGTTCGTGGCGCATCTGCGCCGTCGCGCGGATCAACTCGAGGGACGTCTTGTCGATCCGCTCTGGCGTGCCATCGCCGCCCGCGCGCTGCAGGTTGCGGCGTGAAAACCGAGAGATCGAGAAGGGCAGGGGGGCTTAGGGCGTCGCCGGGGGAGAGATCGCCCGGTCCGGCGTTCCCCCTTTTCCCGAACCGGAGTTGACCCGATGACCATGACCGAAGTCCCCCTGCGCGCCGCAGATGGCGCCTTCGGCCGTCGATCTGGCCCGGATCTTTGCCGCGCCGCTGACGTGACCGATCCCGCCTATCTGCGCCTCGGCCTGCCGGTGACGGCATCGCCGCTGGCCGTCCTTCGCGCGGCGGTCCGGGCGCTTCATTCCGATACCCGCGCCGTTCGGGGGTTTCGGGCGGCGCGCAAGCGGTTTTACCGGCAGATGCTTTGTGCCCATGCGGCGCGTCAGGCCGCAGGCGACCAGCGCACCGGCTGAGCGCGCCCGCCCATCGTTTCGTTCCAATCCAGCGCCCGGCCCCTTGGCCGGGCATTTCACTCTCAGGAGGTTCCCATGGCGGACTACTTCACCCATTTTTCGTGCCTGATCGATGTCGGGACGGCCGAAAAGGCCGCCCGCGCGCTCGCGCTGTTTGCGGATTTGCGCGCGGCCGATCAGGACGCCGACGACCCGGAGGTCGCGGGCTTCGATCTCGCGCTTCAGGATGCACCCGAGGGCAGCATCCTCTGGATCCATGACGACGAACACGGCGATGTCGAGGCTGTGATCCGCTTCGTGCTGCGCCTCGCCGAAGACCTCGACCTCACCGGCCTCTGGGGCTTCCAATATGCCCTGACCTGTTCCCGGCCCCGCCTCGATGCCTTCGGCGGCGGCGCGCATGTCATCGATCTGGGCGCGCGCAAATCCATCGGTTGGACCAGCACCGAGGAATGGCTGACCGCGGCGCTGAACGGCGAGGACATCGATGCCTGAGGTTATCTGCACCACCGTCTACCAGTTCCCTGAACTCTCGGATGCCGCCAAGGAGAAAGCGCGCAGCTGGTATCGCGACCTCGCGCCCTATGACGATTGGTGGGACGCGGTCTATGAGGATTTCGAGCGGATCTGCGAGATCCTCGGCATCCGCCTGAAGACCACGCCCGTCCGCCTGATGGGCGGCGGGACGCGGGCCAAGCCCTGCATCTGGTTCTCCGGGTTCTGGAGCCAGGGGGATGGCGCCTGCTTCGAGGGCTACCTCCACAACGCCAAGGGTGCCGCCGCGCGCATTCGGGACTACGCGCCGACCGACGCGACGCTGCACGGCATTGCCGACCGGCTCCAGGCCATCCAGCGCCGGAACTTCTATCAGCTCGCCGCCGAGGCGACCCATCGCGGACGCTACTACCACGAATATACCATGTCCGTGGATGTCACGCGCGACAGCCCAACCTGTCAACCGCCCACCGAGGATGCCGAGGAGATCGTGGCCGAGGCGCTGCGCGATCTGGCCCGCTGGCTCTACCGCCAGCTTCAGGCCGAATACGATCACCTCACCTCGGATGAGGTGATCGAAGAGGGGATCATCGTCAACGCGTATACCTTCACCGAAGAGGGGCGGCGCTTCGGGTGACGCCGCACGGTTGAAAGCTGTCAGAAAACCGCGTATATTTCTGACAAAGGAGCGATCATGGAGCGCATGGCTGAGAGCATTCTGAACGTTGCCGCGGCGCTGCCGGAGGGGGTGCCCTTGGCAGCGAAGAGCCTGTTGCACCTCGGCTCGCGCGCGGCGGTCGATCAGACGCTATCGCGTCTGGCGGCACGCGGCGAGTTGATCCGAGCGGGACGCGGCATCTACATGCGCCCGGTCCAGACCCGCTTTGGGCCGCGCAGCCCGTCGGCCGAACAGGCGATTGAAGCGCTGGCTGTTCAGCGTGGCGAGACGATTGTGCCGAGCGGTGCTGCCGCTGCGAACGCTCTGGGCCTGACGACGCAGGTGCCGGTCAAATCGGTTTACCTGACTTCCGGTCGAAGCCGTGTGCTGAACCTTGGTCGGCAGGCTGTTGAACTGCGTCATGCGCCGCGCTGGCAGTTGGTTCTTGGAAACAAAATATCGGGCCAGGCCGTCCGAGCGCTGGCTTGGCTTGGACCGGATGAAGCTCCGATGGCCCTGCAAATCCTGCGATCCAAGCTCACGGAGGCGGCAAAGACCGAACTGGTTTCCGCCGCGCCTCAGTTCCCGACTTGGCTGGCTCGATTGGTCGGAAAAATGGTCCATGGCTGAGGAATTCCTTCGCCTCAGGTGATCCAGGTGGATCTGGATCAGCGTTTCGGGTGAGCAGAAAGCATGACGGTGGGTTCATGTGATCTTTACAGGCGGTCCATATGGTCTATATTGAAGCCGATGGAGGACGCCATGTACGTCGCAGAGAAAATCCGGGAACCCGCACAGATCAACGCCGTCGCGCTGAAGGCCTATGCCCGCGTGGCCGATGCCTGGGGTCTCAGCCTGAAGGAAGCGGCTGGCCTTGCCGACATGTCAGAGAGCACGTGGAAGCGTGCGAAGAAGCCGGCGTTTGCGGGGGAGCTCACCAAGGATCAGCTTTTGCGGTTGAGCGCCGTCATCGGCATCTACAAATCGCTTGAGCTCTATTTCTCCGAGCCGCTCGCGCGCAGCTGGTTCACCCGACCGAACACCGGTCCGCTGTTTGGGGGCAGCCGCCCAGTCGACACCGCCATCGACGGGGGCTTGCCGCAGATCCTTGCCGTGCGGAGCTATCTTGATGCGTTGCGTGGTGGGGCATGAAGCGGACCGAGATTTCCGATCGTGGTCTCGTTCGTCTCTTGCCCGCAACGTACCACAAGCCACCTACGCTGCGCGGACTCGTCGATAACGATGACGAGATGGAGATCCTCGCGGAAATCGAGGGGCTGACAAGCGGCCGGCTTTTGGCTGAACGTGGCCGAAACCCGCATCTGGACCCGCGCGAGCTTGCTTGGCAGCGCCGCAGCCGAGATCTCAGAATCTATGGCGACAGCCACGTCAACGCGGCTTTCACTTACACTCGAGCCGGTGGAAACCGGTTCAACTCGGAAGAACGTGGTGCCTGGTATTGCGCTTGGGACGTTATGGTTTCCGTCAGTGAGGTTGCCTGGCATCGCACACGGGAACTCGGCTTTACCGGCTGTTTCGAGGACAGCGCCCGCTATGTGGAACTGCTTGCGGATTTTATCGGGGCATTTGATGACATCTCCGATGAGCCGGATCATCCCGCACTTCATCCGGAGCCGGAAGTTGGTTATCCGGAGGGGCAAAGCCTCGCGCAGCATCTCCGTCGAGCGGGTTCCCGAGGCCTGATTTACCCCTCGGTGCGGGCACCAGCTCCAAGAGGCAATTGTCTGGTATGTTTCGAGCCGCGAGCAATCCAGAACGTTCGGCCGGGCGCGTCTTGGGACCTTGTTTGGGATGGGACGCCGCACTACGCAATCATGGCGGTCGGCTGATCGGTCGAAAAGTAATTGTCGCGGAGGCACGTAAAGATGGCAACACCCGATATCGAAAGCCCTGACCGCACCGATCTCAAGAAGATCGACAATGAGTGTTTCTTTGAGGCGATAGACTCGCTGCCTTCGCCGACCGAAGCCCTGCGCTCGGCCTTTCGTCGGGCGAAAACGCGGTCATTTTGCCGAAAAACAGGGCTTCCAACCACCGACTGAGTTCACCGGTCTTCTGTGATTCCCATAGACGCGACGAGGATGGCGAAGGCTCGGCTCGCCTGGTCAATGATCGCCATTGCAACGTCGAAGAGCTCGGGCAAGCGGCTTGGTTGAGGGGTGTTCATTCAGATCGCGAGGGGAAGCTCGTATCCGGCGAGATCGGAGAACTTCTTGGCGACGGCGGTGACGGCGTCTTTGCTCACATCCATCTCGTCGATGAACGAGTGCTGCAGTTTGGGCGAAACCTCCGACAGGAAGGTGAACACGCTGCAATCGCAGGACTCGGCACTCCTGATATCGGCGATCTTCTCGGCAAGCTCTGCAGCCGTCAACAGCACACCGTAGGGCGCGCTGACTGTCGACATCACCTTTGCTGCAACCGAGGCCATGGCATCAACTCTGTACGGATTTCTGGTCCGTCAATGTAGTCGATGCCCCCCAACAAAGCAATTAAGCCCTTTCGGGTGGAAACGGCGGTGCAAAATTAGGCCACGGTAGCGGCGGGATCGTCTCGCTGCGGGCGGAGTAAAATCCTGCCACTTTTCCCTTCTTGCGGCAGCAGGGAGGGTGGGGAGATTTATACCGTGGAACTTTACAAGAAGGTTCGCTTGGCGTGTGCCGAGGGCATGAGCGCGCGGGCGGCGGCGAAGCATTTCAACATTTCGCGCGGGACGGTTGAGAAGATGTTGGCCTTCTCGGTGCCGCCTGGCTACCGGCGGGACAAGCCGATCAGGCGGCCGAAGCTGGACGGGTTCACCGAGTTCATTGACGCCTGGCTTGAAGCCGACAAGGCGGTGCATCGCAAGCAGCGTCATACGGCCAAGCGGATATGGGAACGGCTTCAGGCCGAGCATGGCTTCACCGGCGGCTATACGATCGTCAAGGATTACGTGCGTGAGCGTGAGCGGCGGACACGGGAGATGTTCGTGCCACTGGCCCATCCGCCGGGCCATGCTCAGGCCGATTTTGGCGAAGCGGTCGTCGTCATCGCCGGTGTCGAGCAGAAGGCGCATTTCTTTGTCATCGACCTGCCGCACAGCGATGCCTATTTCGTCCGGGCCTATCCGGCGGCGACGGCGGAGGCCTGGATAGACGGGCATGTCCGCGCCTTTGCCTTCTTCGGCGGGGTGCCGCAGTCGGTGCTCTACGATAACGACCGCTGCCTGGTCTCGAAGATCCAGCCAGATGGCACGCGCATCCGCGCCACGCTGTTCAGCGGCTTGCAGTCGCATTACCTGTTTCGGGATCGCTATGGTCGGCCCGGGAAGGGGAACGACAAGGGCGCTGTCGAGGGGATGGTCGGCTACGCCCGCCGCAACCACATGGTGCCGATCCCCCACTTTGCCAGTTGGGACGCCTTCAACGCCGACCTTGAAGGGCAGTGCTGCGCACGCCTCACGCGCATTCTTCGGGGTCACAAGGAGACGATCGGCGAGAGGCTGCAGCGCGATCTGGCGGCGATGCGCCCATTGCCTACTGCCCCGTTCGACGCCTGCGACCAAGCGAGCGGCAGGGTCAGCTCGCAGTCGCTCGTGCGCTATGACACCAACGATTACTCGGTCCCGGTCGCCTATGGCCATCAGGATGTCTGGATCCGCGGCTATGTCGATGAGGTCGTGATCGGCTGTCGCGGGGAGGTGATCGCCCGACACCCGCGCTGTTACGATCGCGAGGACATGATCTTCGACCCGGTTCACTACCTCCCGCTGATCGAGCGCAAGATCAATGCCTTGGACCAGGCTGCGCCTCTGGCGGAATGGGACCTGCCCGAAGAGTTCCAGACTTTGCGCCGCCTGATGGAGGCGCGCATGCTCAAGATGGGGCGCCGCGAGTATGTGCAGGTGCTGCGGCTGCTTGAGACCTTTGGCATGGATGACCTGCATGCCGCCGTGAAGAAGGCCCTGAAGCTGGGCGCGGTCGGCTTTGACGCCGTGAAGCACCTCGTGCTTTGCCAGGTCGAGAAGCGCCCCCCAAGGCTTGATCTCGATGTCTACCCCTACCTGCCGCGGGCGAACGTCGAGACGACGCGTGCGGCCAGCTACATGGCCTTGATGTCGGAGGCGGCGGAATGAGCGAGGCTCCGAAGATCCTGCTTGCCCACCATCTGAAGACGCTGAAGCTGCCCACCTTCCTGCGGGAACACGAGAAGGTTGCGCGCCAATGCGCCGCCGAAGGGTTGGACCATGTCCAATTCCTGTCGCGCCTCGTTGAACTGGAACTCATTGACCGCGAGCGGCGGATGGTCGAGCGCCGCATCAAGGCTGCGAAGTTCCCGGCCACCAAAAGCCTCGACAGCTTCGACTTCAAGGCGATCCCGAAGCTGAACAAGATGCAGGTGCTGGAACTGGCGCGCTGCGAATGGATCGAACGGCGTGAGAACGTGATCGCCCTTGGCCCCAGCGGAACCGGCAAGACCCACATTGCCTTGGGCCTCGGGTTGGCGGCCTGCCAGAAGGGCATGTCTGTCAGCTTCACCACCGCCGCCGCGCTGGTCAACGAGCTGATGGAGGCGCGAGACGAACGTCGGCTGCTGCGCGTCCAGAAGCAGATGGCTGCCGTCAAGCTGCTGATCATCGACGAGCTCGGGTTCGTGCCCCTGTCAAAGACCGGCGCCGAGCTGCTTTTTGAGATGATCTCCCAGCGCTACGAGCGCGGTGCCACGCTGATCACCAGCAATCTGCCCTTCGATGAATGGACCGAGACCTTCGGCACCGAGCGGCTGACCGGCGCGCTCCTCGACCGGTTGACCCACCACGTCAACATCCTCGAGATGAACGGCGAAAGCTATCGCCTCGCGCAAAGTCGCGCGCGCAAGACCGGCGACAACACCTGATCCAAAGTATCAGACTTGGACCTGACGGTCCAAGGCGGCCAGTCACCCGCAAGCTATATGGAGAGCGCGGCTGACTGGCCGCCGCCCATCAGCCGCGTCTCGCGCAAACCCAAAGTGGCCCAATTTTGCGCCGCCCCGTGGCCCAATTTTACTCCGCCGTTGACATCTTGGTGTAGCGTGCATCCAGTAGAAGAACCGGCCAATGTACCAACCCTGAAAAGGTAGAAGTAGGGCTGCCATTGCGAAGCCTAGCAAAAGGGCCCAATCGATTTGGGCTACTGCGTCCACTCTATGCCAGCCGAACTCCGGTGCCACCAGGCGGAGCCACACCGTTATCGTCGAGCTTACAAAGGCGACGTCACGGATTGAGTGCAGGCGTCGCCGCAAGGCGGTGAACTGCTCACGATCAAAGGCCTCGCGTGCTGCGATGAGGCGGACACGCAAGTCCATTAGGGCTGTCAGCCACTTTGGGCTCCTTTCCACTTCAGCTTCATGAGGCAGTGGTGCTGAACGGCTATGATCTGCTTCAGTGTCGGGCGCGAGTAAGTCGACTTGCATCTTATGCCGGACATCGCGCGCCACGGTGATGCCCATTTCACGCTTGCCGAGCTCATAGTTCGCATATCCTTCTCGGGACAGGTCCAAGAGCTCCGCAAATTCCGCTTGGGTCAGCCCGCGGCCGCGCCGAATCGTACGTAGGTGGCGCCCTACATTTTGCAGGAACAGGACATCTCTTCTTGATCTGGCTTTAGGTCGCATAGGCCTATCTCTCGTTCTTAGAGCGCACACTCGACCCCAAAAATGCGGAAAAGTACTGTTTTTGTTAAGCGGTTTCTTCTCAACGAGAACATCGAATTATGCGGACGCATGTTCGCGCTATTGCGCACAAGTGTCCGCACGCCGAAGCGCACCGAAGGCCGCATGAGCATTGAGCTTTGCGAGCTAAGTTGCTTACCAAAGGCCTACCGACTGCGATGGTCCGGTGGAGGTTCTAAATTGCCAAACGAAACGCGCGCAAAGCATGAGCGGCTCAAGGCTGAGCTGCGCATCCGCGGAACCTCGCTGTCCGGGATCGGGCGGGCATTAGGCGTCTCAAGCGCAGCCATGTCGATGGTCAGCATTGGGAAGAACCGTTCGGTCAAAATTGAAACTGCAATCGCTCAAGCGCTCGAGACGACCCCCGAGCAGCTTTGGCCAGAGAGGTACAAAGATCCATAACCCATAGAAAAGCAAAAGCCGCCAGCGTGCTCGAACACAAAGGCGGCTTCGCAGAAAATGTTGTCGTTTAGCTCCGACAGCCTTTTCTCCTTTAAATCCCAAGCTCTGTCAAGGCGGACCGCCTCCGTCAACGATGGCGCTTGTCCAGGCTTCAGGAGAAGACCATGCTTACAGATACGCATCGCCGTGTTCAGATGCTTTTGAAAGGCAGACTCAACAACACCCAGATCGCCGATCTGACAAACTGCTCACGCGCAACCGTTCGTACCTGGCGCGAACGGTTGAAAGATTGTGATCTCGCCCCAAACGCGATCAGCGAGTTGTCGGAAACCGAGTTGCGGCGCTTGGTGGCGCCAGGGGTGTTCAGCCGCAAACAGGATCTGGCAGAGCCAGATTTCGACAAGATCCGGTTCGAGGTCGATGAGCGCAGCGTCAGGCTGAAAACGCTCTACATCGACTATCGACAGGGCGTTCCAGACGGCTTTCGCGCGATGTCACGGACCACATTCTACCGCACTGTCGCGCAAATGGCGGACAAGAAGGATGTCACCCTTTCCTTCGATTATGAGCCCGGCGAGATGATCCAGGCCGATTTCGTGGGAAGAAAGAAGCTCAAACAGCCTCTGTTGCTCGATGAGGGTGGGTCTGAGCGGGACTATGAGGTCTTCTGTGCAGCCAGTGCCAAGAGCCGTAAGATCTTCGTTTGCGCGTTGGAAAGTCAGGCAACCGTCCCAGTTTTGGGCGTCATGGTCAGAATGCTTGAATACTTCGGCGGCGTCCCGGTCTTGGTGACGATCGACAATTTCAAAGCAGCCGTTGCCGTGCCGCGACGTGGAGCCGAGGAGGCGACAATCACCAGTGAATTCGCGGCATTCGCAGATTACTACGGGTTCAGCTTCATCGCCACCCGGGTTCGCAAACCCCGAGACAAGGGGATCGTCGAGAATGCAGTTGGTATCGTCCAGGATGATGTATTGGCGCCCCTGCGGAACCGCCGTTTCTTCTCGCTTGCGGAGATGAATGCGGCCCTGTCAGACCGCGTCACACAGTTGAACGAGCGCCCCATGCGAGGGCATGGCGATGCCAGCAGAAACGATCTCTTTTCTAGGTCTGACTTTTCCGGATATCAGCCGTTGCCTTCCAGAGGCTACGAGGTTGGGCGATACATCCTGAAACTACGCGCCGGGCGCGACTATCATGTCGAAGTGGAGGGAAGCAGATATTCCGTGCCCTGGCATTTTGCGGGCGAACTTCTCAATGTGAAGATTACGCCAACGTCTGTTCATCTCATCCATGAGGGACGGACCGTTGCGACACATCCACGTCACGATCAGGCCGCGGGACCGATCACAACGCCAACGCATATGCCCGCAGCCCACGCAGCCGGTGCGTTGACACGGCTTGCAGGTATGAAGCGCTATGTCGCCGAAATCGGCCCGAACGCGGAGGCGCTGATCGACGCCCATTTTCGCGCAAACAAGAAGCCCGCGTTGACGGCAACGGCCGCTATCAATCTTCGTGCCTTGGCAGAGCGCTACCCGGCCGAGCGCGTCGAAAATGCCTGTGAACTCGCTATTTCGATCAAGAAGGCCAATGTCAGAAAAGTCGAGGCAATCCTCGTTGCCGGTCTCGATGCCGACGAGACAGAAGCTGTGATCAACACCCGTCCCGTGGCTCAAAGGAATATTCGAGGAGCAGGATACTTTGCCGAGCTCATCAATAGTGCGCGGGAGGGCTGAACGATGTCTGAGGCACAGCTCTTTAACCTGCTGCACGAGTTGCGCCTCGCCGGATTCCGCGCGGAGCTCGAGCATCAATTGCAGCACCCAAGCTACGCCGATCTGCCCTTTCGGGATCGCCTTCTTCAGCTTCTACAAGCGGAAACTACGCGTAGATACCGGAACAAGATCGACCGGCTTCTGAAGGCGGCTCTTTTCAAATACCAGGCGGAACCTGAAGACATTGACTACCAGCACAGTCGCAACCTTGATAAATCGGAAGTCTTGGGGCTCCTTTCTTGTGACTGGATCGCCCGGCAACAGAACCTTGTTCTGACAGGGGCTTCAGGAACTGGCAAAACGTGGCTCGCGTGCGCATTTGGCGTCGCGGCAGTTCGGCGCGAATATTCCGCCGCATACTTCCGCGCTGGTCGTCTGGCGGAGGTCGTCAAATTCGCGCGCCTTGACGGGACGATTGGCAAGTTTCGAAAAAGGCTCTCACACCTTGACGTGCTTATCGTCGACGATTTCGTGTACCGGGGCACGGTTATGAGACAGCGCGTTGCGCTGGTCATGCCGCCATTTTGAACCCTTTGGCGGCGTCGGTTTCAAGGGCCTTCTGTTCGGCCCTGATCTGATCGGGCGTTTTGTAGCCGTGCCGTTCCCGCAGCCATGATGCGTTGTATCGCGCGGCGAAGGCGGCCAAAGCATGCCTGAGCTCTTCGACGGTCACAAAATGGCGGACCCAGAGCAGTTGCTCCTTGAGGGTGCGTATGGCCCGTTCGGCCACCCCATTGCCCTCGGGCTGGCGCACGAAAGCTGGTGAACTGGTGATCCCGAAGCATTTGATCTCGCTCTGGAAGTCTTCTGACATGTAGTTCGATCCGTGGTCGTGCCGCAGGATCAGGCCGAGGGCCGTATCCGGCCCGATACAGCCGAAGTGCCGGGTGACGCCCTGACGGATCGGTTCCAGCGCCTCCCACCGGCTGGCACTTGAAGACGCATGGGTGCCGACGAACTCGCCCGAGCAATGATCCACCGCGATGAACACGTAGGCCCGTCCCTCCCCGATGGTGACCGTCTGGGTCATGTCCGTGCCCCAGACCTGATCGACCCGCTCAGTGACGATCGTCCCGTCATGGGGATGCGCATCCCGCTGGACGGGTCGCTGAGGTGCCAGAAGGTCGTTCTCCTTCATGACCCGCCGCACCCGACGGGGGGCGGTACAGACGCCCAGATGCCGAAGCCGCGCCCATATCTTCCGGTAGCCTTCCCCGGAAAACGGCGAGGCTTCGATGATGGCCTCGATATGCTCCAGAAGCGCGCTGTCGCTGCAGGCCCCCTCCGGACCACGACGACGTGGCGGCCGCGCCTCATTGGCGGCATTGCCCGTAACACGATGCCGGTACACCGTCGCCCGGGGGACCCCCCAGATGTTGCAGACACGCGTCGTCCCGTAGCGCCGGTGCGTGGAGATCGAGTGCGCCTGGCTCATGTCCTCGACCTCCGCCGGGCCAAAGGGCGGCCGCCCTCCAGCTTGTCGATCTTCGCGTACAGCAACTCGTTGGCCATGGTGATCTCGCCCACCTTGGCCTGCAGCCGCGCAATCTCGTCGTCACGCTCATCGCGCTCGCGTTCCTTCAGCGCACTCTCGGCCGCCATGAGCACCCGGTCGCGCCATTCGGACAGCCGGTGAACCGGAACGTTCAGGTCCCGCGACACCGCCTCCAAGCTCTCACCCCGCATGAGCCGCTGAACCGCCACGAGTTTGCGCTTCGCCGAAAGGCGCCTGGCAGGACCGGCCACGGCCCCGCCGTCGCCAGCGTGATGGGCGCGCGCCGACGGGGCCGTGGCCTCCGTCGCACCTGAGGTGTCGTCGATCTTCTTGTCCATGCTCTACTCCCCTTTCCTGAGAGAAATAGCGCTCCGAACTGTCTCAAGAAACCGTGCACCAGCCCATCGTCGACGATTTCGCTCTCAGCCCAATGAGTAAACAAGAGCTGACCGATCTCTTCGAGATCATCGAGGATCGCTCGACGCGCAGTTCGACGATCATGACCGCACAGCGGGCTCCCGAGGAATGGTACGACTTCATCGGCGATCCGCTGCTTGCTGACGCCTTCATGGACCGTGTCAGAAGCCGCGCCCACTTTCTGCTGTTGAAGGGCAGGTCGATGCGCTGACAAATTGACCGGGCAATCTTAATAAGACTGTCCGGTCAAACCTATGAGAAGGGGGTGAGCAAGTAGTTGAGATTTTGCATTTGGGCAGCAGCCTACTATCTGGTACGAGATTTGGCGTCAAAGCCCTCCGATACGTATCTTTTTCATCGACAGAGAGAACGGGTGGTTCCGTTGGCCATGAGTTGGGGCATTCATTTGCTCCGTAGGCTTGCGGCGCGGATTACTGAGTATCTGGCCAAACGGGCGCTACGCCGCCGCCCGGGCTATCTTCTCGTTCCACTGCAGGTTTCGAGCGACAGTCAACTTCAAGTGGCATCGCGCGGTTGGTCAACGTCAAGGTTGATTGATGCGAGCCTGATGGCGCTTCGAGCCAACCCCAATACTCCCCTGGTGGTATTCAAATTGCACCCTCTCGAGCGTGGGAGTGCTGCATCTAAGCGCCTCATCCTTCGCAGAGCGGCCGAAATGGGCGTTGACCGTCATCGGATACGTATCCTGCACTCAGGGCGTATGGGCGAGTTGACCAAGCAGTCGAGCGGCATGGTCGTCATCAACTCCACGTCCGCCTTTTCTGCGCTTCGCCATGGTGTCCCGGTTCTTGTCTTGGGAGATGCTGTATTCCGGCATGACGCGCTCGTGACACTTGGCGAATCCGAGGCAGACGTGGCGTCGTTCTTCAAGATCAGGCACGCGAAATCGCGCCTTCTGGTCGATGCGTTTGTTGCGGAGCTCAAGTCGCAGAGCCTCATCCCGGGCGACTTCTATGTGTCGAGCGGTCGGCAGGTCGCCATTTCTGGGATTATCGACAGATTAAAGCAGCGTCAGCACTTGTCCTGCATCCCCGAGAGGGCTCGCGAATGATTGGGGTCCGTGTGCACGAGGCGGTGTATTTGGTCACGCTGGCATCACTTCTCGCTGGCTGTACGGCGATGCCCGCCTTCGGGCCGGATGCGAGGGCCATCACCAGTGACGTTGCCGACGGACAGGCAGAGGATCGGGACGCGCTACCGTTTCAAGTCGTCGAAGTCACCGCCGCCACCTTGCCAGTTGTGTCAGAGTCACAAGCAAGATTTCCGGCGTCGTTCCGAACTCAGCAATATCGTGCCTCGGACGAAGTCGTTGGCGTTGGCGATTACCTTGAAGTCCGCATTTGGGAAGTCGCCGAGGATGGTCTGTTTGCCTCAGCTGGCAATCGCGAGACCGTTTTGAATGTGCAGGTTTCGAACTCCGGCAATATCAGCGTTCCCTATGCCGGCAACATCGCAGCACGAGGTCTTACCACTGCTGAACTCCGCAGCGAGCTACTGGCTCGATACTACGGGCAGGCCGTAGAACCGGAAATCGCTGTTGCGATCACGTCGACGGAAGCCAGATCAGCCACTGTGTTGGGTAATGTCCGAAGCGCGGGGCGTATTGAAATACCACCGCGCGGGATTCGGCTGCTTGATCTCCTCGCAAGCACCGGAGGCGTGTCCCAAGCCCCCTGGGAAGTTCTGGTTTCCGTACAACGCGGATCAGCCTCCACATCACTTCTACTCTCGGACATCGTCCGAAGCTCGACGAACAACATCGTTATTCTGCCTGGTGACACGGTGCATGTCTCTCATGAACCGCGACGCTTCGCAGTTTACGGAGGTGTGAGCCGGCCAGCCAATATCGAAATTCCCGTGGAAGATGCTCATCTCGCGTATCTTCTCGCAGAAGTCGGGGGCCTCAACGATCGAGTAGCGCAGACACGATCGGTATTCGTGTTTCGACCTTCTGCGACTGCCGGATTGGCTACAGTCTATAAGTTTGACTTCTCTCGGCCTGACGCACTTCTTCTCGCAAGCGCGTTCAGGCTTATGCCCACTGACATAACGTACGTAGCTTCCGCCGACGCTGCTGATTTCAATCGCTTTGTGTCGATCATGCTGTCGCCGCTTCTAGGAGCGGCGCGTAGCGTAGGCTCTTTAGGAAACTGACCAATGAACGAAATACAAGACGCGCGAATATTTTCAGATGCTGTACAGTTGCCCGCTATTGGTAATCTGACCGTTGGCGTTATCGGTTTGGGATATGTCGGCCTTCCGTTGGCCGCTGCGTTCGGCAAGAAAATTCCAACAATTGGTTTTGACCTGCATTCCCCAAGTGGCGTGTCGTTTGAGGTGAAGATCGCCTGTATCCGAGCGCTAGACAAGGATTTTCTGCCGCAAGCGGCACCTGCGGTCGCGCAGACTGCTGGATCTGGACGGATCAGACCGCGAAGCCGCTGTTTCCTTGCCCAGGGGCGGCGTTTTTCAGCGCAGCGGACAGATCTGTCCAGCCGCTTTCGTTCAGTTTGAGCGTGGATCGCGATCATGCGCATAGCGGTGGCGCTCGCAATCGGCGGATAGCGGCGAGGATGGCGCGTACCATCGTGCCGGTGACAGCGACCTCGGCCAGCTGGAAGGTGATGGTGCGGGCGTGACGGACCACACGTGCCCCGATCTTGATCAGCTTCAGTTGCAGGCTGGTCAACGACCAGTCGGCCATGGCCTCGGGCAGCTCGATGCAGTGCAAGAAGGTGGCCAGGTTGTACGCCAGGGCGTGCAGTTGCAGCCGCACCTCATTGTCGCGGAACTTCCGGCACGACAGCCGCGTCCAGCGAAAGGCGTATTTGCCCTCTTTGATGTGCTGCTCGGCGGTGCCGCGCTGGTTGTAGAACCGCACCACCCAGTCCGGCTCCATCGGCAGGTTGGTGACGATGAAGCCGACACGCGGGAACAGTTCGCCCGGATGCCATTCGATCTTGGCGATCACCCGGCGTTCCTTGTCCCAGGACGCCGCCTGATACTCGAATTCCTCGAAGAACCGCTTGACCTTGGTCAGTGACGGCCGCCCGACAGGGCGCGTTAGCCGATGCGCGATCTTGTCCTTGAGGACCGCGTTTGCGGGCAGCCGGATGGCGTAGAAGAACCGCGCTTCTTCCAATCGCTCATAGATCGCCGGGATCGCGTAGGCAGCATCGGCCCGGAAGAACCTGCCACCAAGGTCGCGCTCCGCGTAGCGCGCAATGACGGGGTCGAGAACATCACGCCAGCCATCGGCGCTGTGGACGTTGCCATGGCGCAGGGCGCAGCGTTCCAGCATCCCGAACTGGTTGAACAGAAAGTTGGGGTGATAGCAGCTACAGTCGAAATGGCCATTCCAGGCGGACCCTTCCTGGTCGCCATGGGTCGGGCTGACCGAGCTGTCCATGTCCAGAACGATGTACTTCAGCCCGTTACGGTCATGGAACCGGTCGATCCATTGCCCGTTCAGGTCGGCCAGCGCGGCACGGTTCCCGGCCAGAGCCAGCGTCTCGGTCTCGAACCGTCCCATCTGCGATGCCGAGGCCGCTTGTGCATCGACCGCTCTGCCGCCGACAACTTGGCGCATGACCGGATCGCAGGCGAGACGGTTGGCGTCGTTGACATCCTCGTATCCGGCCAGCCGCCCAAAGACTGATTGCCGGAACAGGCCGTCGAGCCGATGGACCGTGTTCTTGCCAGAGCGAGTATCGCGCAGCGCCGCTGACGCCAAATCGGACAACCCGAGCGCGTCATCAAGCTCGCGCATCACCAGAAGGCCGCCGTCGGAACTGAGCTGCGTGCCGCGAAATTCCAGCCGCACGCGAGGGTCGAAATCCACCCGATCTGCCCGTTGCAAGCCCGCACCCTCTGGGTGATCCATGAAACGCGCCCCTCGCAGCCTTCAACACCATGTTTTATATAGGAAATATAATGGTCAGGACAGCGAAATCAGCGCCTTACTTGGGAAATGTGGGTTTGACATAAACAGTGTTCGGATTGGGCTGGTGCACGGTTTCTTGAGACAGTTCGGAGCGCTATTTCTCTCAGGAAAGGGGAGTAGAGCATGGACAAGAAGATCGACGACACCTCAGGTGCGACGGAGGCCACGGCCCCGTCGGCGCGCGCCCATCACGCTGGCGACGGCGGGGCCGTGGCCGGTCCTGCCAGGCGCCTTTCGGCGAAGCGCAAACTCGTGGCGGTTCAGCGGCTCATGCGGGGTGAGAGCTTGGAGGCGGTGTCGCGGGACCTGAACGTTCCGGTTCACCGGCTGTCCGAATGGCGCGACCGGGTGCTCATGGCGGCCGAGAGTGCGCTGAAGGAACGCGAGCGCGATGAGCGTGACGACGAGATTGCGCGGCTGCAGGCCAAGGTGGGCGAGATCACCATGGCCAACGAGTTGCTGTACGCGAAGATCGACAAGCTGGAGGGCGGCCGCCCTTTGGCCCGGCGGAGGTCGAGGACATGAGCCAGGCGCACTCGATCTCCACGCACCGGCGCTACGGGACGACGCGTGTCTGCAACATCTGGGGGGTCCCCCGGGCGACGGTGTACCGGCATCGTGTTACGGGCAATGCCGCCAATGAGGCGCGGCCGCCACGTCGTCGTGGTCCGGAGGGGGCCTGCAGCGACAGCGCGCTTCTGGAGCATATCGAGGCCATCATCGAAGCCTCGCCGTTTTCCGGGGAAGGCTACCGGAAGATATGGGCGCGGCTTCGGCATCTGGGCGTCTGTACCGCCCCCCGTCGGGTGCGGCGGGTCATGAAGGAGAACGACCTTCTGGCACCTCAGCGACCCGTCCAGCGGGATGCGCATCCCCATGACGGGACGATCGTCACTGAGCGGGTCGATCAGGTCTGGGGCACGGACATGACCCAGACGGTCACCATCGGGGAGGGACGGGCCTACGTGTTCATCGCGGTGGATCATTGCTCGGGCGAGTTCGTCGGCACCCATGCGTCTTCAAGTGCCAGCCGGTGGGAGGCGCTGGAACCGATCCGTCAGGGCGTCACCCGGCACTTCGGCTGTATCGGGCCGGATACGGCCCTCGGCCTGATCCTGCGGCACGACCACGGATCGAACTACATGTCAGAAGACTTCCAGAGCGAGATCAAATGCTTCGGGATCACCAGTTCACCAGCTTTCGTGCGCCAGCCCGAGGGCAATGGGGTGGCCGAACGGGCCATACGCACCCTCAAGGAGCAACTGCTCTGGGTCCGCCATTTTGTGACCGTCGAAGAGCTCAGGCATGCTTTGGCCGCCTTCGCCGCGCGATACAACGCATCATGGCTGCGGGAACGGCACGGCTACAAAACGCCCGATCAGATCAGGGCCGAACAGAAGGCCCTTGAAACCGACGCCGCCAAAGGGTTCAAAATGGCGGCATGACCAGCGCAACGCGCTGTCTCATAACCGTGCCCCGGTACAGTGCGCGCAAAGCGCAGCCTCCACCTCGGGATGGTTCGCAAAGGACAACCCTGTCCGCATATTAGACGGATGGGAGAGTGTAGTTATGTGCCTCACCCTGCTGTGGGTATGATCTGGCACTGAGCGAAAGGAAATATCATGCGGAAGACGGCATCTATCGGGATGTTGGTGTTGATCGGGTTCCTGGCGGGTTGCACCAACGACCAGGGGATCAATGCCGCAACGGGCGCACTTGCAGGCGCGGCTGTCGGCAGCCAGCTGGGCGGCGGCAAGGGTACGGCGGCAACGACGCTTGCGGGCGCGGCCATCGGCACCGCGATCGGCGCCAATGCGACGCCCACCAACAAGCTCTGCACCTACCGCAACCCGCAGACCGGCGCGATTTACGAAGCCCCCTGCAACTGATTCAGGCCTCGGCGGCGCAACGCTGCCGAGGGGCGCGCCAAAGCGGTCGCGCCGCGCACCCGCCGCAGGTCACTCTGCGGCGGGTTTCCTTTTGCTGAACACCCCCACACATCCTCGCCCTGGATCGGGCTTTTCCGCCTTGCCGCGAATCGAGTTCCCGTCGATTCCGCACCACCGCGAAGACCGCGACGTGCTCCCAGGCCCTTTGGAACGCCCGCGCCGAACTCATGCGTCAATGCGCCGCATGACAACCCGTCATCCCGGCTTCTGCCAAATTGGCAGGACCGCGCCGCGCTATCGTGGCCACGCCACGCGATGCCGCGACGCGGCGTGCCAATTTGGCAGCCATATACCAACCCACGCAGCAAGCCAAGTTACTGTATTTAAAGCATTTATACTTCTTAGCGCATGATCTTTTGCTAAGGTTTCGCTGCCAACCCGGGCCTCTGAACACAAAGGCCGGGCCCCAGCGAAAGTGAGTGCGATGATCTGTCCTGCGGCCAATGCGAAACCGACCAAGCCCAAACGTCTTATCCGGTCTCTGATGATCGCCAGCCTCGCATCTAGCCTCGGCATTGCCCTGGCTTCCGCAGCGCATTCGCAGGACGCAACCGGGTTCATCGGCGGCATCGCCCCCAACGCGCGGCCCGAGGGTGCACCGGTCATCGTGCAATTCACGCCGGACGCAAACTGGCAGGAAAACGCGGCCCACGGGATCGAGGCCCCCATTCCCCCGACCATCCTAGCATGGCTCGACGATCAGGGCGCCTGGTTCACCCCGTTCATCCATCCCGGAATGACCGGGCCTTACGACCTGCGGCACTGGCACGACATCGAATGAGAGCGGCGCGCGGCGCTGCCCATCCGGGGGGTTCCCCGGGCAACAGGCCCTGACGGGCGACCCCGTGAGCGGCCATCACCAAGGAGAGTGAAATGAAAGCTATGGTTAAGGGAGCTCTGGCCATCCTGCTGTGCGCCGGCGCCGTCGGCGGCGTGGCACTGGCCGACAGCATGTCGGGTATGAGCGGCATGTCCGGCATGGGCGGTATGTCGGGCATGAGCGGTATGTCCGGGATGGGTGGCATGTCGGGCATGAGCGGCATGGCCGGCGGCGAAGGCGTCTGCGTGCAGTGGACCTACGCACCTGCAATGCAAGGCATGAGCGGCATGTCGGGGATGTCCGGTATGGGCGGCATGTCGGGCATGAGCGGCATGGGCGGTATGTCCGGCATGGTGGCATGTCGGGTATGAGCGGCATGGGCGGTATGTCCGGCATGGGTGGCATGTCGGGCATGGGCGGTATGTCCGGCATGGGCGGTATGTCCGGTATGTCCGGTATGGGTGGCATGTCGGGTATGTCCGGCATGGGCGGTATGTCCGGCATGGGTGGCATGTCGGGTATGAGCGGCATGGGCGGTATGTCCGGCATGGGTGGCATGTCGGGTATGTCCGGCATGGGTGGCATGTCGGCATGGGCGGTATGTCCGGTATGGGCGGCATGTCGGGTATGTCCGGCATGGGCGGTATGTCCGGTATGTCCGGTATGGGTGGCATGTCGGGTATGTCCGGCATGGGCGGTATGTCCGGCATGGGTGGCATGTCGGGTATGAGCGGCATGAGCGGCATGGGTGACGGCTGGGTCTGCACCTCGTTCATGGCCAAGTAACCCGAGCCTTGCCAATCGTGGGAGGCGTTCGCGCCTCCTGCACCTCCTCTTGCACGGATAGCCTGCGATGACGAAATTCGAATCCATTCTCGGTCTGGCATTCGGCGTATTGCTCGGTTCCACGTCGCTGGTGGCTTTGAATGCCGTCGGCTCCTTGCTTTACTCGATTTCAGTTGATGAACCGGCCAGCGCGCCGGAGGCGACGGCAGAGGCCGCGCCGTCCCAAACCGCATCCGCGACCGCCCCGGCACCGGCCGAGGCTCAGGTCGCCGCACTCGACCCCGAGGCTGGCGCCAAGGTCTTCCAGAAATGCGCCGCCTGCCATACAGCGGATCAGGGCGGCGCCGCTCGCACCGGCCCGAACCTGTGGAACATCGTCGCGCGTCCCGTGGCCTCGGCTGCGGGCTTTTCCTATTCCGAGGCCATGCTGGCCCAGGCGAATGAGGTCTGGAGCCCCGAGCGGCTCGACCAATATCTGACCAAGCCCAAGGATATGGTCCCCGGCACCACGATGGCCTTCGCTGGCCTGTCCAAACCCGCCGACCGGCACAATCTGATTGCCTGGCTGGCCGGTCAGAACGACGCACCGATCGCGCCGGGCGATCTGCCCTTCGCGCAGTCCGATGCGGTGGCCTCCGAAGCACCGGCCGCGACCGAGGCGCCCGCAGCCGAGGCGCCCGAGATCGCGCAGATCCCCTTTACCAACCCGCCCGCGCCGAGCGCCGAGCAGGAAGCCGAGATCGCCGCACGCGTTGCCGCCCTTGAGGCCGAAGTCGAAGGCCTTAGCTACGACGAGGCGCGCTATCACCCGATCCATTTCCCGAAGAACATCGAGACGGCCTCGAATGCCGAATGCCTCGTGTGTCACCAGGAAATCAACGATGCCAAGCCGCGCGCGGAAAGCCCCGCCGGGGTGCAGGCCGAAACGAGCCTCGCCTGGTATCAAACGCTGGATACCTACAGCGGCCCGCAGGCCGACCTGCATTGGCGCCACCTGCAAAGCGATTTCGCGCAGGAGGTGATGAACCTTCAGTGCAACTTCTGCCACCAGGGCAATGACCCGCGCGAGGAAAGCCCCGACATGATGCCGGGCCGCCCCTTCTTCAGCGCCTCGGCCAGCCCCGAGTTCACCAACCGCAAGATGGTCAACCCCGAGACCACCTGCCTGCGCTGCCATGGCGCGATGCCGGACCCCGTCGAGATCATGGGCCTTGGTGGTCCGTGGCACGAGGTGCGCGGCGATATGGAAGACCCCACCGATCCGGCAACCGCGAATGGCTGCCTGAGCTGCCATGGTGAGCTGTTCCGCACCAACCGTCACAACGTGACCTACCTCAACGCGGCCAATATCGAAGAGCTGGCGAAAGAGGTCTCGTCGGACACCTGCTACGGCTGCCACGGCGGGCGCGCCTGGTATCGGATCTCGTATCCCTATGCGCGGCACCCCTGGCCCGGAATGGACCCCGAGACCCCCGCCTGGGCCGCTGACCGCCCCACCGCCTCGGACGAAAAATACCGTCTGCCCGAAACTGCCGAGTGAAGGAGAGCAGAACCATGACCACCCGGTTCAACCCCGCAGCCTGGGCACGGCTGTTCACCCCCACCCGGCGCCAGTTCCTGCAAACCGCCAGCGCCGCAGCCGCAACGGCACTGGTGATGCCAGCGGGCGCGCGCAAGGCCAATGCCTTCGCCTACGAGCCCTATCCGCGCGACGACGATCTTGAAACCGTCGTGACCTCCTGCGCGCATAACTGCGGCTCGCGGCACATGCTGGTGGCGCATAAGAAGGGCGACGTGATCGTGCGTCTGTCCACCGATAACGGCACCTATCAGGGCGATGCCTATGGCACCGACACCGAGGAAAAGCCGCAGTTGCGGGCCTGTCTGCGCGGGCGCAGCTACCGCTCGCGGCTCTATTCGCCCGAGCGGCTGCTGTATCCGATGAAGCGCGTGGGCAAGCGCGGCGAGGGCAAGTTCAAGCGCGTGAGCTGGGATCAGGCGCTGACCGAGATCGCCGAGCGTATGGTCTATCTGCGCGACAAATACGGGCCGCAGGCCCTGCTTGACCAATCCTATGCGGGCGCCTCTTACGGGGTTCTGCATAAATCCGACCAGATCGAGGGGCTGTTGGGCCGGTTTCTGGGTATGTTTGGCTGCCGCACCTCGAGCTGGTCGGTGCCCTCTTATCAGGGCACGACGTTTTCTAGCCGGATGACCTTCGGCACGATCGAAGATGGCAACGAGGATGACGCCTATGCGCATTCCAAGCTGATCATCATGTGGGGCTGGAACCCGGCCTATACCTTCCATGGCGGCAACACGTTCTATTACATGCGCATGGCCAAGCAGCGTGGCTGCAAGTTCGTGCTGATCGACCCGCAGTACACCGACTCGGCCGCCGCCTATGACGCCTGGTGGATCCCGATCCGTCCCAATACCGATGCCGCGATGATGGCAGGCATGGCCTATCACATCTGGGACAATGGCTGGCACGATCAGGGCTTCATCGACCGCTTCGTGCAGGGCATGGACCCGGGCACGACGCCGAACTGGGCCTATCAGCGGGGGCATGAAAGCTTCAAGGAATACATCCTTGGCACGAATGACGGCGTGCCGAAGACGCCCGAATGGGCCGCCGAGATCTGCGGCGTGAAGGCCGATGACATCCGCAAGCTGGCCGAAATGTATGCCACCACCAAGCCCGCCGCGCTCAAGGCCAGCTGGGCACCGGGGCGCAATGCCTATGGTGAGCAATATAACCGCATGGCGGCGGCGCTTCAGGCGATGACCGGCAATATCGGCATCCTCGGCGGCTGCGCCGAAGGCGTGGGCAAGGCCTGGCACTCCGAGGCGGTGGCCTATCCCTATGACCAATATGCCAACGTCTGGTATGCCTCGATCAAGTCCGACCGTTGGGCGCATATCGTGCTCAACTACCCCAATGTCACCCGGCAAGAGGCCGGTCTGTGGCCGCGCAGCGACCAGTTCGACGGGGTGGTTCCGAATATCCGCGGCATCTTCTGGCAGGGCTCGGACTGGTTCAACCAGTTGACGAACATCAACAAAGAGATCGCGGCCATCCGCAAGCTCGACGAACAGGGCGAGGGCGAAAGCCTTCTGGTTTGCTCGGACAGCACGATCACGCCGACCGGCATCTGGGCCGACTACCTGCTGCCCATCGCCACCCATTTCGAGCGCCACGATGTCGCGCTGCCCTGGTACAAGGGGCATTACTACATCCACCGCCCGAAGGTCATCGAGCCTCTGGGCGAGAGCAAGACCGACTTCCAGGTCTATACCGAGCTTGCCTGGCGCCTTGGCTTTGGCCCGGCCTACAACCCGAAGGCCGCGCGCGACTATTTCGACAATCCCGATGCGACCGACGAAGCCTATCTGGTCGACTGGTGGCACAAGGTGCAAGAGCACCAGCATGTCGAATGGAGCTGGGAAGAGTTCAAGAAGCGCGGCGTCTACAAGTTCATCCTGTCGCAGCCGCATGTCGCCTTCCGCGCCCAGATCGAGCAGGGCCTGCCGTTCCAGACCCCCTCGGGCAAGATCGAGATCCTGTCCTCGCAACTGGCGCAGATCGACGACTGGAGCCGCACGCAATACGGCTATGAAATCCCCGCGATCCCGAAATGGATCGAGCCCTGGGAAAGCCTCAACCATCCGCTGACCGCGACCTACCCCTTCCACCTGATCAGCCCGCATCCGCGCTGGCGCACGCATTCGATCTTCAACAACATCCCATGGCTGCGCGAGACCTTCAGTCAGGAAACGACGATGAACGCCGCCGATGCCAAACGCATGGGCATCAAGCATGGCGACATCGTCGAGTTGTGGAACGATCGCGGCCGCGTGGTGACCCCGGTCTATGTGACCGAGCGCTGTATGCCCGGCGTTCTGGTGCTGCATGAGGGCGCCTGGATGGACCTCGACAAGGACGGCGTGGACCGCGCGGGCAACCCGGATTTCCTGACCAAGGACGATCCCTCGCCCGCCGGGGCCTTCGCCTACAACACGGTGCTGTGCAACATCCGCAAGACCGACCTGCATCACCGCCCCGGATGGGATCAGCTGGCCACGGCGCGCTCCCATGTCTTCCGGCGCGATCAGTAAAGGGGGCAAACCATCATGGCCAACAAGATCGACAAGGAAGCCATCAAGGCCAATGCCGCCAAGCGCAAGCGCGAGGGCTACACCCCCGTAGTCCCCGAGCAGCAGTTCGGCTTCATCCACAACAACGTGGATTGCATCGGCTGTCGTGCCTGCGAGATCGCCTGCAAGGACAAGAACGGGCTTTCGGCGGGGCCGCGCTTTCGCCGCGTGCAATATATCGAGGGCGGCACGTTCCCCGAGGTTTTCGCCTTCAAGATCAACATGTCGTGCAACCATTGCGCGGAGCCGGCCTGCATCCCGACCTGCCCGACCGGCGCGATCTTCAAGCGCCCCGACAATGGCGTTGTGGACATCGACACCACGCTGTGCATCGGCTGCCGCAAATGCGAGGCCTCGTGCCCCTATGGCGCGCCGCAGTTCGACCCCGAAGAGAACGTCGTCAAGAAGTGCAACATGTGCATCGACGAGCTGGAGGCAGGGCGCAAACCCTATTGCGTCTCGGCCTGCATGATGCGGGTGCTCGACATCGGGCCGATCGACCAGCTGCGCGATGGCAGCTACGAGACGAAAGCGCGCGGGCCGAACGATGAGGTCGTGCGTCAGGTCAAATCCATGGCCGACCCGGAACTAACCAATCCCTCAATCGTGTTCGTTCCGCATTCGAAAGGGCGGGTCGATGGGTGAACCTCAAACCAGTCTCCCCTCCCCGCCCCTGCCCCGTGCCGCCCCTGATACGGCACGGGGCACCCTTGATACCGCCGCCGAGGCGCTTGGCCTGCTGATCCGCCTCTTTGACCGCGAGGCGGACAGCGATCTGATGTGCGGACTGCGTGCCATTCAGGCGCCCGATATGTTCGAGGCGCTGCTGCCTTCGCCCGAGGGTCGCGCAGGCGCCCAGGTCCTGCGGGTTGCCCTGTCGGGCCTGCCCGAGCAGGTTCCCGCCCGCGCGCTGGATGCCTTGGCCGCCGATTACGCCGATGTATTCCTGACGCATGGCTACCGGCTGGCGCCCAACGCCTCGGTCTGGCTGACCGAGGAAAAGCTGGAGCGTCAGGGCCCGATGTTCGAGGTGCGCGACTGGTATGCGCATTACGGCGTAACCGTCCCTGACTGGCGCAAGCGCGCCGACGATCATATCGTGCATGAGCTGCAATTCCTTGGCCTGCTGCTGAACCTCGGCACCGAGGCGAGCATGGCCGATGCGGCGCATTTCCTTGACGCGCATCTGCTGCCCTGGGTGCCCGAGTTCGGTCGCAGAATGGCCCTTCGCGTGGCCGAGCCGCTCTATGCCGCTGCGGGGCTGCTCTGCGCAGCCTACCTTGAGGCCCTGCGCGACGAGCTTGAGGATCTGACCGGCCTTGCGCGTCAGCCGCGCAAATCGGTCCCCGCCTCAAGCCAGCCCGAGGCCGAGGCCGCGCCCTTCGTGCCCGGAGCGGCCGAGAGTTGGTAACCAGCGCCCTGCCCCGGCTGGCCGCGGGCAGTTGCACCGCCGCCCGTCTGTCCGCCAGTTCCTGCGCGGCCTGTATCGAGGCCTGCCCCCACGGTGCGCTTGAACCGATCCGCGGCGGGTTGCAGATCGAGCCGGAACGCTGCTCGGGCTGCGGGCTCTGTGCGGCGGCCTGCCCCGAAAGCGCGCTCTCGTTGCCCGGCTCCTCTGCCGTTGCAGCACGGCGCGGCGGGGTGGCATTGGCGCTTTGCCCGCGCCACCCCCAGGGTGATGCATCGCGCCCCTGCGCCCATGCGCTGTCGCTGAACGATCTTGCCACGCTTCTGGCAGAGGGTGTGCACCGTATCGCGCTGGCCAGCGGCGATTGCGCGACCTGTCCTGACAAGCCGCCCGAGGGGCATGATCTGTCGGCGCGCACAGCGCAGATCTCGGCGCTGGCCGAGGGCCGCGGGCTGGCGGGGCTTGGACTGGCGCCCGCCAGCCATGCCGAAATCACGACCCTGCTGCGCGAAGCCCCCGAAAACCCCGCGCGCCGCAACATTTTCAAGCGCGTTGCCACTCCCGAGACTCAGGTAGACGCACTGGCACGGTTGCAGGCAGAACCCTGCCGTGACAGCGAGGTTTTCGCCGCCACTCCTCGCATTGACGCCAATAGATGCACGGGCTGCGAGGCATGTTTGCGCATTTGCCCCCATGGCGTTCTGATCCGTATCAAGGACGACGAGGGAAATCCGTGCTACCGGACCGAGCCTGCGGCCTGCACCGGCTGCGGGCTTTGTGCCGATGTCTGCGACGAGGATGCCTTGCAACTAGCCGCGATGGCCCCAGCCCCCCCCGACGTGCCGCTGCAAGCCTATGCCTGCCGCGGCTGCGGGGTATCGGTGCATGAGCCTGCCGCGCATCGCCCCGCGAACGCTGAAGGAGGCCTTTGCCCGGTCTGCCGCCGCACCGGGCATCACCGCAAGCTGTTTCAGGTGCTGTCATGATCATGGCCCGGTTCCGGCATTGGGCGGGCGCCTCGGTGCAGCGCAAGCTGATCCTCGCACTCGGTGGCTTGCTGATCGTCGTCTCGGCGCTATTCCTTGCCGTGCTCAGCACGCTTTACCGCAACCAGATGATCTCGGTTCACGCCCGCGCGGCCGGCCAGATCAACGAGCTGCTTCAGGGCGCACTGGAAAACGCAATGCTCAAGCGCGACATCCCAGGGCTTTTGCAGATCCTCGACGGGTTGGGTCGGCAGGACGACATCGCGCGGGTGATGATCGTCAATCCCGATTTCGAGGTGCGCTTCTCGTCGGACCCGTCGCGCGTCGGGCAGATGCTGGACAGCCCGGCGCTGCAAGAGGCGCTAGAAAGCCGCGCCCCCGGCGCGCGTTACCTTGACGAAGGCGGCGGCGAGGTCGCCATGCGCTCGATCAACCCGGTGCTGAACCGCAGCGAGTGCCGCCAGTGCCACGGCGAGGCGGCGGAACATCCCGTTAACGGGCTGCTGGTGGTGGATTACCGCGCCGGGGCGATCCGCCGCGAGGCTTTTTCCGGCGCGATCTGGCTGGGGGTTCTGGGGCTTGCTGTCGTGACGCTGGCCAGCGCCGCGATGTGGATCGCGCTGCGGCGCATGGTGATCGCACCGCTCGACCGTCTGACCGCCGCCAATCGCGCGCTGGCCGAAGGGTCGCTCGATACCCAGCTCGATATTAGGGGCGAAGATGAGATCGCCGGTCTCGGGCAGGCCTTCAACCGCATGTCCGCGCAGATTGAAAGCCAGCTGGCCACGATCCGCCACTCAGAGGCCGAGTTGCAGGCGCTGCTCGATGCGCTGCCCGACGGCGTGCGCGTGATCGGCCCCGACTTCCGCATCCTGCGCGCCAATCGCGCCTATTGCCGGCAGACCGGGCATGACCCGGAAACCGTCGCGGGCAGCTTCTGCTATGCCTCCAGCCACGGCCGAGACACGCCTTGCCCGCACACGCTGGTGACCTGCCCGGTGGTCGAACTGATCGAGAAAGGCGCCCCCGCGGTGACCTTCCGCGACCGGCATCACTGCGCCGGGGGCGCGCGCACGGTCGAGGTCAGCTCAGCCCGGATCGAACTGGCGGGTGACGGCCCGCCCTGCGTCGTCGAGGCGATCCGCGATCTCGACACGCAGGCCCGCATCTCGCAGGAAGAACGGCTAAGCGAGATCGGCCTCTTGGCCGCCGGGGTCGCGCATGAGATCTTCAATCCGCTCTCCTCGGTTGAACTCGCCCTTGCGGCGCTGGCGCGCGAATTCGACCAGGGCCGCCCGGAACGCGCCCGCGCCTATTTCGACACGATCCGCTCTGAGGTCGGCAAATGCATCGAGATCACCGACAACCTGCTGATGCTTTCAGCGCCGCCCGGCGAAGGCCGCCAATTGATCGAGCTTGACCGCGTCGTCTCGGGCGTCTCGCAACTGCTTAACTATCAGGCCGAGCAGGGCGGCATCACGATAGTGACCGAGTTGGAACCCGGCCTGCGGCTGATCGCCACCGATGCCGACCTGCGGATGCTGCTAACCAACCTGATCATGAATGCCTTCCACGCCATGCCCAAGGGCGGCACCGTCACGTTGCGCGGCTGGCGTGAGGCGGGCAAGGTGCGCCTGTCGGTCACCGATCTGGGCATCGGCATCGCGGCGGCGGATCTGGAGCGGATCTTCATGCCCTTCTGGTCGCGCCGCGCCGATGCGAGCATGGGCCGTGGGCTTGGCCTGTCGATCGTGCGCGGCATCCTCGAACGCCACGGCGCCACGATCGAGGTCGAAAGCAGCCTCGGGCGCGGTTCGGTCTTTACCGTCAGCTTCCCCGATCCCGACGCCCCGGAAACAGACGCCCTGCAGGCGGATGCCATCACCTCACAGGAGACGTCGCCATGACACCTCCCCCCGTAGCCCCGCGCCCGATCCTTGTGGTCGAGGACGACCGCACCCTGAACCGCCTGCTCTGCGACCAGTTGGCCGAACTGGGACATGACGCACGCGGCGCGCGCTCCCGAGCCGAAGCGCTGGAGATGCTGGGATATTTCGCCCCGGCGCTGGCGATCCTCGACATGCGCCTGCCCGATACCGACGGCATGACCTTCCTGCCGGAGCTGCGCGAGTTCTGCCCTGTGGTGATCCTGACGGCCTTCGGCTCGATCGACCAGGCGGTGCGCGCGGTCAAAGCGGGGGCGGTGGAATATATGGTCAAGCCGGTCTCACCCGACAGCCTTGAACTGGCGCTTGGGCGGGTGTTCGAGACAGCTGCGCTGCGGCGTGATCTGGCGTTCTGGCAGGCCAAGGCCCAACGCGCCGACCAGATGACCCTAACCGGCGACAGCCCCGTGATGGTTGAGTTACGCCGCATGATCGGCCTGGTCGCGGCCTCGGATGCGCCGGTGCTGCTGCGTGGCGAGGCGGGCACCGGAAAGACCGCCGTGGCCGAGGCGATCCACATGCAAAGCCCGCGCGCCAACGCGCGTTTCGTGACCATCGACTGCGACCCGGAACTAAGCGCGGCCGATCTCTTCGGCAGCCTGCCGGGTAGCGGCACACCCCGGCGCGAGGGCCTTTTTGCCGCCGCCGAGGCCGGGACGGTATTTCTGAACGAAATCGAAAAGCTGCCGCTGACCCTGCAAGCCCCGGTATTGCGGGTGATGGAGCAGGGCTGCTACCGGCCGCAGGGCTCGGTCATGTCGCTGCCCTGCCCCGTGCGGCTGATCGCGGCCACCGCCGCCGACCTTGAAGGCGCCGCGCGCGAGGGCCGCTTCCGCCCCGAGCTGTTCTATCGCCTCTCGGCCCTCAGCCTGGCGGTGCCCGCACTGCGCGAGCGCGCGCAGGACATCCCGACATTGGCCGAGTTCCTGCTGGAGAACCGCTCGTTCCAGCGCGGCGTCGACAAGGTTCTGCCGCGCGAAACCCGCACCGCGCTGCAAAGCTACGATTGGCCCGGGAATATTCGCGAATTGCGCAACGCAATTGAACGCGGGCTGATCATGTCCGCCGGCCGCGCCGAGATCCTGCCCGCCGATGTCGGGCTGGCTGGCCAGACCGGCGTACAGGCCGCTGGCAGCAACGGGATCTTGCTGCGTTTCGCAGCGCCGCCCACGCTTGAGGAAATGCGCGACGCCTATCTGCAACTGCTGCTCGACCGGTTTGGCGGCAACCGCCAGAAACTGGCCGAGACGCTCGGGATTTCCGAGCGCAACACCTACCGCATCTTGCGCAAGATCAACTGACAAGGCACCTTCGGCTCATGCCATGACCGGCAAATCAATGCTCGTGTCCCTGCCGTGGAGAACTCTCGAATGCGACCCCTTCTTACCCTGCTGACGTTTATCGGTTTCGCCGGAATGGCGCAGGCACAGGCGCGGCCGTCATGTTGGGCGACTCCGGCCTGCCCCCGATGACGTCAAGCTGATGATGGCCGAAGCGGAAGCGCTCTACACCGCCCCCGAGGCGAAGCCGGGCGATATGGGAGAGTGGAAAAACGAGGCCAGCGGCGCGGGTGGTTCGATCGAGATCACCGAAATTCAGGACAATTGCGTCCTTCTTGCGCATGTCTTTGAGACGAAAGAAAAGGCCGGTCCGCAGCGTGGCGAATTCAAGCGCTGCAAGCGTGCCGACGGTCTGTGGCAGCTTGAGTAACCGCCCAAGCGGCCGGAGTGCGCGGCGCCGTCAAAACGGCAGGCTCAGGCCCAGCATCAGGCCCTGCTGCTCGACGTCATACAGGAAATCACCGTCCTCGCGATCGACGCTCAGATATCGGTAGCCGCCGACGATGGAATTGCGCTCACTGATCCGGTAGCCGAGGCCCGCGAAGACATCGGCGGTAAAGTCCGATCCGCCAGCGCCGACCATTGCCCAACCCGTCACGAAGGTTTTCGCGCTTGTGTCGGCCTGCCAGTTCACGCCGGCCAGCCCATCCATCCAATCGTTCGAAGCCGATCCTGAACGCTCCCCCACCGCACCGCCGCTGAAGCGCAGATCGGTCTCGACGTTCCAGTAACGAAGGCCGCCGGCCAGCCGCAACTCGCCATTTTGGGAGCGTGCAATGACGTAGTCGCCGCCAAGGGTGAACGCGACATTCTTCGCGTCGAGCGTGGCGCTGCCAAGCACCGGGCCAAGCGCCTGCTCGGCCCCGACCTTCACATACATCACATCGCCGAATAGCCCGAAATCGCCCTTCCGAGCTGTCAGCCCGGCCATAGCGCCGAGATCGAGATCATCAAGGATATCGCTGAACGACTTGTCGATATCGGCGGCGGGCAGCCCGGGCACCGTGGCCACGCTGCCGCTCAGGCCCGAGCCCCAGAGGTAAGGGTTGAACTGCATCTTCCAGTCGCCGCTATCCTGCGCGCTCGCGGGGGCGACAGAAAACGAAAGCGCCAACGCGCAGGCAACCGCCGACCACCCCGCGCCACCGCCTTGCAGAACAGACTGAGCGACGAACATGACGTTCCTCCCCCGCGTTAAGCAGTACGAATGATGTTACCCTATTTTTCCCTGAAAATACAGGAGGAACCGTGCCCCTGCCTCACTTGCTCCGCGCGGCGCCGTGCAAGATCCGGGCAATGTCATCGACGCTGAGCGCAACGGGATTTGCCTTGGTCGAGGAGGCGCCAAGGGCCTCTTGCGCGACGGCAGCGAAATCGCGCTCGGACAGGTGTAGATCGTTCAGCGTTGGTAGGCCGTGGCGGTCGATGAAGGCACGCAGACGCTCTGGCCCGCTAACCGTTCCGCCAAGCCCTTCGCGCAGCCACGCCTCGACCTCATCAAAGCGCCGGGTGGGCTGGCCCGCGCGCACGGCCGCTTCGCGGTTAACCTTCAGCGCGTCGGCCAGAAGCCGCCCGCAGATGGCGCCATGCGCACCGCCGCGCCCACCGATCACCGAGGCAAGCCCATGCACCACGCCCAGCCCCGAACTGGCCAGCGCCAGACCGCTAAGGTAGCTCGCCCGCGCCATGGTATCGCGTGCGGTGTGTGACGGTCCCTCCATCAGGCACCGCAGGGCGGCAATCGCCTCGGGTAGCGTGTCGCGGCACAGCGCATCGGTAACGGGGTTCGCGCGGTTGCACAGATAGCTTTCGATCAACTGCGTGATCGCGTCGAGCCCGGTTGCAAGCGTCAGCGCCTTGGGCAGCGCATCGGTCAGGGCCGGATCGACGATTGCCAACACCGGAACCAGCCGGGGGTCGCGCAGGCTGATCTTCAACTGCCGCTCGGGCACACTGATGACCGCGTTGCGCGTGGCCTCGGCCCCGGTGCCCGAGGTGGTCGGCATGGCGATGAAGGGCAGCGGATCGGTCAGGCTGCGGGCCGGGGTTGGCCCCAACTCCAGATACTGCTCGGGGTCGCCCTTTGACCCCGTCAGCCCCGCGATGGCCTTGCCAAGGTCGATGCTCGCGCCCCCGCCGACCGCGACAACGCACTCCGCGCCAAAGGCGCGCGCGGCGCTGACACCGGCGCGGACGTCGCCCAAGCTGGGTTCTCCGGTGGAGAAAATCCGCTCGACGGCGAGACCTGCGGCGCGCAACTCGGCTTCGAAGGTCTCGACCCAGGGAACCGAGCGGCCGCTGACCAGCAAGATGCGCGCGCCCATCCGTGCTACATGCGCGGCCGCGCCCAGCCGACTGTCGCGACCAAAGATCGTCTGGGCCGGAGCCGTCACGGAAAAGATCGTCATCGCTCCTCCTCGGGTGGCCCCGCGGGTCAGAACCGCATCGTTGCATCCACCGCGCGGCGCCAGGCCGCGTATTTATCTTCGCGGGTCTCGGCCGCCATCTGCGGCTGGAAGCACCGCTCCAACGCCCATTGCGCGGCAAATTCCGACTGGTTCGGGTAAAGCCCCGCGCGTTGTCCTGCCAGCCAGGCCGCGCCCATGGCGGTTGTCTCAAGCACCTTGGGGCGGTCCACCCGCGCGTCGATGATGTCCGACAGGAATTGCATCGCGAAGTCCGAGGCGCTCATACCGCCATCGACCCGGAGCGCGGTCTCGCCCCCGCCGGTCCAATCCGCGCGCATCGCCTGCAACAGGTCGCGCGTCTGATAGCCCACGCTTTCCAACGCCGCGCGGGTCAGCTCTTCCGGGCCCGAGTTGCGCGTCAGCCCGAAGACCGCGCCGCGACACTCGGCGTTCCAATAGGGCGCACCAAGCCCGGTGAACGCCGGCACCAGAACCACCTGCTGCGTCGGATCGGCCCGGTCGGCCAGACCCTGTGCCTCTTTCGCCTCGCGGATGATCTTGATCCCGTCGCGCAGCCATTGCACCACAGCGCCTGCGATGAAGATCGAGCCCTCAAGCGCATAGGTCGGCTTGCCGTCCAACTGGTAGGCGATGGTCGTCAGCAGCCGGTTTTGCGAACGCACCGGCGCCGCACCGGTGTTGAGCAACGCGAAACAGCCGGTGCCATAGGTGGATTTCATCATGCCCGGCGCAAAGCAGGCCTGCCCCACGGTCGCAGCCTGCTGATCCCCCGCGATCCCGAGGATCGGGATGGCGCGGCCGAACAGGTCCGGGCGGGTCTGGCCGAACTCGGCGGCGCAGTCGCGCACCTCGGGCAGCATCGCCATCGGGATGCCGAGACGCTCGCAGATGGTCTGCGACCAGCGGCCCTTGCGAATATCGTAAAGCATGGTCCGTGCGGCATTGGTGGCATCGGTAACATGCACCGCCCCACCCGTCAGGTTCCATACCAGCCAGGTATCGACCGTGCCGAAGACGATCTCTCCGGCCTCGGCCCGCGCCCGCGCGCCTTCGACATTGTCGAGGATCCAGGCCAATTTGGTGCCCGAGAAATAGGGATCGAGCAACAGACCCGTGCGATCCGTCACGATCTCTTCGAACCCTTCGGACTTGAGCGCCTTGCACAGCGCCGAGGTGCGCCGGTCCTGCCAGACGATCGCGTTATGAATGGGCTTTCCGGTCTTGCGGTCCCAGACCAGCGTCGTTTCTCGCTGGTTGGTGATGCCGATGGCGGCGATTCCCTCGGCGCCCGTGCCTGCGCGCTCAATCGCGGCGCGGCAGGTGGCGGCGGTGGTGGACCACAGATCGGCCGGGTCATGTTCGACCCAGCCACTGGCCGGATAATGCTGGGGAAATTCTTCCTGCGCCGAGGAGACCACGTTCATCGCCTGATCGAAAAGAATGGCCCGCGTGGACGTGGTTCCCTGATCGATTGCAAGAATGTGGGTCATAACCGCTTCTCCTCAGAGCGATGTCGTGCCCGGCAGCCTGGCGCCGGACGTTTTCAGGATAGCCGAGGCCCCGAGGGGCCCCGGCCGGGGAGGAAGGCTTACTGCCAGGACTTGATCAGCTCATCATAGCTGACGGTCTGCGGGGTTTCGTCCTCGTTTTCAAGCTTGGGATAGGGCGCGCCGGGCTGGTCGAACCAGTACTGGGCGTCCATCTCCTCATTCAGCTTGGGACCGATGTCACCCTGGATACCGGCCCGCTCAAGACGCTCCAGCACGCGCTCCTGATCGGCGCAGAGCGCATCGAGTGCCTCTTGCGGGGTCTTGGCGCCCGACATGGCATCGCCGATGTTCTGCCACCACAGCTGCGCCAGCTTCGGGTAATCCGGAACGTTGGTACCAGTGGGCGACCATGCCACGCGTGCGGGCGAGCGGTAGAACTCGACCAAACCGCCCAGCTTGGGTGCGCGCTCGGTGAAGCTGTCATGCTGCACGGTCGACTCGCGGATGAAGGTCAGGCCCACGTGGGATTTCTTCACGTCCACGGTCTTCGAGGTGACGAACTGGGCATAAAGCCAGGCCGCCTTGGCACGATCCACCGGGGTGGATTGCATCAGCGTCCACGAACCGGCGTCCTGATAGCCGACCTTCTGGCCCTCTTTCCAGTAAACGCCATGCGGCGAGGGAGCCATGCGCCACTTGGGCGTGCCGTCCTCGTTCATCACCGGCAGTCCCGGCTTGACGGTGTCGGCGGTGAAGGCGGTGTACCAGAACATCTGCTGCGCGACGTTGCCCTGCGCCGGGATCGGACCGGCCTCGGAGAAGGTCATGCCAGCGGCCGCCGGGGGCGAGTACTTGTTCAGCCACTCGATCGCCTTGGTGACGGCATAGACTGCCGCGGGGCTGTTGGTCGCGCCGCCGCGCGCCACGCACGAGCCCGTCGGCTGCGAGTTCTCATTCACGCGGATGCCCCATTCATCGACCGGAAGGCCGTTGGGTTCGCCCACATCGCCCATACCGGCCATCGACATCCACGCATCGGTGTAGCGCCAGCCAAGCGAGGGGTCTTTCTTGCCGTAGTCCATGTTGCCATAGACCGCGCCCTGAACGCCCAGGTGCGACAGATCACGACCGGTGAAGAACTCGGCGATATCCTCATAGGCCGACCAGTTGACCGGAACGCCCAGATCGTAGCCGTAAGCCGCCTTGAAGTCGGCCTTGTTCTTCTCGTCGTTGAACCAGTCATAGCGGAACCAGTAGAGGTTCGCGAACTGCTGGGTCGGCATCTGATAGACCTTGCCATCCGGGCCGGTGGTGAAGCTCAGGCCGATGAAGTCGGCCAGATCGAGCGTCGGCAGGGTCACATCGGCGCCCTCGCCTGCCATCCAGTCGGTCAGGTTGCGCACCTGCTGATAGCGCCAGTGGGTGCCGATCAGATCGCTGTCATTAACATAGCCGTCGTAGATATTCTCGCCCGACTGCATCTGGGTTTGCAGCTTTTCGACCACGTCGCCCTCGCCGATCAGGTCATGGGTGACCTTGATGCCGGTGATCGCGGTGAAGGCCGGGGCCAGCACCTGGCTTTCGTATTCGTGGGTGGTGATCGTTTCAGAGACGACCTTGATTTCCATGCCCGCGAAAGGCTTCGCCGCATCGACGAAGAACTGCATTTCGGCTTCCTGCTCGGCACGGCTCAGCGACGACAGATCGCCGATCTCCTTGTCGAGGAAGCCGCGCGCGGCATCCATGTCGGCGAAGGCCGGACCCGACAGGATCAGCAGCGCCGCCGTTGTTGATGTGAGCTTAAGGTTCATTTTAGTCCTCCCGTTTGAACCGTTCAGTCATTGAGTGTGAAGCGTGGCCGAGCCCCTCCTGCCCGGCCACGCGGGTCGTTCGCTAAACCCAGCGGAACACCGCCGCGGCGTAGATCAGGCAGACGATCAGGGCATAGGGCTGCCCCGCGCCCACGACACCAAGCCAGGCCAGATTGATGAAGGCTGGGCTGGTGCACGGTTTCTTGAGACAGTTCGGAGCGCTATTTCTCTCAGGAAAGGGGAGTAGAGCATGGACAAGAAGATCGACGACACCTCAGGTGCGACGGAGGCCACGGCCCCGTCGGCGCGCGCCCATCACGCTGGCGACGGCGGGGCCGTGGCCGGTCCTGCCAGGCGCCTTTCGGCGAAGCGCAAACTCGTGGCGGTTCAGCGGCTCATGCGGGGTGAGAGCTTGGAGGCGGTGTCGCGGGACCTGAACGTTCCGGTTCACCGGCTGTCCGAATGGCGCGACCGGGTGCTCATGGCGGCCGAGAGTGCGCTGAAGGAACGCGAGCGCGATGAGCGTGACGACGAGATTGCGCGGCTGCAGGCCAAGGTGGGCGAGATCACCATGGCCAACGAGTTGCTGTACGCGAAGATCGACAAGCTGGAGGGCGGCCGCCCTTTGGCCCGGCGGAGGTCGAGGACATGAGCCAGGCGCACTCGATCTCCACGCACCGGCGCTACGGGACGACGCGTGTCTGCAACATCTGGGGGGTCCCCCGGGCGACGGTGTACCGGCATCGTGTTACGGGCAATGCCGCCAATGAGGCGCGGCCGCCACGTCGTCGTGGTCCGGAGGGGGCCTGCAGCGACAGCGCGCTTCTGGAGCATATCGAGGCCATCATCGAAGCCTCGCCGTTTTCCGGGGAAGGCTACCGGAAGATATGGGCGCGGCTTCGGCATCTGGGCGTCTGTACCGCCCCCCGTCGGGTGCGGCGGGTCATGAAGGAGAACGACCTTCTGGCACCTCAGCGACCCGTCCAGCGGGATGCGCATCCCCATGACGGGACGATCGTCACTGAGCGGGTCGATCAGGTCTGGGGCACGGACATGACCCAGACGGTCACCATCGGGGAGGGACGGGCCTACGTGTTCATCGCGGTGGATCATTGCTCGGGCGAGTTCGTCGGCACCCATGCGTCTTCAAGTGCCAGCCGGTGGGAGGCGCTGGAACCGATCCGTCAGGGCGTCACCCGGCACTTCGGCTGTATCGGGCCGGATACGGCCCTCGGCCTGATCCTGCGGCACGACCACGGATCGAACTACATGTCAGAAGACTTCCAGAGCGAGATCAAATGCTTCGGGATCACCAGTTCACCAGCTTTCGTGCGCCAGCCCGAGGGCAATGGGGTGGCCGAACGGGCCATACGCACCCTCAAGGAGCAACTGCTCTGGGTCCGCCATTTTGTGACCGTCGAAGAGCTCAGGCATGCTTTGGCCGCCTTCGCCGCGCGATACAACGCATCATGGCTGCGGGAACGGCACGGCTACAAAACGCCCGATCAGATCAGGGCCGAACAGAAGGCCCTTGAAACCGACGCCGCCAAAGGGTTCAAAATGGCGGCATGACCAGCGCAACGCGCTGTCTCATAACCGTGCCCCGGTACACCGAGACACCGAACTGATCCATGAGGTCACTCCGGTTTACATGCCCCTCCCAGAACAAGCGGAACTCTATGAACTCGAGACGTTGCTCGACTCCCCATCGAAGTTCTGACTTGTCGTTATCCACCCTGGCCTCCCGGTATCCCAATGCGCATTGTAACTATGCGCGCCCATTTTCTGGGCCTGCGACAACCTTAGGGAGTGACGCCGAGATTATCAATCGAATTTCAAGACGTTGCCTTGGAAGTCGACCATTCAGGCGTAGATACCCCAGGGACTGGTCTTGGACTATCAAAGCCCAAAGGATCAGCTAGCTCGAACGTAAGTATCCTCGGCGATGCTTCGTCGCTGCAAGCTTCAGTAGCTCGGTCACAGCATGCCCCTCGTCTGGGTGCCGTTCGATTAGCATCTGCCCTCGAAACCCGATACGGCCCCATTCCCGCACGAGGCATGCGCCGCCAAACAGGTCCGGCTGAACGCTCATTCGATAGAAGCGCCGCATGTTGAGAGACGGGTCGATCCGCTTGAGATCGACCGTCGTCGGGAACACTTCCATTTGCTGCGATGTGTCGAACATGTTGTTGATGCCTCTCTCCAGACCACAATATCAAGCGCTCTTCGACGTTTCCACAATGTTCTGTCCCGGATTGAAGTCGGGGGCTCACGCCCCCTTCTCGAACTTCATGACCGGGATGCCGAGCTTCTTGGCCTTGTCGGCGAGGTTTTCCTGGATACCGGTTCCGGGGAAGACAAGGACCCCGACCGGGAGCACATCCAGCATCGCGTCGTTGCGCTTGAAGGGCGCGGCCTTGGCGTGCTTGGTCCAGTCGGGCTTGAAGGCCACCTGCGTCACGCCCCGGGCTTCGGCCCATTTGGCGGCGATGAGCTCTGCGCCCTTCGGGCTGCCACCGTGCAGGAGGACCATGTCGGGATACTTAGTCCGGACCTGGTCGAGCTTGCCCCAGATCAGGCGGTGATCATTGAAATCGGTCCCGCCGGTGAGGGCGACCTTGGGGCCTGCGGGAAGCATTACCTCGGTCTCGGCGCGGCGCTTGGCGGCCAGGAAGTCGCGGCTGTCGATCAGGGCGGCGGTCATGTGCTGGCGGTTCACCATCGAGCCGGTGCGGGGGCGCCAGGTCGATCCCGTGTGATGGACGAACTCGGTGGCCGCGTGATCGCGCATCATGTCCATGCAGTTGCGCCGTTCAACGAGAGTCAGGCCTTCGGCCGTCAGGCGCTCGAGTTCGACGGACTTCACTTCGGAGCCGTCCTGCTCGCGCTGGAGGCGGCGCTGCGCCTGCTCGTTCTCATCGAGCGTCCGCTCGATCCGGGCCGTGGCGCGGTGGAAGAGGTTGACCTGGCCCCAGAGCACCTCTTCGAGGTCGGGTTCCATGCGGGTGTCTTCGAGGGTCGCAACGAGGGCGTCGAAGATGTCGGCGACGGCGACGGCGAGGCGCTGCCCATCTGGCATCGGACGCGGATCGGGCTCGTCAAAGGGGCGGTAGCCATAGAGCTGCAGCTCGTCGAGCGCATGGGCGGTCTGGGATGCGGTGTGGGCGGGTTCATACGCGTCGTCGCGGGTGTGGATCGTCATCGGTTTCTTGCCTCCGGGCCTGTCTCGTCCGCGCGTCATCCCGCGCGGCCTTCATGGGCAGACCCGAGCCGTCGGGCGGTTGCCCCTTCACCCCGGCTTCACCGGGGCCGGAACAGCGTGGAGGAGGTCGGCAGGGAAGCTATTTGTCTCGCGATGCAAAGGCGGCTTTGCCGCCGGCGGAAATAGGTTCCCTGCCGACCTTGCAGGGGCAACCGCTTTGACGGCCTGCCCATCTCTTGAAGGCCGCGCAGGGCTGACGGGTGGATGCGCAAGGCCCGGGATGAGGTGACGACGACGATCCAGAGCCACGACTGGGATGCAGCCCCCTGCCCCGCACTCCCAGCCCCCCTGCGCGATGCAGCTCAGCTGGGCAGGCGATACCGATCCTCTGGCCCGATCTGACCTGCCAGATGCTGGCGCAGCGCGTCCTTGCCGTTCGCCCGAAGATCATCGTTGAAATCCCCTAGCCGCGGTTCCAGCACATGGCAACCAATCCCGACCTCGGAGGCTCTGTCGCTCAACTTCTCTGCCGCGCGCTGCCCGGCCGGATCGCGATCGATCGCGATGTAGAGGCGCTTCAGCCCCTCCGGCAGCTGGACCACCCCGAGGTGACCCGAAGAGAGTGCCGCCCAGACGGGCAGACCTGGGATTGCCTCGGACAGGGACAGCATGGTCTCGATGCCTTCGCCGACGACGAGGATGTCATCCTGCGAGGTCAGCCTAACGGCATTGCCGAGGAGGTGACCCATAGCCCGACGCTGTGGATTCACTGCCGCCTTCCCCTGTCCGTCAGGCGCCAGCCAGGTGCGATGCACGCCCTGCACGGCCCCTGCCCCATCGGTGACCGCCGCGATCATCGCCGGTCTGGGGATGCTCTGGGTCTGCCCCTCTTCCCGATGCCAGCACTTCGGGTGGAAGCGTAAGGCGCCGTTCGCCCCGAATTGGGTGATGCCTCGGGAACGGAGGTAGGTCTCAGCAAGCGTGCCTGTGATCGGGTTCGAGGCAGCAAACAAGCGCACCGCCGCCGCAGGAGTGCCACCGGGCGCCTTGGCCTTCCTCGGCTCTTGCCTATCCGGGACGACCGGCTGCGGACGGCCAAGATGCGCTCGGGCCTCGGCGACAAGGTCGGGGAAGCGCGTGATCCCCGTCCGGGCGCGGATGATATCGAGGAGATCGCCATGCTCGCCTGTGGCCCCATCGGTATTATGTGGAATTCCACATAATACCGAACATGTTGCGGCGCGGATTATGTTGCGGTTGCGGTTCTGGTCCCTGTTCTGCTGTGGATTTCGCGGGGCTGGGCAACATAACCTCAGCGCAGCGGGGGGAGTTTCGTGAAGGTGCGCGATGCAGCGGAACTGTCACGCCGCCTCGCGCGCGATGCTGAGGCCGTGTGTCGGCATTACCTTCCCAACGGGCGGCGGCAGGGTCAGTACTGGACCGTCGGCGATGCGCGCAACACGCCGGGGCGGTCGATGTTCGTCCGGCTGAAGGGACCGGAGGCGGGCCCCGGTGCCGCCGGTCATTGGACCGATGCCGCCACGGCCGAACATGGCGACCTTCTCGACGTGATCCGGGAGAGCTGTGGCCTGACCTCGTTCGGCGATGTTGTCGAGGAGGCGCGGCGCTTCCTGAGCCTGCCACTGGTCGAGCTTGCCCGGCCCGACACTCCTATGCCTGCCCGCGCCACCATGGTGTCGCCGGATGCGGCACAGCGGCTGATTGCCATGGCGCAGCCGATCCGGGGCACCCCGGTCGAGACCTATCTGGCTGGTCGTGGCATCGCGCCGGTCGAGGACGCGGGGCGTTGCGGTATCATCCACGCTGCTACTATCGACCCGACACAGGCGCACCAGCGCAGCCGCGTCCGGCGATGATCGCGTCCGTCACCGACCTGCAGGGCAGGATCACCGGAGCGCACCGCACCTGGCTCGCGCCGGACGGCTCGGGCAAGGCGGCGGTCACCACTCCCCGGCGGGCCATGGGCAACCTCCTAGGCAATGCCGTGCGCTTCGGGGTTGCGGATGAGGTTCTGGCCGTCGGCGAAGGGATCGAGACGATGCTGTCGCTGCGCGCGGCATTGCCGGGCATGCCGATGGCGGCAGCATTGTCGGCTGGTCATCTGGGCGCGTTGGAGATCCCGCGCAACTTGCGACGCCTCTACATCGCCCGCGACGCCGATGCCGCGGGCGACAGGGCCGTCGCCACTCTGACCGCACGCGCGCTAGCGGCGGGGATCGACGTGCAGGTGCTGTCGCCCCGAGGCGGCGACTTCAACGACGACCTGCAGGCCACCGGCCTCAACCAGCTGCGCGCAGCACTCCACCCCCAACTCACACCAGAAGATGCAAACAAGTTCGGCGAAGGCTGAACAGCGAGGAGGATCGAATGACGCGCGGTTGCTACAGCGATTTCAGGAACGCCATCAGGTCTTTGTCCTCCTTCCACGAGCGCCCTGGCCTCTGTTGGCCGACTTCGCATAGCGCAACGGCGTTGGCTTTCAGCGTTAGGTCGATCTCGGCATAAATGTTGGTCGTGCTGATCGACACATGCCCAAGCCAGGCGCGGATGGTGTTGATGTCTACCCCGGCAAGAACCAGATGGCAGGCGGTCGTATGTCGGATCACATGCGGCGTGATCGTGCGGCCAGCGAGCGCTGGAACTTGCGCAGCACAGCGCTCAATCAGGCGATAGACCCCGAAGCGCGTAAACCCTGTCCCCAGCCTGCTGACAAAAACAGGTGCGTCCATTTCGCGTTCACGGATTTCGTGCGCAAGAGCCCGCTCGGTTTCCGGCCACAACGGGCACTGGCGGATCTTGCCGCCTTTCCCATGAAGGGTCGCAAGATCATGGCCGCCCCTCCGGGCGGCAAGCGACAGATCCTGCACCTTCAGCTCTGTTGCCTCGGACACGCGCGCGCCGGTGTTGTAAAGGAAGAGCAGGAGCGCGTATTCGTGCTGCCCCCGTTCCGTCTTCCTATCCGGCACCGCAAGCATCGCCTCCATTTCCGACCGAGTCAGCCATCCAACAGATGGCTGCATGGTTTTCTTCGACGAGATGGCGCGGATATGCCCGCACCACTCGATATGCGCCGGATCTCTGCTGCCAATAAAGCGGGCAAAGGCTTTTATTGCGGCAAGTCGTTGATTGCGGGTACGGACTGAACATCCGCGGTCGTCCTCCACATGCGAGAGGAACTTTAGAACGAGCCCTGATGCAAGGTCACGCACCGTCAACCTGTCAACGGGTTTTCTCAGCTTTCGGCTGGCAAATGGCAGGAACAGGCGGAAGGTATCACGATAGCTGGCACGCGTATTTCGGGCCAGGTTTCGCTCGGTAACGATGAATTCGGTCAGGAAACGCCGAAGCCAGGGGCCAAGAAGATCACGCTCGGGCATCATCACCTCCATGGGCATAGAGCGCAAATCGTCTCGACGCTTGGCTCAAGAGTTCCGGGGTCATCGTCAGGTAGATCTTGGTGCCTTCCAGATCGGAGTGCCCGAGGTAGGTGGACAGCACCGGCATCAGCCGTTGCACATCTGCGCCCTGCCTATACCAAGTGGTCAGCCTGTGAACGGCGAAGGTGTGTCGGAGATCGTGCAGGCGCGGCGCTACTCTACCACCCACGCTACCACGGACGTCCGCAGTGCGCCGTAGCCGGTCGAACGCAGCCTGAACGGTGCTGCTGGCGAGCCGCGTGCCGTCCCTATTCGACAGCAAGAACGCAGTACCATCCTTCGCATATCGCTTTCCCGCAGGCTGCAACAGGTGGTCGACAAGCACTTTCGCGAGGGACAATCCGAATGGTACCAACCTGCTTTTTTGGAATTTGGTATCCCGGATCGTCAGGACGGAAGTTGACATGTCGACATTTTCACGCGCGAGGCCGGTTGCCTCGCTGTAGCGCAGCCCGGCGCCATAGAGCAGCAAGAGCAATGTGCGGAACGTGATTGGGTCGAGTTGCTTCGCGCGGCCCAATGCGATCTCGATGTTTCGAAGATCGAAGAGACGCTGCAACTGTATGCGACTGTAAATATGAGGTGGAGCCAGCAAGGGTCGCGGTCCTTCGCTTGCGGGGAGCGGCGAAGAGCCGGCGTAATCGCGACTGATTGCAAATCTCCAAAAGCCCGCCAGAGCATAAGCTTTGCTGTCGCGATGCCGGGTTCTAGGTCCCTGACCAATCAAAAAGCTCAGCACCTGGTCCGTCGATATGTCGTCGCATTCTATTTCGTCACCGACGTGGCGCAGGAACTGCCGCAAGAGGTTCCGTGCCGTCGTGAACTTCGCACCATGTGCTTGTCGCCATTCGACGTAGTGCTCAATCGCAACTCCCAGTTTCATAGCAGGCCCTCCAGTTCGAGGGCTGCCGCCTCACGTAAGGCTGCCAAGTCGACCTTCGCATAAATCGCCGTTGAAGACGGATCGCGATGGCCGAGGAAGTCTCCGATGACTTTCATCGACATGCCGCGATCCATAAGGTGTTGGGCGGCTGCATGCCGGAGTGCATGTGGGCCTCGCCGGCCCGTCACGACGCCGATTGTCGCGAGTCTATCGCGAACGATTTTTCCCAATGCTTTGCGATCCAAGGGACGGATCGGCGCCCGCGAGGTGAAGAAGACAGCGCGCCCGTAACCTGTAGGCCGCCCATGCTGGAAGTAGTCCAGGATCGCCTGCCCAACTTCCTGAAATAGCGGCCAGAGCTGGGTCCGACCCGGCTTCGGGCATCGGACTCGAAGCATTTCAGCGTCCCAATCGAAGTCATCGAGGCGCAGGCCCGCTACCTCAGCGACACGCAAACCGTAGGATGTGAACAGCATGAGGATCGCCCGATCACGCAGATCGACAATGCGCCCCCGCAGACCGAATCCATAAGCCGCTCGACGTCGTTGCGCTCGATCCCCTTCGGCAATACCTCGTCAACCCTGTATCTCGGGGCGACGATACCTGCGCCCAAACCCGGGCGACACCATTTGCGCTTTTCGGCAAAGGCGATGAATGCTCTGAGGCGCTGCGCGTAGTCGTGGAGCGTTCTTCGGCTCCAGACGCCGCGGCGATGTTCATCACCAATGATATCGTCAATATCAGCTATCGAAAGCGCGCCGATCAGAATGCCGCGCGCCGCAATCCGGGTCAGGAAGTGGCCAGCCGCGTGACAGTAACCACGAACCGTTTCGGGGGAGAGGCCCCGCTCCTTGCGCAACCAGGTTTCGTAGGTACTGAGTTCTGCGGCACAGGGATGGACCGCGTCATCGGCTTCGATCCAGCCAAGGTGATGCAGAAGGTCTGAGCAATGGCTGATGAAGCGCTGCTTGGCCTTACTTGTGGCCTCCCGGTCAAATCTGCGACCTTCGGGATTGGCCCAGAGCCTGGCGGCGGTTTCGATCTCATTCTGGCTAATCCTGTCGTGATCGCGAAGGTCCAGAAGCCGCACGAGGTTGAGATGGGCATTCGCATGCTTTCGCAGTGTGGTGCGCCGTGCCCCACCTGCTTTGAGTTGTAGAAGGTATCCTGCCCTTAGATCGGCGAGCGGCGCATTGCGGTGCTTTGCCGCCGCCGGTGCGAGGAAGATTTCTTCGAACATGGCTGTGTCTCCTTTTCTATGGAAACACAGAGTTCGCACGTTTCGGCGCACACCTCCGCGTTCGATCCTCCTCGCTGTTCAGCCTTCGCCGAACTTGTTTGCATCTTCTGGTGTGAGTTGGGGGTGGAGTGCTGCGCGCAGCTGGTTGAGGCCGGTGGCCTGCAGGTCGTCGTTGAAGTCGCCGCCTCGGGGCGACAGCACCTGCACGTCGATCCCCGCCGCTAGCGCGCGTGCGGTCAGAGTGGCGACGGCCCTGTCGCCCGCGGCATCGGCGTCGCGGGCGATGTAGAGGCGTCGCAAGTTGCGCGGGATCTCCAACGCGCCCAGATGACCAGCCGACAATGCTGCCGCCATCGGCATGCCCGGCAATGCCGCGCGCAGCGACAGCATCGTCTCGATCCCTTCGCCGACGGCCAGAACCTCATCCGCAACCCCGAAGCGCACGGCATTGCCTAGGAGGTTGCCCATGGCCCGCCGGGGAGTGGTGACCGCCGCCTTGCCCGAGCCGTCCGGCGCGAGCCAGGTGCGGTGCGCTCCGGTGATCCTGCCCTGCAGGTCGGTGACGGACGCGATCATCGCCGGACGCGGCTGCGCTGGTGCGCCTGTGTCGGGTCGATAGTAGCAGCGTGGATGATACCGCAACGCCCCCGCGTCCTCGACCGGCGCGATGCCACGACCAGCCAGATAGGTCTCGACCGGGGTGCCCCGGATCGGCTGCGCCATGGCAATCAGCCGCTGTGCCGCATCCGGCGACACCATGGTGGCGCGGGCAGGCATAGGAGTGTCGGGCCGGGCAAGCTCGACCAGTGGCAGGCTCAGGAAGCGCCGCGCCTCCTCGACAACATCGCCGAACGAGGTCAGGCCACAGCTCTCCCGGATCACGTCGAGAAGGTCGCCATGTTCGGCCGTGGCGGCATCGGTCCAATGACCGGCGGCACCGGGGCCCGCCTCCGGTCCCTTCAGCCGGACGAACATCGACCGCCCCGGCGTGTTGCGCGCATCGCCGACGGTCCAGTACTGACCCTGCCGCCGCCCGTTGGGAAGGTAATGCCGACACACGGCCTCAGCATCGCGCGCGAGGCGGCGTGACAGTTCCGCTGCATCGCGCACCTTCACGAAACTCCCCCCGCTGCGCTGAGGTTATGTTGCCCAGCCCCGCGAAATCCACAGCAGAACAGGGACCAGAACCGCAACCGCAACATAATCCGCGCCGCAACATGTTCCGTAAACTTGCCCGCTGCCCCTGGTCCCGACGCAGGGCCCGTCAACCGCACGAAGAGTGACCGACCGGGGTTGTTCTGCAGATCGCCGACGATCCAGTAGGATCCTTCCCGCCTCCCCTTGGACAAGTAGGCACGACAGACGCCTTCGGCATTTTCAGCCAGATCGCGCACAAGGTCTTCGGTCTCGGAATACATGGGTCAACAACCTCCGCGATCATGTAGACTTGCGACAGGGCAACGTGCAAGAAGGCGATCCAGTATCGCGACGCCATCGGCGTCGGTCGGGCAGAACAGCCGCAGCTTCCAGCTGATGATTTCCGAGAAGAAGCCGTCGGCCTTGAGTCGATCCTTGGCTGCCTCCGAGAAGCCCGAAAGCTCGATCCGGTTCACACCCATGACGCGCGAGCGGTGCAATTCCATCCCTTCGGCCAGCCTCACGACTGTCTTGCCCTCCAGAACGAGGGCATGGACCTGCGCCGCCGAGAGCTTCGGCGCGTCTTTGGCCAGCGTGGTCGCGACCCAGGCGGGCGAGACGCGGCGGCCGATGATACGCTGCCCGTCATCGATCTGCAGGCGGTAGACGCGGGTTTCATCCTGGGGAAGCTGCTTCCAGATCGGCAGCAGCAGACCTGCCACGATGTGCAGCGTGGAGTCCGAAAACTCCGGCACCTGGGCCAGTTCCGCAGTCCACGCCGCTGTGAAGGCCGCGCGGTCGGCCTCGAGCCAGTGGGTGTCCTCCATGACCTTGGCCGGGACCGTGCTGGCATCAAACGGGCGGATCAGGCGCAGGCGCGGCTCGATGGTGCCATCGTCCAGCATCAGGCTGGTGGCGGGCACCTGCACCGCCGCCCGGCCTGAGCGGCTGTTGACCAAGAGCCGCGCCTTTGGATCATCGAGCCAGTCGAGCGCATCCACGAGCGCTGTCGGCGTGTTGCGGCGCTTTTCCGCGATGGTGAGAAGCTGGGTTTCCGCACCCGAGCCTGGATGGGTGTAGATCACCCGCGCGTCCGTGACGCGGAAGCTCTCGGCGCGCAGCGTCTCGAGCCCAAGGTCATAGACCCCGGCGGCGATGGCGCCCTCGATCCGCTGGTCGAGCAATTCCTCGAAGACCGAGAATAGCACGGCTTGCATGTCGATCGTCAGCGCCAGCAGGCGATTGAGGAAGGTCGTGATCGGCGGCAGGTCGTCCTTCAGACCGTTGTCATCGGTCAGGCTCAGGCCGGTGGCATCCTCGAAGGCCCCGAGGGAACAGCCCACGACATCGCCGCGATAGATGCGGCGGTAAAGCTGGCGCAGCGCATCGCGGGCGTAAGGTGACTCGAGATTGTCCTCGGGGCGAAACAGCCCCTGCCCGCCCGTCTGGCGCTGACCCCGCGTGATGGCTCCGAGCGTATCGAGGCGGCGCGCGATGGTGGACAGGAACCGCTTCTCCGCCTTCACATCGGTGGCCACCGGCCGGAACAGCGGCGGCTGCGCCTGGTTGGTGCGGTTGGTGCGGCCCAAACCTTGAATCGCCGCGTCTGCTTTCCAGCCGGGTTCCAAGAGGTAGTGGACCCGCAGGCGCTGGTTCTTCGCCCCGAGATCGGCGTGATAGCTGCGCCCGGTGCCGCCGGCATCCGAGAAGATCAGGATACGCTTTTCGTTATCCATGAAGGCTTGGGTTTCCGCGAAGTTCGCGGCTCCAGCCCGGTTCTCCACTACGAGCCGTGCCGAATGCCCTTCGCCCTTCCGCACGATGCGCCGCGAGCGCCCTGTGACTTCGGCCACGAGATCCGTGCCGAAGCGCTGGACGATCTGGTCGAGTGCACCCGGCACCGGCGGAAGCGAAGCCAGTTTCTCGATCAGCGCGTCACGACGCCGGACGGCTTCGCGGCACTCCACCGGTTGGCCGTCGCGCGTGACGGGGCGCGACGAGAGGTTGCCCTCGCTGTCGGTGAAAGGCTCGTAGAGCTGCACCGGGAAGGAATGGGCGAGGTAGTCCAGAACGTATTCCCTGGGTGTGATGTCACAACGGATATCATTCCATTCGTCGGTCGGGATCTCCGACAGGCGGCGTTCCATCAGCGCCTCACCCGTCGAGACGATCTGGATGACCGCCGCGTGACCCGCAGCCAGATCTGCATCGATGGATGCGATAAGCGTGGGGGTCTTCATCGAGGTGAGCAAATGGCCGAAGAAGCGCTGTTTGGCGCTCTCGAAGGCGGACCGCGCTGCGGACTTGGCCTGGCGGTTCAGCGTGCCCGACCCGGTCGGCCCGTCGGCCGCGCCGGAAATGTTCGCCGCCTCCAGCGCCGCAGTCAGGTTGTTGTGGATGATAGCGAAGGCCCCGGCATAGGCATCGTAGATGCCGCGCTGCTCGGGGCTGAGAGCATGCTCTAGCATCTCGTATTCGACATCGTCATAGGAAAGCGACCGCGCTGTGTAGAGGCCGAGTGCCCGGAGGTCGCGGGCAAGAACCTCCATCGCCGCGACACCGCCAGCCTCAATGGCTTCCACGAATTCCGACCGGGTCTGGAAGGGGAAATCCTCCCCGCCCCAAAGCCCGAGACGCTGCGCATAGGCGAGGTTGTGGACGGTCGTGGCACCCGTGGCCGAGACATAGACCACGCGGGCATTCGGAAGTTTGTGCTGCAGCCGCAGACCCGCCCTGCCCTGCTGCGAGGCCATGGTATCGCCTCGCTCGCCTTTGCCCCCGGCGGCATTCGCCATGGCATGGCTTTCGTCAAAGAGGATCACCCCATCGAACTCCGCCCCGAGCCAGTCGACGATCTGATCGACGCGGGATTTCTTGGCCCCCCGTTCTTCAGAACGCAGTGTGGCGTAGGTGGTGAAGAGAATGCCCTCGGTCAGCGGGATGTCGCGGCCTTGGGCAAAGCGCGAGAGCGGCGTGACCAGCAGGCGCTCCTGGCCAAGGGCCGACCAGTCGCGCTGTGCGTCCTCGAGAAGCTTGTCGCTTTTCGAGATCCAGAGCGCCTTGCGTCTTCCTCGGGCCCAGTTGTCGAGCAAGATCCCGGCCGACTGACGGCCCTTGCCCGCGCCGGTGCCATCACCCAAAAAGAAACCCCGGCGGAAGCGGACGGCGTCAGCGGCATCGTCCCGTGCAGCGGAGACCATGTCTCCGGTCTCATCAACGGTCCAAGACCCAGTGAGATGCGCGCCATGCGCCTCCCCCGCGTAGATGACGGTCTCGAGCTGCGCGTCGGACAGCAGGCCGTCGCGCAGGACGGCCGGGGGCAGCTTGGGGCGGTACGTGGGTTTCGGAGGTGCGACAGAGGCCATGGCCGCCGATTGCACAAGCTTGGTCGGGTGTGCGGTCGCTGCGGGGATGTCGATCGCCTGCAAACGGAAGGTCTCGTAGATCGCATCGGACAGACGTGTCGCGTCCTCGGCGTTGTCGCGGAGTTCGTAGCTTAGGTCCTCGACCTCGATCTGCGCTCCAGGTTTCTCCGGTTGAGCCGCAGAGGTCGCGCGCGATCGGTTGACGGGCTTGCATGTTGTGGGGGCAGGATTTCCCGGGAAGAGGGGAGAGTGGCCCAGACGCGCATTTGCGGCCCGTTCCATCTCGAGGCGCGGCGGAACCTCTGCAGTGACCCTGGACATTAGACGCGCCACGTCGGGGGACGTGGGCTGGTGCAGGTCAGCGGTGATGCCGCCCGGCTCACCGCCGCGGCATTTATCGAAGACAGAAATCCGCGTCTCGAAGCTGGTGCCGTGCTTGGCGAAAGCTGCGCCCGACACCGCGCCGGTGAAGATGAGATGGGCCGTCTCGGTCAGACGGCCGAAGGTCTCGGCCCAGGCCGGCGCATCAGGAGCGAAACCGGCCCCTGTGATGGCCACGAGCCGTCCGCCGGGAACTAAGCGCGCAAGGGCCGAGCGCAGATGTCGGGCCGTCGCCTCGGTCGACCGACCATCGACATTGGCCACAGCCGAGAAGGGCGGGTTCATCAGAATGACGCTCGGGCTTGAGCAGGCATCGAGATGATCGTCGATCTGCGCGGCATCAAACCCCGTGACCGGTCGGCCCGGGAACAGCAAGCGAAGAAGGTCGGCGCGGGTGTCCGCCAACTCGTTCAGAGCCAGAGTGCCGCCGGCGATCTCGGCGAGGATCGCCAGAAGCCCGGTCCCGGCAGACGGCTCTAGGACAAGATCATAGGGCGTGATCTGTGCTGCCGCCACAGCCGCGAGCCCCATGGGCAGCGGCGTCGAGAATTGCTGAAAGCGCTCCATCTCTTCCGACCGCCGGGTGTGCGTGGGCAAGAGGCCTGCCACCTTGGCGAGGATCGGCAAGAGCGCCGCAGGCGAGCCGGCACGCGCAAGCAACGCCCGACCGAATTTCCGCAGAAAGAGGATCAGCGCCACCTCGCCCGCCTCATAGGCGAGCTTCCAGTCCCAAGCACCGGTCGCATCGGAACCGCCAAAGGCATGTTCCATCTCGCGGCGCAGGCGCAGCGGGTCGATCAGAAGCCCTTGCGCCAGATCGGGCTGCAGCGCTTCGGCAACAGCAACGATCGCAGGGGCAGGATTTGCTGCCAACGGAACAACGGGCGCAGGCAAGGACGCCTGCGCAACAGGGGCAAGATGGGTCATCGGGAATCTCCGGAATGAAGGATAGGATCAGGCCCGGACACCCTCTCTCGGGCAGCCTCGGACCTGATCTTTCCCGGCCCCTCTCTCCCTCTCGCACCAAGGCGTTCCCGATGCTTTGCTTGACTTTGTTCCTGTTATGTTCTATATTCTGAACCAAGCCAGAAAGGGGGTTCCACCATGGAAATCACCACGCACGCCCTGCCCGTAACACCCAAGCAGATTGCCTATGCGCGGTCGCTCGCCCTGCGCAACCGGACGCTCCTGCCCTGGGAGGTTCAGCAAGACCGGCGATCTTTGAGCGCTTGGATCGAGGCTCAGGCCCAGCTGAAGCCGGTATCGGACATGGACCGGCTGCCCACGTCCAAGCAGGTAGCCTTCGCTGAGAAACTCGCCCGGATCAAACAGCGCGCCGTTCCGGACGAATGCTTCCGCGACAAGGGGCTCATGTCGAAGTGGATCGACGGGAACAAGTGACAGGAACGGGGCGCTCGCCCCCGACGAACGGGGTCACAGGCCTGCGGTATCTTCACACGTCATAACTCTGAGCTTGGAAAAGCCATTCCTGGTGAAGGTCGACTAGAAGCAGAATAGTGGGATGAACAAGCGCCACCGCACCATATTGGGCTGAGAGTTTGCCTCGCCAAATCTTCTTGGATTTCCGTAAGTAGATGTATAAAAAGCGAAAACCCGCGAGGACCTGTAACGGCTGTCGCGGGCTTCTAAGGGTTTGAAGGCCTGACTTTGCCTTCGATTGCTCTCATATATGGGTATCTTCGCACGACTGTCAAGCGCAGTCTGACGGTACGCGAACAGTCGATCGGAGCATTAAGTATTTGGTAACAAATATAATTTCTCAAGAACGTCTCACGAAGTACCTCGTTGCTGCTGGTCACAATCCAGATCGCGCTCTGGCCCTCTATGGCTGGAACATTCAGCTCAGTGAGGCTTTCTTCCCTGTACTGAGCGCAGCCGAGGTCAGTCTAAGGAATATAATCGTCGCTCGCCTCATCGCGCTCTATGGTCCGCAATGGTGGGATGACCCTGCCTTTCTCTTGCAGATCAAGAGCGGCGGCAAGCGCATAGTAAAAACAGCACGCGACAAGCTCGTCACAACGGGCGCGGTTACCTCAGGGCGAATGACCGCAGAGCTCAATTTTGGATTCTGGGTGAAAATGCTGCTGCCAAGGCACGAACCCGTCTTCTGGGCAAGTCTGCATGCAGACTTCCCTCACCTGCCGGGGCCTGTTTCCTATGCACAACTATACAAGCGCTGTGACGATGTCCGTGAATTCCGCAACCGCGTCTTTCATCATGAGCCAATTCTTCATCGAAATATCACCGCTGAGTATAGTCAGATCATGGAACTGATTAAATGGTTGAGCCCAGATAAGGCCATCTGGATCAAACAATATTCCCGGGTCATGACGGTCGTGCGGCAGAAGCCGTGACCACTGCCGATATCTTACAACAGACTAGCCCCCGCTTGTCTGCGTGAAACGAGATCAGCTCACCCAAACCGCCGCCCTCCTTCCGTGAACGTATACGCGTTGACGATGATTCCCTCCTCGATGGCCTGGTCTGAGGTGAGCTGGTCGTATTCGGCTTCAAGCTGGCGGTAGAGCCAGCGGGCCAGATCACGTAGCGCCTCGGTCACGACTTCTTCCGCGTCCTCAGTCGGCGGCTGCCAGGTCGCGCTGTCCCGCGTGATGTCCACCGACATGGTGTATTCATGGTAGTAGCGACCACGGTGGCTGGCCTCGGCGGCGAGCTGGTAGAAGTTCCGCCGCTGGATGGCCTGCAGCCGGTCGGCGATGCCGTGCAACGTCGCGTCCGTGGGCGCGTAGTCCCGAATGCGAGCGGCCGCGCCCTTGGCGTGGGACCAGTATCCTTCGAAACAGGCCCCGTCGCCCTGACTCCAGAACCCGGAGAACCAGATGCAGGGCTTTTGGCGCATCCCGCCGCCCATCAGGCGGACGGGCGTGGTCTTCAGGCTGATGCCGAGTATCTCGCAGACCCGCTCGAAATCTTCATAGACCGCGTCCCACCAGTCGTCGTGGGGCCCGAGGTCGCGATACCAGCAGCGGGCCTTCTCTTTGGCCGCATCCGAGAGCTCGGGGAACTGGTAGACAGTGGTGCAGATGATCTCAGGCATCGGCGTCCTCCCTGTTCAGCGCCGCGACCAACCATTCTTGCGTGCTGGACCAGCTGGGCTGGTGCACGGTTTCTTGAGACAGTTCGGAGCGCTATTTCTCTCAGGAAAGGGGAGTAGAGCATGGACAAGAAGATCGACGACACCTCAGGTGCGACGGAGGCCACGGCCCCGTCGGCGCGCGCCCATCACGCTGGCGACGGCGGGGCCGTGGCCGGTCCTGCCAGGCGCCTTTCGGCGAAGCGCAAACTCGTGGCGGTTCAGCGGCTCATGCGGGGTGAGAGCTTGGAGGCGGTGTCGCGGGACCTGAACGTTCCGGTTCACCGGCTGTCCGAATGGCGCGACCGGGTGCTCATGGCGGCCGAGAGTGCGCTGAAGGAACGCGAGCGCGATGAGCGTGACGACGAGATTGCGCGGCTGCAGGCCAAGGTGGGCGAGATCACCATGGCCAACGAGTTGCTGTACGCGAAGATCGACAAGCTGGAGGGCGGCCGCCCTTTGGCCCGGCGGAGGTCGAGGACATGAGCCAGGCGCACTCGATCTCCACGCACCGGCGCTACGGGACGACGCGTGTCTGCAACATCTGGGGGGTCCCCCGGGCGACGGTGTACCGGCATCGTGTTACGGGCAATGCCGCCAATGAGGCGCGGCCGCCACGTCGTCGTGGTCCGGAGGGGGCCTGCAGCGACAGCGCGCTTCTGGAGCATATCGAGGCCATCATCGAAGCCTCGCCGTTTTCCGGGGAAGGCTACCGGAAGATATGGGCGCGGCTTCGGCATCTGGGCGTCTGTACCGCCCCCCGTCGGGTGCGGCGGGTCATGAAGGAGAACGACCTTCTGGCACCTCAGCGACCCGTCCAGCGGGATGCGCATCCCCATGACGGGACGATCGTCACTGAGCGGGTCGATCAGGTCTGGGGCACGGACATGACCCAGACGGTCACCATCGGGGAGGGACGGGCCTACGTGTTCATCGCGGTGGATCATTGCTCGGGCGAGTTCGTCGGCACCCATGCGTCTTCAAGTGCCAGCCGGTGGGAGGCGCTGGAACCGATCCGTCAGGGCGTCACCCGGCACTTCGGCTGTATCGGGCCGGATACGGCCCTCGGCCTGATCCTGCGGCACGACCACGGATCGAACTACATGTCAGAAGACTTCCAGAGCGAGATCAAATGCTTCGGGATCACCAGTTCACCAGCTTTCGTGCGCCAGCCCGAGGGCAATGGGGTGGCCGAACGGGCCATACGCACCCTCAAGGAGCAACTGCTCTGGGTCCGCCATTTTGTGACCGTCGAAGAGCTCAGGCATGCTTTGGCCGCCTTCGCCGCGCGATACAACGCATCATGGCTGCGGGAACGGCACGGCTACAAAACGCCCGATCAGATCAGGGCCGAACAGAAGGCCCTTGAAACCGACGCCGCCAAAGGGTTCAAAATGGCGGCATGACCAGCGCAACGCGCTGTCTCATAACCGTGCCCCGGTACACGTGCTGGACCAGCCGATGGATTTACGAGCGCTGAGATCGATGGCATGCGCGCCGCCACCAAAGGCGTCGAGTCGTGGCCGGGAGCAGGTCAGAGAATATTATGCCGGGATCAGGATTATGCCGCATGGCCCTCCAGTCGACGAGAAGCATCGACTTGGCATACTGCCAGACCAGCCAAAGATTATTAGGTGCGGCTGACCGGCTTCATGGTCCTGAACCCTCAGTTTCGTGCCAAGGCGTTCGGCATAATCCTTGTTGCGCCAGCAACATGGAGAGAGCGTATGGCCAAGAAAATCCAACCAACCTGCCTCGACACCTACTTCAGTTCGTTCGAGGAGAGCCTCGCGTCGACGCACATGCAGCGTAGGGCGCTGTCTAACTATCGCTTCCAGCTTCGACGGTTTGGCCGGGTTCTGGAGGCCCATGGTGTTGAGCCGACGTCATTGACGCTGGAAATCGCCGATCGCCTTGCCCGGCAGGTTCCATTTGATCGAGTGAACGCGGTCCGGATCCCGAACTTGGTCAGACGGTTCGTCCTCCACCTCATCAGCATCGGCGTTGCGATTCCGCCACCTGTATCTGCTGCCCAAATTGCAAAGGACACGCTGCTGGATGACCTGGAAGGCTTCCTGCTCGGGCAACGCGGCCTGAGTCCGAGTTCAGTTTATCATGTCAAGCGATATGCCGTCCGCTTCTTGGACCACCGGTTTGGCGAAACAGTGCCTGACCCTTCGTCGATCAGGCACCAAGACATCGTTGCGTTCCTCGAACACATCCAGAAGGGGAAGAGTCTGTCGATGGCGCGGACGCCGGCATCCCATCTGCGCTGCTTCTTCCAGTACCTGTTTGCCCGGGGCCTGACCGTAACCAATCTGTCGTCGACTGTGCCGAAGGTACATCGCATCCAGAACAACCGACTTCCCAGGTATCTGCCGCCGACAGACATCGAGGCCATCCTTGAGTGGGTCCGGCGAGAGTCCAGCTATGGCGTTCGTGACTATGCCATGTTCCTGCTGATGGCCCGGCTCGGCCTGCGTGTGCCCGAAGTCATGGCGATAGAGATCGATGACATCGACTGGCGAGCGGGAGAGCTGCTCGTCCGAGGAAAGGGCAAACGGCGTGACCGTCTCCCGCTTCCGGAAGATGTCGGCGCCGCAATCAGCGCTTACCTGCGCGATGCCCGACCATCGACCGTAACGCGCGTTCTTTTTGTCAGGTCCTATGCCCCCTATCTCGGGTTCAAGGACAGCCGCATCGTCAGCAAAATCCTTGCCCGGGCCTGCGCAGCACTGAAGATCGAGATGCCTGCCCGGTATCTCGGATCGCATGTGCTTCGCCACAGCCTCGCAACTCGGATGGTTCGCTCTGGCGTAGCCTTGCACGAGGTGGGCGATGTTCTGCGCCACAAGTCGCGCGCGACGACGATGATGTCAACGGCGGAGTAAAATTGGGCCACGGGGCGGCGCAAAATTGGGCCACTTTGGGTTTGCGCGAGACGCGGCTGATGGGCGGCGGCCAGTCAGCCGCGCTCTCCATATAGCTTGCGGGTGACTGGCCGCCTTGGACCGTCAGGTCCAAGTCTGATACTTTGGATCAGGTGTTGTCGCCGGTCTTGCGCGCGCGACTTTGCGCGAGGCGATAGCTTTCGCCGTTCATCTCGAGGATGTTGACGTGGTGGGTCAACCGGTCGAGGAGCGCGCCGGTCAGCCGCTCGGTGCCGAAGGTCTCGGTCCATTCATCGAAGGGCAGATTGCTGGTGATCAGCGTGGCACCGCGCTCGTAGCGCTGGGAGATCATCTCAAAAAGCAGCTCGGCGCCGGTCTTTGACAGGGGCACGAACCCGAGCTCGTCGATGATCAGCAGCTTGACGGCAGCCATCTGCTTCTGGACGCGCAGCAGCCGACGTTCGTCTCGCGCCTCCATCAGCTCGTTGACCAGCGCGGCGGCGGTGGTGAAGCTGACAGACATGCCCTTCTGGCAGGCCGCCAACCCGAGGCCCAAGGCAATGTGGGTCTTGCCGGTTCCGCTGGGGCCAAGGGCGATCACGTTCTCACGCCGTTCGATCCATTCGCAGCGCGCCAGTTCCAGCACCTGCATCTTGTTCAGCTTCGGGATCGCCTTGAAGTCGAAGCTGTCGAGGCTTTTGGTGGCCGGGAACTTCGCAGCCTTGATGCGGCGCTCGACCATCCGCCGCTCGCGGTCAATGAGTTCCAGTTCAACGAGGCGCGACAGGAATTGGACATGGTCCAACCCTTCGGCGGCGCATTGGCGCGCAACCTTCTCGTGTTCCCGCAGGAAGGTGGGCAGCTTCAGCGTCTTCAGATGGTGGGCAAGCAGGATCTTCGGAGCCTCGCTCATTCCGCCGCCTCCGACATCAAGGCCATGTAGCTGGCCGCACGCGTCGTCTCGACGTTCGCCCGCGGCAGGTAGGGGTAGACATCGAGATCAAGCCTTGGGGGGCGCTTCTCGACCTGGCAAAGCACGAGGTGCTTCACGGCGTCAAAGCCGACCGCGCCCAGCTTCAGGGCCTTCTTCACGGCGGCATGCAGGTCATCCATGCCAAAGGTCTCAAGCAGCCGCAGCACCTGCACATACTCGCGGCGCCCCATCTTGAGCATGCGCGCCTCCATCAGGCGGCGCAAAGTCTGGAACTCTTCGGGCAGGTCCCATTCCGCCAGAGGCGCAGCCTGGTCCAAGGCATTGATCTTGCGCTCGATCAGCGGGAGGTAGTGAACCGGGTCGAAGATCATGTCCTCGCGATCGTAACAGCGCGGGTGTCGGGCGATCACCTCCCCGCGACAGCCGATCACGACCTCATCGACATAGCCGCGGATCCAGACATCCTGATGGCCATAGGCGACCGGGACCGAGTAATCGTTGGTGTCATAGCGCACGAGCGACTGCGAGCTGACCCTGCCGCTCGCTTGGTCGCAGGCGTCGAACGGGGCAGTAGGCAATGGGCGCATCGCCGCCAGATCGCGCTGCAGCCTCTCGCCGATCGTCTCCTTGTGACCCCGAAGAATGCGCGTGAGGCGTGCGCAGCACTGCCCTTCAAGGTCGGCGTTGAAGGCGTCCCAACTGGCAAAGTGGGGGATCGGCACCATGTGGTTGCGGCGGGCGTAGCCGACCATCCCCTCGACAGCGCCCTTGTCGTTCCCCTTCCCGGGCCGACCATAGCGATCCCGAAACAGGTAATGCGACTGCAAGCCGCTGAACAGCGTGGCGCGGATGCGCGTGCCATCTGGCTGGATCTTCGAGACCAGGCAGCGGTCGTTATCGTAGAGCACCGACTGCGGCACCCCGCCGAAGAAGGCAAAGGCGCGGACATGCCCGTCTATCCAGGCCTCCGCCGTCGCCGCCGGATAGGCCCGGACGAAATAGGCATCGCTGTGCGGCAGGTCGATGACAAAGAAATGCGCCTTCTGCTCGACACCGGCGATGACGACGACCGCTTCGCCAAAATCGGCCTGAGCATGGCCCGGCGGATGGGCCAGTGGCACGAACATCTCCCGTGTCCGCCGCTCACGCTCACGCACGTAATCCTTGACGATCGTATAGCCGCCGGTGAAGCCATGCTCGGCCTGAAGCCGTTCCCATATCCGCTTGGCCGTATGACGCTGCTTGCGATGCACCGCCTTGTCGGCTTCAAGCCAGGCGTCAATGAACTCGGTGAACCCGTCCAGCTTCGGCCGCCTGATCGGCTTGTCCCGCCGGTAGCCAGGCGGCACCGAGAAGGCCAACATCTTCTCAACCGTCCCGCGCGAAATGTTGAAATGCTTCGCCGCCGCCCGCGCGCTCATGCCCTCGGCACACGCCAAGCGAACCTTCTTGTAAAGTTCCACGGTATAAATCTCCCCACCCTCCCTGCTGCCGCAAGAAGGGAAAAGTGGCAGGATTTTACTCCGCCCGCAGCGAGACGATCCCGCCGCTACCGTGGCCTAATTTTGCACCGCCGTTTCCAGCACCGAAGCCTCGAGGCAGCTGCCGGCGAAATTGGATGTCCGGAAGGTGTCACCCACGAGCTTCAGGAGCAGCAGCGTCAGCGCGACCTCAGGTGAACGCCCGACTGCTTCGCGCAAGGCCAGGGTGCGGTGCGCCGTCAGCTCCATGACCAGCCGCTCGGGCAACGGCTTCAACGCGCCGTCGTCCTCGTCTTCGGGCACGTTCGCGCCAAGCGCCTGACCAGCAGAGGTGATCACCGTGCCATGGCCAGCACCATCCGTGCTGCTCCCCGTTGAAAGCTCAGCGCCCTGCCCGCCTACAGCCTGTTCACCGCTGTGGACGTCGGCGTCTTCCTGAGGCTCATCCTCGGGCCGCACAAAGCCCCGATAGACGGCAAGCTCGCCATAGCGATCAAGCGTCACGAAAGCCCCTGCCCGCGCGATCTCCTCACCGTCGAAGATCAGCGGCCGAGCCTCGAGCTTCTCCATCGCGACTTCCAACGCGCCAAGACGCGCGTCGATCTCTTCGGGGAATTCATCCTGGCCCTCGTATTCCTCTTCGAGCGCTCGGTATTCGGCAAGCAGCTTGGCATGGGCCGCGCCTTCGTCATCCGTCATCGGCGCCGGGTCTCCGCTCAGCCGCCGCAAACCGTGGCTGTAGCCATAGGGCAGGTCGAGCGAGACCTCGATCCATTTCCAACCTTCGGTCGCGATGGCTTCGGCTTCGGCCTGAAGCTTCTCGCTGACCAGACGATCGAGCAGGGCAGGGTCTTCCAGCCAGCCGCCGTCATCGCCTTGGAAGAGGTCATGCAACAAGGTGCCACCCGCCGTCTCGTACGCCTCGACGCCGACAAAGACGGCCCGACGGTCAGAGGCGCGCACAGAGGTTTCCGTCAGCATCCGCCGGATCTGATAGGGCTCCTTGTTCCAGGATGACCGGATCGCCTCCCAGACCTGAACCTGGCGCTCATGATCCGGATTGACCGTGAAGGCCATCAGCTGCTCCAGCGTCATCTCGTCCTCGGCATAGAGCTCAAGCAGGGCAGGGGCCACGGCGGCGAGTTTCAGGCGCTGTTTCACCACCTGCGGCGTGACGAAGAAGGCGGCTGCGATCTCTTCATCGCCTTGACCCTTCTCCCGCAAAGCAACAAAGGCGCGGAACTGGTCGAGCGGATGCAGGGCTGCACGCTGCATGTTCTCAGCGAGCGAGTCGTCTTCGGCGAGGATCGCGGAAGTGGCATCCCGTACGATGCAGGGGATGGGCGTCGTCTTGGCCAGACGCTTCTGCTCCACCAGGAGCGAGAGTGCTTGGAAGCGCCGGCCGCCAGCGGGGATTTCGAACTTGCCGGTCTCGGACCCGTCATCCGCCAGAACGGGCCGAACGCTCAGGCTCTGCAGCAACCCGCGGCGGGCGATGTCTTCGGCCAGTTCCTCGACCGAGATGCCGGCCTTGATGCGCCGGACGTTGGACTGGCTTAGCACGAGCTTGTCGAAGGGAATGTCCCGGGACGGGGACAGGGTGACTTTCTGGGCAGATTTCGCCATCAGATCTTCTCCACGACGGGCGCCGGAAGCCACTCTTCCGATCTCACTTCCCGTCACCCCTCAAACCAACAAACCTTTCTCTCTCCTGTTCTGACGCTCCCGAGACGGGACCTTAACAGCTGTTAAGTCGTCAGTCCCGAGGTGGCGGAACAGTACGCAGTCTCTCAACCTTAACAGCTGTTAAGCTGCAGATCGTCGTCCAATCAATGCCATGACCATCGGCCCACAGGAAAACTCACCGGCCACAGCTTTGGCAGTCAGAGCTCGCAAGTATCCACCAGGCGATCTGATGTCCTCAAAGCGTTCCAGCATGGCAGAAACGACGATCGACGCTTGCTCCGGACCCATGAACCGCTGAGCTTCTTCCCATGCAGATGCACTGATCCCCATGGCTGGTCGCACATGGCATGCCGCATCAAAAAGCTGGTGCCAATGCCGGATCTCGCCTTGATAGAAGGTCTTGAGCGAGGGACATGCCGCGATCACCAGGTGCAGCGGGATCTTTGGCAGGTGTCTTGTGTCCTGTTCATCGACGTCAGCCACGGGCTCATCCCTGTCCACATCTGGCACGCCGGCCGCCGCCCCGCTTTTTTCTAAAGCAGGTTCAAGATCTATAGATTCTTTATTTGAATTATGATGGTGACGCTCAGATCGAGCATCATTGGTGTTCATTTCTTCTGTTTCAGAGCCATCAATGATGTTGCGTGCCTGATCGAGGAGAGCTTCAAGATCTGCTCGATATGCCGCGAGGTCCTCAATTGAAAGCTTACGGCGAAGCGCGCGCGCTGTGAGGATAGCCTTGTCACGAAGCTGGTCCCAGATGCCTAGGCCTGGCTGCATCTCGTCTCCGAACTCCGCGAGGGCCGCGAGATCACGCCGCATGAGGCTTACAACCTCTCTCAAACGCCTGACGCGCTCCTCAGCCTCACGTACGGCCTCTGCGGCCCGTGCTATCTCCTCGGACTGGCAGTAGAGCGGGGAAAGATCGAAGCCAAAGGCGACGCGCTCTTCGCCGTGCTTGCGGACGTAGCGCTTTCCATTGGGGCTATCACGCCGCTGGAGCAAACCAGCCTCGACAAGACGCGCGAGGTGACGACGCATAGTGGAGCAGGGCATACCATTCAGGCGCTCACAGATCGCCTTGTTCGAGGGGAAGACTACCATCTCGGCGTTCCCGCCAAGTGCATCGTCTGGAAAGAAGCTGAGGAGCCCCTGCAAAACAGTCAAATCACGTTCTGACACGCCAAAGGCCGCTTGCGCCTTGGAGAGCTCGCGCAGGAGTTCCCACTTGTTGACGGGTCTGCCCGGAACAGATGCCTCGGGTCGCTCGATCACGCGCAGATGGGCGTGCGAGATCGGCCGCATAAACGGCGAAATCGGTGTGTACTCCATGAAAACGTTCACGAAGGCAAAATTTCTACGGCCCGCGAATCGCTTTGCGCTTGCGGGGTAGGGGCCAGAACGCTACATTCAGAAGTGCGAAAACTGAGATTTTGTAGCGGGCTGATCCCGGTGCGAAACCTTACAAAGGTCTCGTGAAGCTAGCTTCTCGGGGCCTTTTTCTTTTTGCCTGTATCGTGCCTCCTTCTTGTTGGTTGCTCTTCCTCAGTCTCCTGAACGCTTCCAGCGCTCATGAAGCTCGGTAATCAGCTTTGGGGCATTGCCCTCCAACCAGCTGATAAAATCAGGTTCATCCGTAGTCAGATCGAGTTTAAGCTGCTTGCCTTGGCGGCCGGTCTTGATCGTCGCAGCTCCGACACCGGGGATCGCCAAAGCAGGCACGCCCTTTCTAGACGGGTTTGCTTTCTTCTCTGGGCTCTTCGCAGCTGCCAGAACTGCGAGAAACGCACGCTCAGAAACCTCATCGACCGAGCCGGAACTTTCGGACTTGGCTGCATGAGCTACGGCTTGCAGTTGGTCTCGATCACCGTCGTAGGCACCCAAAGCCTTTTTGAGCTCTTCCCATCTCGGGCGACCAATCCCGGGAGCCGCACCAATTGCCTGGATGAGTTCCTCGCCGACCGTCCGAACGACACTCAAGAGTTGTGAAACCCCAGCTTCGTGGAGGTTTAGGACTTCGGCGACACCTCGATTGGTGCGCTCAGCCCCTTCCAAATGGTCACCATCCAGAAGCGCCGTCGCAACAAGCGCACGTTCAATAAAGCTCAGATCACGACGCTCTTGGTTCTCGAGAAGCTGATCTCGAAGCGCTTGATCACCATCAACTTCCGTGACGATGGCTCGAACTTTGATACCGAGTTCGCGACATGCTTCCAGGCGTCTGCGGCCATAGATCAGGTTGTAGCGATCGCCTTCCAGTGGGCGGACCAAGACAGGCACACGCTGACCGTTCTTGGAGATTGAATTCTTCAGACCCTCAACTTCAATCTGAAGCCTGTCATCCAATCGTCCTTCGGTAATAATCTGCGCCGGATCGATCTCAAATACACCGCCACGCAGTCGGCGCCCTTCAAGAGCGTCAGGAGCGTTGCGAAGGGTCTGCAGCGGCAGGCCAAGTTTAGGCTTTCTTGCCATTCCGCCCCCATGTGTTCTGGATGATTTCAGCGATCTCATCGTTCACTGCGTTCATGGATTCGATCGCACGATCAAACGTCTGACGCGTGAAGTCCTTCTTGTCGGCTTCGTAGAGCGTTTGCTTGGTCAAGCCGGCATCAGAAATTGCGGTCGATTCAACCATGTGATTGGTCAGGACCGACCTCCCGAACAGCCCGCGAATGAAAGCGATGACTTCGGTTTGTGGCGCGTCGCCGACTTTGTATCGCGTTGGCAAAAAGCGCAGCCAATCGAAGCGCAGATTTGCGCCTGCATCCCTGATCACTCCCAGGAGATCCGCAGTCATTCGCAGGAATTGGGACATCGACATGAGGTCAAGCATCTGCGGGTGAACCGTCACGAGTACACCCGAGGACGCGGAAAGCGCTGACATCGTCAAGAAACCAAGCTGCGGCGGGCAGTCGATCACAACAACGTCGTAGTTTGCTTCAACACTATCGAGAGCATCATGAACTCTCGCAAAGAACGCCTTCGCTCCTCCTCGCTGGATAGCAGCAGGCGTCTCGTGCTCGAACTCCATGAGTTCAAGGTTGCCCGGGATGAGATCAAGGCCGCGGATGTAGGTCTTGCGGATCACTTCGCCGATCGGAACCGGATCGTCATAGCGAACTGCATCATAGAGGGTTCCGCCCTCCATAAGGTCGAGTTCCGGCTGGATTCCATGAAGAGCTGAAAGGGATGCTTGAGGGTCGAGATCGATCGCAAGAACCCTGTACCCCTTAAGCGCCAAGCGTTGAGCGAGGTGAGCAGATGTCGTCGTTTTGCCGGACCCGCCCTTGAAGTTCACCACTGAAACGACTTGAAGCTCGTCACCGTCGCGACGTCCAGGCACGTAAGTTCCAGACTTCTTTGCATTTCCTTCAAGCGTTTGACGGATTTCCCAGATATCATCGAGCGTATAGCGGCGATGACTTCCAGCTGTCGTCTCGACGTCAACGATCTTTCCTTCTCGATGAAGCTTACGAAGATAGGTATGATCGACGCCAAGGAGTTCAGCAGCTTCGCCGCTGGTCAAAGTGCGCATCACCTTCTTTGCATCCGGAGGGAAGTGTGCGGCGCGCTGAGCATGCAGGTTCGACGCGAGAAGTTCCGCGTAGTGCCCGATGGCGATGTCTAGATCCTGCTCTACTTCGCTCATGTCTGCCCCGATCCGTGGGCGCGTTTTTTATGTGACCGCGCGTTATTTTTCGAGACTATTGCCCGACCAACCAGATTCGTGCAAGCACTTTCTAGATTTAGTGGCAATCGGTTAGGCCAACACAAGTGTGATCCTCAGAGGAGCCCCAGCTTTTCAGCACGCTCCAGCAGCATTCTGACTGAGGAAGGCTGCCAGCTGGTGCGACCGCGAGGGGTGCGCTCACGCATGGATTCCAGTCGGTCGCAGATTGTCTGCAAGGTGATCTCGGGGTCAGCACCTTTGATTGCGGCGACAATCGCAGGCAGGCGATCGTCGGTTTCGCGACGTCCAGCGCGTCCAAGCACTTCAGCAGGCAGGAATCCGTCCGCCACGTATGCCTTCACGGCACGGAGCAGTCGGCTTTGTGTCCAATGGCGATCTGGGGGCAGGGGGCCATTGATGATCCGCAGGACGTCCTCCCAAGCCATATCGGGGCGCAAACGGCGCACATGGGGCACCCAATCCTGCGCAGTTTCGTTCAAGCGCTCCATGTAGCCGTCCTGTCGCGCCAGCCGCACCTTGCGCAGCGCTTCAGGGTCCTTGGCGCGAAGACCTGGGTTGCCGCCGACGCGGCCCTTTGAGCGTGCCGAGGCAAGTCCGGCTTTGGTACGCTCGCGGATCAGAGCGCGTTCGAACTCAGCCGCAGCGCCCAGAACCTGCAACGTGAACTTGCCCTGAGGAGAGGAAGTATCGATCGGGTCCTGGAGCGAGCGGAAGAACGCCCCCTTGCCCTCCAGTCTTTCGATCACCTCAAGTAGGTGCGACAAAGACCGCGCAAGCCGGTCGATCCGCACGACGACCAGCGTGTCGCCCTTGCCAATCCGCTCCAGCACACGTGCAAGCACGGGCCGCGCGCGATTGCCGCCCGAGGCGTGCTCTTCAAAGATCTCGGCGCATCCCGCAGACTGCAGTGCCTCAGACTGGGGCAGGGGGGTCTGATCCTCGGTGGAGACGCGCGCATAGCCAATCAGGGGCATGAAACTGGGCCGTTTGCAATTTAATATATCGCCAATAAACGACCGTTTGTAAACGAGTGCAAGTAGGTGCTCTCTCGTCGCGCTCGTCCAAAAACCCTTGGTTTCCATACGCTGAGCGCGATCTGAGAGGTTCCACCGGCAGTCGCGCGCGCATACTATATAAAGAGCAAAGGCAACCGCCACAAAATCACTTGGGTAATGTGCAAAAGAACCGTATTTTGCACACATGAAGACCCAAGCATCCGCTTTGACTGATGATTTCAATGACCCCCTCATCACCATCGAGGAGGATGAAGAGGTTCACGAAGAGGATCTATGGTTTCTGCCGGGACCACTCGAAGAAGAACCGGATGATTTGCCTCCCGGGCCACGGGCGGAACCGCCCGACACTGCTGTCATCGAAGACTGGGCAAAGGCAGAGGGCGTTCACGCTGCGCGACTGGCACGGGTCGCTGGACGCCTGGGTGCTCTGGATGACCGGCTGCTGCGTGGCCCGGAAGGCTGGCGGCACCGCCTCGCACTGATCGAGGCGGCAGACCTCAGCTGGTTCGCAGGGGATCGGGTCAGTGCTGATCGTCTGGCCCTTTGGGTATCGATGCGGCTGTCAGGCGCACAGGATGACCCAAATGCGCTGGCAAGAGTTGGATGGGCTGTTCGGCGCCTGACAGGCGGTCCCGGGCCAAAGGGTGACTTGGCCGCCTTCCTGGATCGCCGCGATCCCGAGAATATCGAGAATGATGCCGAGCGCTTCGAAGATCGCGCAGGCAGCTGGCTGGATTTGATGACGGCCGCAGCCGAACTCCACCCAATCACGCGGGCTTGCATGGGCTTTCATCTCTGGAACCTGGCCGGCCTCGGACAGCACGGTGACCAGATGGAAGCCGCCGTCACCGCGTCCAGGATCGCGGCCAGTGACGGAAGCGGTACCATTTTCGCACCGCTCGCCATGGGCGGGGCAGGGGGGCTGCGTGTCTCGGGTTCGCCAACCGAACGCATGGCACGCTGGTTGGATGGGATGAACAGCGCAATTCTGACGGCGATGCGAACGCTTGACGATATCGAAGCGTGGGCCGGTCGGGCAGAAAACATCATGGCGCAATTGTCCGGTCGCACGCCGCTTGCCTTGCGAGGAACTTTTTCTGAGTGGCCCTTGGTCTCCGCCCCGATGGCTGAGGCTGTGACCGGTGCCAGTCGCGCTGCCGTTCAGCGCAATCTGGCGTGGATGGAGGCAAGTGGTTTGATCCGTGAGGTGACAGGGCAGGGGCGGTATCGAATGTGGAAAGCGGCAAGTTTCCCGACAGGTCAGTGAAAGATGGTGTTGGTTTTTCGTTCGAAACGATTTCAACCACTCGGTGTCAGGCGGGTGCATTCCCGATACATCGACTGATCGTATGGGTTCAGTCCAGGTAGCAGGTCAAGTGTCCTGCCACCACGTCCTTCGTGTCGGAAAAAGGGAGCCCCAAAAAAATGTGACGAAATCCCGAGGCTTCAGAAATCCCAATCCTCGTCTTCGGTCGCCACGGCTTTGCCGATGACATAGGATGAGCCTGAGCCCGAGAAGAAGTCGTGGTTTTCGCTGTCAGGGCTGAGAGCGGCGAGGATCGCCGGGTTCACCTCGCACGCAGCATCCGGGAACAGTGCCTCAGGTGAAACGCTTCTCGCCGTTGAAAAGCTGGGCCGTGCGACTGGCCGGACGGCGCGGTTTCCGCAAGGCGGCGGTCGCGACGGCCCGCAAGATCGCAGTGCTGATGCTGACGCTCTGGAAAAATGGAACCGACTATCAATGGACAAAGGAGGCCACCGCCTGATCTGAGTTCCCGCGCCTGAAGCGGGGAGCGCAGTCCCGACGGGACGGAGGTTGATCGATCTCGCTGTAGAGCATGGGATGGCCAGGCGCCACATCCCGCACAAGACATTGGAGACGATCCGCCGCCGAAAACCATCATGAGGCGCTCAATGCGACCTCGGAGAGAACCATGACCCCGGTGTCGCTTAGCCCTTAATTATGAGATGGGAAATTCAACGAAATCAATGGCTGTGCTTTGCCCTTAAATATGAGATTTTGCTTTTAATTCCGGAATTTTGCCCATAAATCTGAGACAGGGTTCGACCAAAGACCCTGCGGAAAGACGAGGAAACTCCACTCGAAGGCGCTGGAATCTCGCATTTAAGGGTAAAATTCGGCGCTCAACGCGCCATGTCTCGAAATTAAGGGCTACGCGACACCTCGCTTCGCGGCGACGGGTTGTGGAAGAGCGAAGACGCCGGTGCAACCTGGTCGCTCGCCATGGACCGCCCCTGGCTCGACGACGCAGAGCGCGATCCTCTTGCTCTGGCTTCGGTCGAGCTTGAAACCGGCATGGGCGGGATCTGGATCTATGCGGGCACCGAAGTTGGCCTAACGCGGGTGCCCGATTGCTTTTGTCGCTGGCAGGACGTGCAGCCAGGCAACGCGATGGACGCATTGGTTGCGGGTGAAGCCCCACCGTCCGAAGCGCCATTGCCTGGAGGTGAACCGATCCTGTCGCTGGCCAGTGCCCCCTCGGCGCCGGAAGTGATGTACGCCGCGCTGCCCTCGGGCCTCTGGGCATCGCAGGACGGCGGAGTCATCTGGCAAAAGCGGGCCAGCAAAGCTGCGACCGCTGTTGCGGTTCATCCAAGAGACGAGACCTACATCGCTGCCCTGTTGGGCGGCATCTTGAAAATCAGCCGTGACGGCGGCGCAACTTGGATCGAAACAGGAGAACAATGATGGAGAAAATGATGCAGAGAAGAAACGCGCTTGGCCTGATTGGCAGCGGCATTGTCGGAATGGTGGGCCTGTCCACATCGGCCTGGGCGCAAGCGACAGGCGATATGGCGTCCGATTTGGCGGGCAACGAAAGGCAGATCACCATCTGGCGCGATCCGGGCTGCGGCTGCTGTGATGCCTATGGGGATTATCTCGAAGAACACGGCTTTACCGTTACGCGTGTGGATGACCGCGACTTCGACAAACGCTCGGTCGAAGTCGGTGTGCCCGCCCAGGGCATCGGCTGCCACCTGGCCGAGATCGACGGCTACTATGTCAGCGGTCTCGTCCCCGTCGACATCATCGATCGGCTGCTGGAAACCCGTCCGGCGATAACGGGTATCACCTTGCCGGGAATGCCCGCGAACGCGCCGGGCATGGCTGCGGTCAAGTCAGGCACGCTAAGGACCTATGCCTTTGGCCCAGACGGAATTTCAATTTATGCCGATGAATAAAGGGCCGAAAGATCGATCGGCGAAGTGTACGGTCAGGCGGTCAGTGCACCTCGCTGCCCTAGTGTCCGCGCTCGCGACCACCGGCGTTGTGGTGCTGGCCCAATCGGAACCGGTTGACCCGCGTGTCGAGGGACTGACGTTTTTGGGAGAGCCCGTGCTCGCATCCCAGGTCATGGCAGGGCAACAGCTTTATGCGGACAACTGCGCCAGTTGCCATGGTGCCAGCCTCGAGGGTCAGCCCGATTGGCGTCGTCGTCTTGACACAGGAAGAATGCCGGCCCCGCCGCATGATGACTCAGGCCACACTTGGCACCATTCAGACCGCATGCTTTTTCAGATCACTAAAGGCGGGGTCGGGGCCGTCGTGCCGGGATACGAGAGCGACATGCCGGCCTTCGGAGAGGATCTGACAGACGCAGAGATCGCGGCTATCCTCGTCTACATCAAGAGCACCTGGCCTGAGCGACAACGTGAGTTCCAAGCCGAAGTTTCGGCCAATGACACGGGCGGGTGAAGATCGACAGGGTGTCAGGATAGTATCTTTCGACCAAAACCGATCCACCGGGGGACCAATTCGGCAAATCTGTCCTACTCCGCCCCCTGACTCCCGCTTTACCACGCTAATTCGGACCTGACCTAGTTGGCCGTTAACCCGCCCGCAAGGCAAGCATGTGCTACCAGGGTCGCGTGCAAGCGTTCACGAAAATTTACCCTTGAACCTCTAGCCACTAGAAGTCCTATCTAGTCGACGAGAATTTATATCGTTCTTGCCATTGATCGCCGGTGGGAACCGAAAGGGTACGACATGCTGACAAGACGACACTTTATTCAAACGACAACAGCGCTCTTTTCGGCGACTGTGGCCAACCCTGTGTTTGCCGATAGCTGGCCCACCGAGGCGCAGAAGGCTGAATGGGACGCGCAAGTCAGCCCGCCCGGCTTCGATCCGGCCACGTCAAACCCTTGGGGACTACACCCACGTTTCTTGCCTCAGCGTGTGGACGCGAAAAACGGCCTCGTGCCGGGAGACATCCATGTCGATGCGGTCGCGCGGTATCTCTACCACATTGAGGAGGGTGGAACCGCGATGCGCTACGGCGTGGCGATCGCGCGGGGCAACCTCTACGAGCCGGGTGTTTATAACATCAAGCGCAAGGTCAGGTGGCCGCACTGGACGCCAACACAAAACATGATCGAACGCGATCCCGTGAACGCACAATGGGCCGATGGGATGGAACCAGGGCCGGAAAACGCTCTCGGGTCACGGGCGCTCTATCTCTATGTCGGTGATCGCGACACCTATCTTCGGATACACGGCACACCCTATCCGAGAAGCATCGGCGGTCGTGCGAGTTCGGGTTGCGTGCGGATGGTTATGGCACACATCAACGAGCTTTATCCGAACGTCGAGATCGGATCGACAGCACATCTTTATTCGGCTGAGGACAGCGTTACCGCGAGAAGTTGAATGAGGTAATTAACTCTCAGCGCATTGATGTGACGTGCGGGTCGTCGTCACACTTCCCGCGCGACGCAGATAGGGTTGCCGTTCGCCGTGCGCAGCGGCAGCAAGGTCGTTTCAACGGGGCCGCTGTGTTCGTACCAGTAGCACCCGTCCTCGGGCACCAAGCGCGCGGTTGCAACATCCTGATCCGGGGCAGCCATTGCAATCACGGCTTCGGGAACGTTGCCCCGCCGGTCTGCCGAGTCGCCCGGTCCAGTCGGCTGGATTGCGCACCCGGCCGTAAGAGACAGCGCCACTGCAACAATTATTTTTTGCTTCAGCATCAAAACCCGCATCAAGCTTCCTTTCGTGTCTGTTTTTCTTTGCATCGGCTTTTCATGCCTCAAGGCGTGATGGAGCCGATCGCCGCATCCTCTAGCAATAAAACAAACTGAAATACCACCGTATTTTGCTCTTGAAGCTCTAGCTGCTGTAGGGGTTATGCCATGGTAAAGCACCCGAATCCAGAGGTCCATTCATGCCGTCCGACACCCATCGTCACGACCACGATCACGCCGAAGATGCCCAGACAAGCGGCGGCAGCTGCTGCGGGGGCGCCGGAACGTGCGGCGACATCGTTCCGACGACGCCCGCGCCATCGGGCGGGCGCAGTTTTCAGGTGTCCGGCCTCGATTGCGCCGAGGAGGTAGCAATCCTGAACAAGGTGGTCGGCCCGAAGATCGGCGGGGCCGAGCATCTCGCGTTCGACGTGATCAATGGGCGGATGACTATTCTCGACAGCGCCAAGAGTTTATCGGACGGCGAAATTGCAGAACTGGTCGCAAGCACCGGCATGACCGCCAAGCCTTGGGATGCCGAGAACGCGTCGGTCGACCAGGCGGCCCATCTTGCAAGACAGCGGCTGTTTACGGCGCTCAGTGGAGGCTTCTGGGCCGCAGGATTTCTGTGGCACATCATCGAGACCGGCATGGGCGGGGCGCTCGGCCTCTTCGCGGGTCACGGCGAAGCGCCGATGCCACTGGTCGAGGCAGGGCTGTTCGCGGTTGCGATCCTGTTCGGTGTCTGGCTCGTGGCACCCAAGGCATGGTCGTCCGCTCGGCGGCTGTCGCCCGACATGAACCTGCTCATGGTGGTCGCCGTGGCCGGTGCCATCGGGCTTGGCGAATTTTTCGAGGCGGCGACAGTCGCGTTCTTCTTTTCGCTCTCGCTCTACCTCGAAAGCTGGAGCGTCGGGCGTGCGAGGAATGCGGTTTCAGCTCTGCTCGACCTCGCGCCGCCGACGGCAAGAGTTCTTCATGATGACGGCTCGGAAGCGGACGTTCCGGCTTCTGCGGTTGCTATCAACGCACGTTTCATCGTGCGCGGCGGAGACCGCATCCCATTGGATGGTGAGGTTGTCGATGGGGCAGGGGCCGTCGATCAGGCGCCGATCACCGGAGAGAGTGCGCTGGTCCCAAAGGAACGGGGCGACGAAGTCTATGCCGGTACGATCAACGGCGAAGGCACACTGACGGTGCGCGCCACGAAGGCCGCCTCGGACACCGTGTTGGCCAAGATTATCCGCATGGTCGGCGACGCCCATGCCCGCCGCGCGCCGGTGGAGCAGTGGGTGGCGAAATTCGCCCGCATCTATACGCCTATCGTCATGGCTCTCGCCATTGCAATTGCCCTGCTGCCGCCGCTCATTTTCGGGGGGGCCTGGGATTATTGGTTCTACAATGCACTCGTGCTGCTGGTGATCGCTTGCCCATGCGCTCTGGTCATCTCGACACCGGTCTCCATCGTCGCTGCACTCACCGCCTCAGCGCGGGCCGGGGTGCTGATCAAGGGCGGTGCATATGTTGAGGCACCGGGCAAGACCACTGCACTGGCCATGGACAAGACCGGCACGATCACCATGGGCGAGCCCGAGGTGGCGGCGGTGCATCCGCTGGGCAAAGCATCGGCGCAAGATCTGATGACCCTCGCCGCTGGGCTGGAGGCACGTTCCTCGCATCCCTTGGCGCGCGCCATTCTTGCGCGGGCAGAAGCCGACGGCATCAAGGTATCCGCCGCGGAAGATACCCGAACCGTTCCGGGCAGGGGACTTGAAGGACGCACAGACGGCCGGTCGATCTGGCTGGGGTCGGACCGGTTTGCCGAGGAGAAGGGTTTCGGCGACGCCATTCCGAAGGATTTGCGCGACCGCATCGAAGGGGCTGGCAGCACCCTTGTTGCCGTGGGCGACGACACCGGTGTCACCGGCATCTTGGAATTGCGCGACCGTATCCGCCCGGATGCCAAAGGCATCGTGGCGCAGCTTCACGCGCAGGGTGTGAAGACCATCGTCATGCTGACCGGTGATAACGAGCGGACAGCGCGCGCTGTTGCAGCCGAGGTCGGCATCGACGAGGTCCGTGCCGAGCTTCTGCCCGAAGACAAGGTGACTGCCATCGAAGAACTGGTCGAAACGCATGACATGGTGGCCATGATCGGCGACGGGGTCAACGACGCCCCGGCCATGGCGCGCGCGCATTACGCCATCGCAATGGGTGCCGTTGGTTCGGACGCGGCAATCGAGACGGCGGATATAGCCCTGATGACCGACGATCTCGGCAAGGTGCCTTGGCTGATCGGTCATTCGCGCCGGACAATGTCGATCATTCATCAGAACATCGGTATTTCCTTGGCGACCAAGGGCGTTTTCGTTGTCGCTACCGCGTTCGGACTGGCATCGATGTGGGGCGCGATTGCAGCCGACGTAGGAGTGTCATTGCTGGTGGTGGCCAATGCCCTGCGCCTGCTGAACAGCCAAGAGGCCAAGGCGCCGCCGTCCGGCGGTGAGCAGGTTGGCCCACAGATGGCAAAGGCCGCGCTTGCCCACGGACATTGATCACGCAGCATTTGCAAGGTAACGTAATGTCCATAACAGACCTCACGAAAGAGGCATCGAGCAGTGAAAACCATCCGATTTCCCCGCCGCGCCGTCCTGTTGGGCGGGCTGGTAGCGTTTCTGTCCGGGTGTGCCAGCAAGTTCCGCAGCTATGACGGACCCGAAGTCACCCGTGTTCGGCTTTACAAGGGACAGCGCTTGCTTGTTCTCGACGGAGCCGATCGCGTCTTGCAAACCTATCCGGTCGGGCTGGGTTTCGCTCCTGAGGGTCACAAACAATTCGAGGGGGATGGCCGGACTCCGGAAGGAGTTTACACAATCGACAGGCGAAACCCCAACAGCACCTACCATCTTTCGATTGGCATCTCTTATCCGAACGAGGCCGACATCGCCTTTGCCGAAGCGCAGGGCCTTTCCCCCGGCGGCGACATCTTCATCCATGGTGGCCCACGCCCCGGCATCGACCCGACAAATGTCCGCGACTGGACAGCTGGCTGCATCGCGGTCACGGATCGGGAGATCGAGGACATCTATGCAATGGTGAAGGACGGGACACCTATCCACATCTTTGCATGACGGTCTTTCTCATGCGGCGGTAGTGAGCCGTCGCATTGGCGCCATTGCCCAGCTCCACGAAGCCAAGATGAGCGCCAACAGCATCCAGTCCCCGAAGCTCGCGTAGAGTGTCGGCGGTCGCGCGGAGGGCAGGCTAGCGTCGACGATGCCCGTTTCGCCGGTATCGAGCCGCGCAACGATCTCTCCGCTCGCGTCGATGACCGCAGAGATGCCCGTATTCGCGGCTCGGATGACTGGAAGGCCTTCCTCTACGGCGCGCATACGTGCGGAAGCCAGATGCTGCTCGGGTCCGATGCTGGTGCCAAACCAGGCATCGTTTGTCGCGTTGAAAATCCAGTCCGGCCGGAACAGGTCGTCGACCACATGCCCTGGGAAGATGATCTCATAGCAGATCGCCACGGCGACCAGCGGCACACCCGGAAGCGCAAGCGTTCTCGGGCCCGGTCCGGGCGTAAAATCGCCCAGACCCGCCGTGAGCCGCTCGATGGGCAACCAGCCGCGGAATGGCACATATTCGCCGAAGGGCACGAGATGGTGTTTCGCGTATCCGGTCAGGATCTCGCCGGTCTCGTCAAATGCCTGGACCGTGTTGAAATATCGGGTGCCATCCTCGCTCGGTACACGGTCCGGCACACCGGTAAGCAGCACTCTGCCGTCTGGTAGCGCTGCGGCAATGCGGGCCCGTGCCTCCGTATCCTCATCGAGGAAACCCGGAAAGGCGGTTTCCGGCCAGAGAAGCACGTCGAAATCGCCGGGCCGGGTTGAAAGCTCAAGATAGCGCGCGAAGGTCGCCTCGCGGTTCTCGGGAGCCCATTTCTCCTCTTGTGGAATGTTGCCCTGGACGATGCGCAGGTCGACACCGGGTGGCTGTTGTGCATCCGACTGGAGGCGCAGCGTGCCGACAGCCCACATCGTCGCGATTCCGGCCAGCGCCATGAGCGAGATGGTCAATCGTTGCCGCCCGGACGCCATAGCAGCCGCGCCAGGGAGTACCGCGACGAACACGGTGAGAAAGCTTAGCCCATAGCTTCCGACCCAGGCGGCGGTCTGGCGAAGGGCGGCGTAGTCTACAAGTGCGTAACCGGCCAGGTTCCAGGGAAACCCTGTCAGAACGTGACCACGCAACCACTCGGCCACGGTCCAGGAGGTCGCGAACAGGAGGCAGGCCAAGAGACTGCCCATGGCTCCGCGCCGCGCGATTTCGGCAAAAAGCGCAGCGGCAATGGCTGGGAAAATCGCGAGACCTGCGGACAATCCCGCGACCGCCGGAATCGCCATCGTCCCAAACCGCTCGGCCTCGACGTAGAAACTTTCCGCGATCCACCAAATCCCGAAACCGAACTGGCCGAGACCAAACGCCCAGCCGACGAGGAAAGCGCGCCCGAAGGAGAGATCGCGAAGCCCGACAAACAACGCGGAATAGGCAACGGGAACGAGCAGGAGAATCGAATGAGGCGGGAAAGTCAGAACGGTCATCGCCCCGGCGGCGAAACCAAGCGTCATCCGCGAAAGCAAACGGTGGCGCAGAGCGATGCGGTTCAGAATTTCCGGCTTCACGACTTGATCGAACGCCGCGCGCTGATCCATGGCGCGGCGAGCAAGAGCCCCACGCCACTGACGACAAATACATCGGCCAAGTTGAAGGCAGGCCAATGTGTTGTGCCAATGTAGAAATCGAGAAAGTCTGTTACAGCCCGATACCGCACACGATCGATGACATTGCCCAGGGCTCCGCCAATGATCGCACCGTAGGCAAGCGTTTCCACCGCATTGTCGGCGCGAAACAGCATAACCCCCAGCCAAACACAGATGGCAAGAGCGAAAGCGATGAGGCTCCACCACGGCGCGCCGCCCAACATACCGAAAGTCACGCCGTCATTACGATAAAAGACGAGGTTGAATCCCGGAAACACGGGAATTCCGGCGCTTAAAGTGACGGCATTCGCAACGCCAATGGCTTTGGTGATCTGATCGATCGCGAACGCAGCAAGTGCTGCGAAGACGCCGATCATCGGAGATACCTTGTTTAGTGACATTGCCTCATCCCAACCAGACATCAAGGAACAGCATCAGAACGAGCCCGACTGCGAGACCGAGCGTCGCCCTGTTCTGATGGCCGCTGCGATGGGTTTCGGGGATGATTTCGTGGCTAATGACGTAGAGCATTGCGCCCGCGGCAAAGGCCAGACCCCATGGAAGCAGCGGTTCCGACAGTGTGATGATGCCGACCCCGAGCAAACCGCCAATCGGCTCGATCATGCCCGTCAGCGCCGCGATGCCCCAGGCGCGCAGCTTCGGATATCCCTCGCCCAGCAGAGATACAGCGACGGCCAATCCTTCGGGCGCATTCTGAAGCCCGATGCCGATGGCGAGCGGCAGACCGCCCTCCATACCTCCGGATCCGAAGCCGACCCCAACCGCAAGGCCTTCGGGGAAGTTGTGGATCGTGATTGCGATGATGAACAGCCAGACCCGCCGCAAAGACGCCGCTTCGGGCCCTTCGCGTCCCGTCTTGAAGTGCTCGTGCGGCAGCTTTTCGTTCATCAGGGCGACAGCCCCCATGCCCAGAAGAATCGAAACGCATACGATGGCCGCAGGCATCGCGCCGTTTTCGAACATCGGCTCCGCCGCATCCAATGCCGGGATGATCAGCGAAAAGAAAGAAGCGGCGAGCATCACACCGGCAGCGAAGCCGAGCGACAGATCGCGTGTGGCCCGAGACGGGATGCGCCCGAACAGCACGGGAACTGCTCCGACTGCTGTGAGCGATCCGGCGGCAAGACTTCCGAGAAAGCCGAGCATTATCGGAGACAGATTTTCCATGGGCGGGCCAGATTATCCTTCGGCGTAGCTCGAAAAGACTTCCGTCGACCCGTCCTTGCGGATGAGGAAGACATCATAGGCCTCGCGGTCGTCTTCTGGCCCCATGCCGGGCGAGCCATAGGGCATCCCCGGAACAGCGAGGCCGACGGCGTCCGGGCGCTCCTCGAGAAGGCGGCGGATGTCAGCGGCCGGTACATGGCCCTCGATCACGTAGCCGTCAATGAGCGCGGTGTGGCAGGAGACCATGCGCTGCGGCACGCCGTTGTCTAGCTTGAAGCGCACGAGAAGCCCGCCGAACATGTCCTGGCCGGTCGGCACAAACCCGTTCTCTTCGAGATGTTTCATCCACGAGAGGCAGCAGCCGCATCCGTTGGTCTTGCGGACGTCGATCGCCGTTGCCTCTGCGAGGGCCTGGGCCGCTGGGAACAGGGCGAGCGTGATGGCAAGAACTTGTGTCATGCGTTTCATGGGTCAGAGCCTTTCGGTTGTCGTTTTGGCAATCTCGCTGCCGAGGTTTTCATTCAGAAGCGCCCGCGCCTCGGCCAGACGCGAGAGCGCGGCGGTATCATCCGCATCGCTCTCGGCCGCTTCGGCGAGCCGGTCGTCAGAGAGGGGGTCAGTCGGGCGCCCATCCACGAGCACCTCATAGTGCAGGTTCGGACCTGTCGCCGTGCCAGTCGCGCCGACGCGGCCGATCACGTCTCCCGCCGCAACGCGTTGGCCTTGTGCCAAGTCTTCCGGCACGGCGCTCAGATGCGCGTAGCGCGTCATGGTGTCGGAGCCGTGCAAGATTTCGACCACGCGACCATATCCGCCGCGCCAGCCGATGAAATTGACCCGCCCCGGTGCCGTCGCTTGAACCGGTGTCCCACGTGCCGCTGCAAAATCGACGCCGGTGTGCATCCGGACGTTGCCAAAGACCGGATGCGTGCGGCGTCCGAACACCGAGCTGAGGCGCGCACCCTCGACCGGCTGTGCGAAGACGCGCAGCACCTCGCCATCGACGTAGATCGTCGCCTGACCGCTGCCGTCGTCCGGCCATACGATCTCGTAAAGCGAACCGCCGATCTCCAGTGCGGCGAAGGCGAGTTCGGGCTGTCCGATCCTGTCCTCTCCGACCCGCGCCTCACGCCAGAGAAGCCTTAGTGTTTCGCCACCGGCCATCTCGCGGCGGAAATCCACGGTCCCACCCAGCATCTGCGCAAGGTCCACGGAAAAACGGGCGGGTATGCCGGCTTCGTCGAGTGCCGCGAAGATCGAGCTGTCGATCATGGCTTCGCCGGCAAGGGTTACGATTTCCGGATCCGGAGCCACGACCTGCGTGGACATCTGCTCGCCGAAAACCACCTCGATCCGAACCCCGTCCTCGACGGCGAGTGAGACGGTGCGGGGGCTGCCGTCCACGGTCGAAGCGACAGTGACCGAGTGCCCCGGCCGCAGCCGTCGCAGATCGTATTCCGCACCAAGCGCGAGGGCAACTTCGGCTCTGTCAGGTGCCGCAAGACCGGCCTCTGACAGCAAGAAATCGAGCGTTTCGCCCGGAGCAATGTCGCGCGACCACGTCGACAGGGGTGGCTTGATCGCTTGCACCGGCCTGTCGGCAAACGCGGCCTGCAGAAGGGGCAGCGGGCTGAGGTCGGGTGCATCGTCTGCCCATGCCGCCGCGGGCAGCGTCACGGGGATGTCAACGTTCTGGGGGGCTTCAGGACCTTGGGGCATCCAGCTACCTGCCTGGGCAAGTTCCGGCGGCACGGGTTCTTTCGACATGGAATCAGAGATGGCGATAGCCGCTCCCGAAACCGTCCCCGCAATTGCGACACAAGCCGCCAAAGTTCTGAGCCTCATGTCGCCCCCTCCATTTCTTCTTCCAGCGCGCGGCGGATCTTCGGCACCGCGAATTCTTTGGGCTCGTGATAGTCGATCATGGTGACGAATCGCCCAGAGGCTGCGAACAGGAAGACGCTCGCGGTGTGGTTCATCGTGTAATCGCCGCTCTCCGCCGGTACTCGCTCGTAGGTGGCGCGGAAGCCGTCCGCGACGCGCGCTATCTGCTCTTCCGGTCCCGTCCAGCCGCGGATCGCCGGATGGAAGTAGCCGACATATTCGGCCATCGTTTCGACAGTGTCGCGCTCGGGATCGACCGTGATGAAAACCACGTTCATCTCGTCGGCCTCGTCTCCCAGATCGTCGAGCCATCCCGAAATGTCAGAAAGCGTGGTCGGGCAGACAACGGGACAGTAGGTGAAGCCGAAGAACGCCATCGTCGGGCGACCGATCAGGGTTTCCGGCCCGACCGCGTTGCCCTCATGATCCGTCAGACGGAAATCCATCTCGGTCAGGGCCACAGGCCGCTGCCCGACAGGTTCGGGTCCACCGGGTCCATCGACCTGCCACCAACCGACGAAGAGCATCAGGGCGACCGCCCCGACACCAGCCGCGCCGTACCCCAGGACCGCCCGTCGCCGCATCAGTCCTCTGGCCCCCGCGCGGCGATTCCGAGGATCGGCACCTCGACCGTCACTTCGCCTCCGTCGTCGAAAAGCAGGGTCAGCGGAAAGGTGTCCCCTTCCGTCATCGGTTCTTGTAGCCGCATCAGCATTGCGTGCAGGCCCCCCGGTTCGAGCGCGACGCTCTCGCCCGGGGCGATCGCGATCTCCCCCGCCGGGCTCATGGAGCTCACACCTTCGGCATTGGTCTTCGTCTCGTGGATTTCGGGCATCATCGCGAGCGGTGTTGTAAGGCCGATCAGCGTCACCGGCTCGTCGCCAGTGTTGCGGATCGTCATGTAAGCGGCCCCGGGACGGTTCATCCCGATGGAGGCGCGGGACCACGCGTTCTCGACGACAACATCCTCGGGTCCGGCCAGCGCGGGCACCGAGAGCCCTCCAAGGGTCAAAAGCGCGGCCAGTGTGCCAGTCAAAATATACTTTTTCATCGTTCTGATCCTGCCCTTTCCATTCAGCTTTGCGCGGCAGCGACTTCGGCGGCCACCAGACGACGCAACTCTGCCTCCCCGAATGGATCGAGCGGCTTGCCGTTCACAAAGAATGTGGGCGTCTGGCGAATTCCCACGGCCTCGACGTCAGCACGATCCTGGTTAAGGATCGCCACGACACCGGGTGCCAGCATTTGCGTGCGCGCGGCTTCGGCATCGAGTCCGGCCGTGGCGGCGATCTGAAGGATCAGGCCAGGCGCCGGGGCACCGTGCGACGCCCATCTCGGCTGTTCCCGCAGAACGGCCTCGAGCACCGGCACGTAAACGTCCTGCATGCGCGCCGCTTCGAGCACGCGGATGGCTTCCTCGGATGCCGCGCCGTGGAAGGGCGTGTAGCGGATCACGACGCGGACAGCTTCCCCATGCTCGGCCATGATGTCCTTCACGATGGGATGAAAGGCGCGACAGGCCTCGCAGGCCGGATCGAAGAATTCGACGATCGTGACGGGCGCATCCGCAGGCCCGAGGATGGGCGAGTAGGGGCGGATCATCGCCTCCGCAAGTTCCGGAGCAACGGGCTCCGCTTCGGCCACTGGGCCGGGGCGGATTGCAAACCAGGTGGCTCCGCCGAAACCGGCGGCGCCGAGGGCAAGAACGGACAGGATCAGGCCGCGTCGATTCATGTTCGTGTGTCCTTCAATGAAAGGGCCGACAGCGCCCCGATCAGCGCGAAGGCGGCGAGCGCCATCAGCGGGATAGGGATGCCGAAGACCAGTTGGTTGTCATCGGTGCAAGAGGGGCCGGTGGCCGTGCAGGGCTGGACGCGTTCGGGAACAAGACCGACGTACAGCCCCATGTGCCAGAGGGCGATTGCGCCGCCGCCAAGCGCCAATGCGATGCCGTAGCGCCCCACGCGGCCGTCCCGCCACCAAAGGCCGAGCCCGAGGACAATGGCCAAGGGGAACATGAAGGCGCGCTGGAACCAGCACAGCACACAGGGCGTCTGCCCCAGCACCTCGCCGACAAAAAGCACGGCAAGCGAGGCGACGAGCGCGATGATCCACGCCAGCCCGAGGGCTGTTTCTCCGGACATACGGTTCATGTCGGTCAGAACCTCTCTTCCAGATCGGCGAGTATCTCTTCGGCGGAGGTGCCGTAGGGCCACGAGTCGGCGAAGCCCGCGTCGGGATCGAAGAGGAACAAATGCGACGTGTGGCCCATCGTGTAACCATCCGGCGCCGCAGCCTCTTCGACGCGTTCAAAGAAGATCGGAAACGTCTCGGATGTGGCGGCGATCTGTTCCGGCGTGCCGGTCAGACCGATGATGCCCGCATCGAACAGCGTGACGTATTCGGCGAGTGCGGCGGGCGTGTCCCGTTCGGGGTCGATGGTGATGAAAATCGGCTGGACCTTGGCGGCATCGTCGCCCAGACCGTCCATCACCGCCGCGACCTCAGATAGGGTCGTCGGGCAGACGTCGGGGCAGTTGGTAAAGCCGAAAAAAACCAGCATCCAGCGCCCCGCAAAGTCCTCCTCGGTTTGAACCATACCCTGGTGGTCCGTCAGTTCGAACTCAGCGAAAAAAGGCGGCTCGGCGTCAGTTCGGGCGCTATCGGCACGATAATCGGACCATAGCAAGAGCCATACGAAGGCAAGCGCTGCCACGCCTGCCAAAACCCAAAGAAACTTCTGTGCCGATGTAAGGGACAATCCTGTTCGCCTGTTTTTGATTCTTATTGCAAGTGCGGATACATCCTCTAGCCGCTAGAGGTTCAAGCACGAAATCATGGTATAGCTTGAACTCACGCGTCTGTGAAACCGACACTTGTTTATTCCGACGGCAAAACCTACACAAACTGTATCTTTTTCATGGAGGCGAAAATGCTCACGATCGGTACTCTGTCAAAGAAGACTGGCACGAAGGTGCAGACCATCCGGTACTACGAACAGATTGGGCTCATGCCCGAACCTGGCAGGACCGAAGGCGGGCAGAGGCGCTACGACAATGCACAGCTCGACCGGCTGTCCTTCATCCGCCATTCGCGACAACTCGGTTTCTCGCTCGATGCGATCCGCGAGCTGCTCGACCTCAGCGACCATCCCAACCGGCCCTGTGATGAGGCTGATGCCATCGCGCGTCGCCAGCTCAAACAGGTGGAGCAGCGCATGGCCCGCCTGAAGGCGCTGCGCACGGAACTGAAACGCATGGTTCACGAATGCAGCGGCGGGCGGACGGGAGATTGCAAGGTGCTTGAGGTGTTGCGGGACCATTCGGAATGCTTGACCGAACACGAGGAAATCGGGGCCTGAAGGAATTCAGCCAACATTCCGGCTGGAACGCAGATCAGCCGCAGAAGTTAATGTGTCGTACAACACAAGCTGGAACCACAAAATGGCCGCTAGACAAGATTCAATGGAGAGACGGACGCTTTGGATCGTTCTGGCGCTCAATATCGGTTTGGCCGTGGCTTTTTTCGCAACAGGCGCCTTCGGCGACTCAAGTGCCCTGATCGCCAACGGGCTCGATAACCTCTCCGACAGCTTCGTCTACGCGATCAGCCTTTTCGCTTTGTCCCGATCCGCCAAATGGAAACGCGGGGCGGCGAACGTTTCCGGCGGGCTGCTGATCCTGTTCGCTGCAGGCATCCTCTACGATGCGTGGCGCCGCTACATCGGTGGGTCAGATCCGCTCGGGACGATCATGATTGCAATGGCCCTGATCGCGGCGGCTATCAACGCAGTCTGCGTTTGGCTGCTCGCTAAGCTCAAAAATCCAAACGTCAATATCCGCGCGGCCAACACCTTCAGTTACAACGATTTCGCCGCGAACCTCGGGATCGTCGTGGCCGGTGGCCTCGTCGCTTGGCTAGGAACCAACTGGCCGGACCTTGTCGTCGGTGTGATCGTCGCCGGGATCGCGGCCTGGGGCGGTATCGACATCCTGCGCGACGCACACGGCGAACACCACAAAGCGGTTCACACGGACAAATAGTTGCGGGAGATTCTTTCTGAAAGAAAGGATTGAAGCTATAGTGACTATAGCAATTAGTCTTGTTCCAAGACGATTCGAGGAGCGACCCGTTGCAGATGATCGACCCCCTACTTGTACCCACCAAACTACTGGATTTTGATGCCGCGCCTCTTGCGCGTCTAATTGAGAACCGCAGCTGGCGCGGCTTATCCGAATACGATCGGATCGGAGCTGCCTATGATTTCGTTCGGAATGAAATCGCGTTCGGATACAATCGAGCTGACGACATCCCCGCATCCGAAGTGCTTTCCGACGGCTATGGGCAGTGCAATACCAAAGGCACGCTCTTGATGGCGCTGCTGCGTGGTGTCGGCATTCGTTGCCGGTTGCATGGGTTTACGATCCACAAAGGCTTGCAGCGCGGTGTTGTCCCTGAGCTGGTGTATCCGCTTGCTCCGCAGGAAATTCTCCACTCATGGGTCGAGATCGAATTTCAAGGTGCCTGGATCAACCTTGAAGGCTTCATCCTGGATGACGCTTTCCTCGATGTCCTGCAAACGTCATTCTCGGACACAGAAAGTCTCTGCGGTTATGGCGCGGGCACGGATTGCCTTGGCGCGCCTCCCGTCGCCTGGAACGGAGAAGATACCTACATTCAGAAAACCGGCATCGTGCAGGATTTCGGCGTGTTTGATACGCCGGACGCCTTCTATTTTTCCCATGAGCAATCCTTTGGATGGCTGCGTGGTGCCCTTTACCGTCATATCATACGCCACTGGATGAATGCGCGCGTTCGTGGTTTCCGCAGCGACCGCCTCAAGACTGACCGACGCGCGACACACGCGCATGAGGAGCCTGCCAATGCCACATGACCACGGGCACGCGCATATCGATCCGGATTCTGGCGATCGGCGGGTTGCCATCGCGATCTGGGCGAACGGGCTTCTTACCGTTGCGCAAATCGTCGGGGGCATATTGTCGGGCAGCCTGGCACTGATCGCCGATGCGCTGCACAACTTTTCCGATATGGCCTCGCTTGTCATTGCCTTTGCCGCACGCAAGATCGCGCGCCGCCCGGCCGATGAGCGCATGACCTTCGGCTATGGCCGGGTCGAAATCGTCGCGGCCCTGATCAACTACACCACCCTCATCGTGATCGGCTTCTATCTGATCTACGAAGGTGGCATGCGCATGATTGATCCACCCGAAGTCATGGGGTGGACCGTCGTCATTCTCGGTGGAATCGCGCTTGTGGTCGACACGCTGACCGCAATGCTGACCTATTCGATGCAGAAGGGGAGCGTGAACATCCGTGCGCTTTTTCTCCACAACCTTTCGGATGCGCTTGCTTCGGTCGCGGTTATCGTCGCTGGGTCGCTGATCATCCTTTACGACATGCGTTGGGTCGATCCTGCCATCACCATCGGCATCGCGACCTACATCCTGTATCTGTCTTTCACTGAAATAGGCGGCCCAATCCGAACCCTGATGCTCGGGAGCCCGCCGGACATCGACAACGAGGCCGTCGTCGAAGCGATGCGGAAAGTCGAAGGCGTCGCCGACGTCCACCACGTCCATCTCTGGCAAATGCAAGAGCACGAGGCTGCGCTCGACTGTCATGTCGTCGTGGCAGCCGAGGGATGGTCGAAGATCGAAGAGATCAAGAGCGCGATCAAGGAGCGGCTGAAGGAAGAATTCGGCATCAGCCATTCCAGCCTCGAATTCGAGCACGAGGATCGCGCTCATCAGAACGCCGATCTCTACGGTCACGGCAACGCAAGTGAAAAGGAGAAGACCAATGTTCAAGGAAACGCTGACCGAGCGTGATGATGTCATCGGGCTCGTCTGCGAAGGCAAGTTGACGGAGACAGAATTCAAGCAAATGCACGCGCTGCTTCATGAGCGTCTTGGAACAACCGATAATCCGGGTCTGGTTCTCGACCTTACAAGTTTCGAGGGCTACGAAGAGCCTTCGGCGATGCTAGAAGATCTGAAGGTCGACATCGCCCACGCGAACGATTTCGGTCGCATAGCGGTTGTCGGAGAACGCAGATGGTGTACCGGGGCACGGTTATGAGACAGCGCGTTGCGCTGGTCATGCCGCCATTTTGAACCCTTTGGCGGCGTCGGTTTCAAGGGCCTTCTGTTCGGCCCTGATCTGATCGGGCGTTTTGTAGCCGTGCCGTTCCCGCAGCCATGATGCGTTGTATCGCGCGGCGAAGGCGGCCAAAGCATGCCTGAGCTCTTCGACGGTCACAAAATGGCGGACCCAGAGCAGTTGCTCCTTGAGGGTGCGTATGGCCCGTTCGGCCACCCCATTGCCCTCGGGCTGGCGCACGAAAGCTGGTGAACTGGTGATCCCGAAGCATTTGATCTCGCTCTGGAAGTCTTCTGACATGTAGTTCGATCTGGGCTGGTGCACGGTTTCTTGAGACAGTTCGGAGCGCTATTTCTCTCAGGAAAGGGGAGTAGAGCATGGACAAGAAGATCGACGACACCTCAGGTGCGACGGAGGCCACGGCCCCGTCGGCGCGCGCCCATCACGCTGGCGACGGCGGGGCCGTGGCCGGTCCTGCCAGGCGCCTTTCGGCGAAGCGCAAACTCGTGGCGGTTCAGCGGCTCATGCGGGGTGAGAGCTTGGAGGCGGTGTCGCGGGACCTGAACGTTCCGGTTCACCGGCTGTCCGAATGGCGCGACCGGGTGCTCATGGCGGCCGAGAGTGCGCTGAAGGAACGCGAGCGCGATGAGCGTGACGACGAGATTGCGCGGCTGCAGGCCAAGGTGGGCGAGATCACCATGGCCAACGAGTTGCTGTACGCGAAGATCGACAAGCTGGAGGGCGGCCGCCCTTTGGCCCGGCGGAGGTCGAGGACATGAGCCAGGCGCACTCGATCTCCACGCACCGGCGCTACGTGGAAACGGCGGTGCAAAATTAGGCCACGGTAGCGGCGGGATCGTCTCGCTGCGGGCGGAGTAAAATCCTGCCACTTTTCCCTTCTTGCGGCAGCAGGGAGGGTGGGGAGATTTATACCGTGGAACTTTACAAGAAGGTTCGCTTGGCGTGTGCCGAGGGCATGAGCGCGCGGGCGGCGGCGAAGCATTTCAACATTTCGCGCGGGACGGTTGAGAAGATGTTGGCCTTCTCGGTGCCGCCTGGCTACCGGCGGGACAAGCCGATCAGGCGGCCGAAGCTGGACGGGTTCACCGAGTTCATTGACGCCTGGCTTGAAGCCGACAAGGCGGTGCATCGCAAGCAGCGTCATACGGCCAAGCGGATATGGGAACGGCTTCAGGCCGAGCATGGCTTCACCGGCGGCTATACGATCGTCAAGGATTACGTGCGTGAGCGTGAGCGGCGGACACGGGAGATGTTCGTGCCACTGGCCCATCCGCCGGGCCATGCTCAGGCCGATTTTGGCGAAGCGGTCGTCGTCATCGCCGGTGTCGAGCAGAAGGCGCATTTCTTTGTCATCGACCTGCCGCACAGCGATGCCTATTTCGTCCGGGCCTATCCGGCGGCGACGGCGGAGGCCTGGATAGACGGGCATGTCCGCGCCTTTGCCTTCTTCGGCGGGGTGCCGCAGTCGGTGCTCTACGATAACGACCGCTGCCTGGTCTCGAAGATCCAGCCAGATGGCACGCGCATCCGCGCCACGCTGTTCAGCGGCTTGCAGTCGCATTACCTGTTTCGGGATCGCTATGGTCGGCCCGGGAAGGGGAACGACAAGGGCGCTGTCGAGGGGATGGTCGGCTACGCCCGCCGCAACCACATGGTGCCGATCCCCCACTTTGCCAGTTGGGACGCCTTCAACGCCGACCTTGAAGGGCAGTGCTGCGCACGCCTCACGCGCATTCTTCGGGGTCACAAGGAGACGATCGGCGAGAGGCTGCAGCGCGATCTGGCGGCGATGCGCCCATTGCCTACTGCCCCGTTCGACGCCTGCGACCAAGCGAGCGGCAGGGTCAGCTCGCAGTCGCTCGTGCGCTATGACACCAACGATTACTCGGTCCCGGTCGCCTATGGCCATCAGGATGTCTGGATCCGCGGCTATGTCGATGAGGTCGTGATCGGCTGTCGCGGGGAGGTGATCGCCCGACACCCGCGCTGTTACGATCGCGAGGACATGATCTTCGACCCGGTTCACTACCTCCCGCTGATCGAGCGCAAGATCAATGCCTTGGACCAGGCTGCGCCTCTGGCGGAATGGGACCTGCCCGAAGAGTTCCAGACTTTGCGCCGCCTGATGGAGGCGCGCATGCTCAAGATGGGGCGCCGCGAGTATGTGCAGGTGCTGCGGCTGCTTGAGACCTTTGGCATGGATGACCTGCATGCCGCCGTGAAGAAGGCCCTGAAGCTGGGCGCGGTCGGCTTTGACGCCGTGAAGCACCTCGTGCTTTGCCAGGTCGAGAAGCGCCCCCCAAGGCTTGATCTCGATGTCTACCCCTACCTGCCGCGGGCGAACGTCGAGACGACGCGTGCGGCCAGCTACATGGCCTTGATGTCGGAGGCGGCGGAATGAGCGAGGCTCCGAAGATCCTGCTTGCCCACCATCTGAAGACGCTGAAGCTGCCCACCTTCCTGCGGGAACACGAGAAGGTTGCGCGCCAATGCGCCGCCGAAGGGTTGGACCATGTCCAATTCCTGTCGCGCCTCGTTGAACTGGAACTCATTGACCGCGAGCGGCGGATGGTCGAGCGCCGCATCAAGGCTGCGAAGTTCCCGGCCACCAAAAGCCTCGACAGCTTCGACTTCAAGGCGATCCCGAAGCTGAACAAGATGCAGGTGCTGGAACTGGCGCGCTGCGAATGGATCGAACGGCGTGAGAACGTGATCGCCCTTGGCCCCAGCGGAACCGGCAAGACCCACATTGCCTTGGGCCTCGGGTTGGCGGCCTGCCAGAAGGGCATGTCTGTCAGCTTCACCACCGCCGCCGCGCTGGTCAACGAGCTGATGGAGGCGCGAGACGAACGTCGGCTGCTGCGCGTCCAGAAGCAGATGGCTGCCGTCAAGCTGCTGATCATCGACGAGCTCGGGTTCGTGCCCCTGTCAAAGACCGGCGCCGAGCTGCTTTTTGAGATGATCTCCCAGCGCTACGAGCGCGGTGCCACGCTGATCACCAGCAATCTGCCCTTCGATGAATGGACCGAGACCTTCGGCACCGAGCGGCTGACCGGCGCGCTCCTCGACCGGTTGACCCACCACGTCAACATCCTCGAGATGAACGGCGAAAGCTATCGCCTCGCGCAAAGTCGCGCGCGCAAGACCGGCGACAACACCTGATCCAAAGTATCAGACTTGGACCTGACGGTCCAAGGCGGCCAGTCACCCGCAAGCTATATGGAGAGCGCGGCTGACTGGCCGCCGCCCATCAGCCGCGTCTCGCGCAAACCCAAAGTGGCCCAATTTTGCGCCGCCCCGTGGCCCAATTTTACTCCGCCGTTGACAGCTACGGGACGACGCGTGTCTGCAACATCTGGGGGGTCCCCCGGGCGACGGTGTACCGGCATCGTGTTACGGGCAATGCCGCCAATGAGGCGCGGCCGCCACGTCGTCGTGGTCCGGAGGGGGCCTGCAGCGACAGCGCGCTTCTGGAGCATATCGAGGCCATCATCGAAGCCTCGCCGTTTTCCGGGGAAGGCTACCGGAAGATATGGGCGCGGCTTCGGCATCTGGGCGTCTGTACCGCCCCCCGTCGGGTGCGGCGGGTCATGAAGGAGAACGACCTTCTGGCACCTCAGCGACCCGTCCAGCGGGATGCGCATCCCCATGACGGGACGATCGTCACTGAGCGGGTCGATCAGGTCTGGGGCACGGACATGACCCAGACGGTCACCATCGGGGAGGGACGGGCCTACGTGTTCATCGCGGTGGATCATTGCTCGGGCGAGTTCGTCGGCACCCATGCGTCTTCAAGTGCCAGCCGGTGGGAGGCGCTGGAACCGATCCGTCAGGGCGTCACCCGGCACTTCGGCTGTATCGGGCCGGATACGGCCCTCGGCCTGATCCTGCGGCACGACCACGGATCGAACTACATGTCAGAAGACTTCCAGAGCGAGATCAAATGCTTCGGGATCACCAGTTCACCAGCTTTCGTGCGCCAGCCCGAGGGCAATGGGGTGGCCGAACGGGCCATACGCACCCTCAAGGAGCAACTGCTCTGGGTCCGCCATTTTGTGACCGTCGAAGAGCTCAGGCATGCTTTGGCCGCCTTCGCCGCGCGATACAACGCATCATGGCTGCGGGAACGGCACGGCTACAAAACGCCCGATCAGATCAGGGCCGAACAGAAGGCCCTTGAAACCGACGCCGCCAAAGGGTTCAAAATGGCGGCATGACCAGCGCAACGCGCTGTCTCATAACCGTGCCCCGGTACACATGTAGTTCGATCCGTGGTCGTGCCGCAGGATCAGGCCGAGGGCCGTATCCGGCCCGATACAGCCGAAGTGCCGGGTGACGCCCTGACGGATCGGTTCCAGCGCCTCCCACCGGCTGGCACTTGAAGACGCATGGGTGCCGACGAACTCGCCCGAGCAATGATCCACCGCGATGAACACGTAGGCCCGTCCCTCCCCGATGGTGACCGTCTGGGTCATGTCCGTGCCCCAGACCTGATCGACCCGCTCAGTGACGATCGTCCCGTCATGGGGATGCGCATCCCGCTGGACGGGTCGCTGAGGTGCCAGAAGGTCGTTCTCCTTCATGACCCGCCGCACCCGACGGGGGGCGGTACAGACGCCCAGATGCCGAAGCCGCGCCCATATCTTCCGGTAGCCTTCCCCGGAAAACGGCGAGGCTTCGATGATGGCCTCGATATGCTCCAGAAGCGCGCTGTCGCTGCAGGCCCCCTCCGGACCACGACGACGTGGCGGCCGCGCCTCATTGGCGGCATTGCCCGTAACACGATGCCGGTACACCGTCGCCCGGGGGACCCCCCAGATGTTGCAGACACGCGTCGTCCCGTAGCGCCGGTGCGTGGAGATCGAGTGCGCCTGGCTCATGTCCTCGACCTCCGCCGGGCCAAAGGGCGGCCGCCCTCCAGCTTGTCGATCTTCGCGTACAGCAACTCGTTGGCCATGGTGATCTCGCCCACCTTGGCCTGCAGCCGCGCAATCTCGTCGTCACGCTCATCGCGCTCGCGTTCCTTCAGCGCACTCTCGGCCGCCATGAGCACCCGGTCGCGCCATTCGGACAGCCGGTGAACCGGAACGTTCAGGTCCCGCGACACCGCCTCCAAGCTCTCACCCCGCATGAGCCGCTGAACCGCCACGAGTTTGCGCTTCGCCGAAAGGCGCCTGGCAGGACCGGCCACGGCCCCGCCGTCGCCAGCGTGATGGGCGCGCGCCGACGGGGCCGTGGCCTCCGTCGCACCTGAGGTGTCGTCGATCTTCTTGTCCATGCTCTACTCCCCTTTCCTGAGAGAAATAGCGCTCCGAACTGTCTCAAGAAACCGTGCACCAGCCCACGCTCGACAAGCTGATCCTGACGGAGGCAGCAAAGGGAAACTTCTGAGCCCTTCGCGTCGCCGTCAGTGCATCGACCACGTCCGGCAGGAATTTGGCGTTTCCGAACGCCGTGCCTGCCGAGCGCTTGGGCAGCACCGGTCGACCCAACGCAAGATCCCGCTCGGTCGTCAGGACGAAGCCCGTTTGACCGCCGACATCACTGAACTGGCACGTCAATACGGGCGATATGGCTATCGCCAGATCACCGGCTTGCTGAACCAAGCTGGATGGTGCGTCAATCACAAGCGGGTCGAGCGGATTTGGCGACGCGAGGGGCTTAAAGTCCCGCAGATGCAAAAGAAACGCGGGCGGCTCTGGCTGGCGGATGGCTCCTGCGTGCGGCTGCAGGCTGAGCGCCCGAACCATGTCTGGTCCTATGATTTCGTCCAGGACAGGACGGCAGACGGGCGGGCTTACCGCATGCTCAACATCGTTGATGAATTCACCCGGGAGGTGCTGGTGATCCGTGTCAAACGCAAGCTGAACTCGGTCGACGTGATCGACGCGTTGACCGATCTGTTCATCCTCCGAGGCCCGCCCGAGTTCATTCGGTCGGATAACGGCCCCGAATTCATCGCGGCCAAACTGCGCAACTGGATCGAGGCGGTGGGCGCCAAAACGGCTTACATTGAGCCGGGGTCGCCTTGGGAGAACGGGTATGTTGAGAGCTTCAATGCCAGGCTTCGTGACGAGCTCCTTGATGGGGAGGTGTTTTATTCGCTGAGAGAAGCCCAGATCCTCATCGAACGCTGGCGCAAGCATTACAACACGGTGCGCCCGCATAGTGCCTTGGGCTACCGACCACCAGCACCCGAAAGCATCGTGCCCATAGACCGCAGGCCCACGATGCACTAACTTTCAAACCGGACCACTCAGGTGGGGCAGACCAACTCCAAGTCCGAGCAAGCGAAGCTACCGGGATATCTCCCCTTCCAGCACCGCTCGTCCGTGCACCGCCAAGGTTGCTGAAAACCTCTGGCACCCAAACTTGCGGATCACATCGAGTACCCGCGCTTCGTAGGCAGCGTGTCCGATCAAGCGACACAAGTCGGACGCGTGGAACTGGCGGTTCGCAGTTGGTGCGGCTTGCATCTGTCTCAGCAATTCGCGCTCTTTGGGATCCGTTATTGGTCTCGCGGGCGGCTTGACCGCGGGACGAGTTGGAGTTCCCCACGAATTTCGCCATCGGCGCATGAAGCCAAGCAGGAAGCCGGCCGGCACCCTGCCGTTGCCTCGGGACCGGTTGAAGGCGAGGAAGCGATCCCAGATGACCTGGGTGTCGATGTTCCAGCAGGGCAACGTGGCCTTCGCTGCTTTGATGAGCTCCGCCCAACTTGTCTGAAAAACGTTCGAACTCGTGGTGATATCGATCAGCCCTGAGAAGATAGTTTTGTTTTTATTATCTCTAGATAGTGATGTGTCGCCTTCACCTGACACGAGATCATGGGTTTCACTCTCCTCGTCGAAAGCGGAAAACCGAAAGATCCAGGGCGCGAACTTGCCATTCGGCTTCGCCCGCTCGAGCTGCAACTCCGAAGCCTCAAGTTCGTTCAGAAGAACCGCAAGATACTGCCGTGAGACACCCATCTTCTCCGCCAGGGCCGAGTGGTCTGCCCCACCTGAGTGGTCCGGTTTGAAAGTTAGTGCATCGTGGGCCTGCGGTCTATGGGCACGATGCTTTCGGGTGCCGGTGGTCGGTAGCCCAAGGCACTATGCGGGCGCACCGTGTTGTAATGCTTGCGCCAGCGTTCGATGAGGATCTGGGCTTCTCTCAGCGAATAAAACACCTCCCCATCAAGGAGCTCGTCACGAAGCCTGGCATTGAAGCTCTCAACATACCCGTTCTCCCAAGGCGACCCCGGCTCAATGTAAGCCGTTTTGGCGCCCACCGCCTCGATCCAGTTGCGCAGTTTGGCCGCGATGAATTCGGGGCCGTTATCCGACCGAATGAACTCGGGCGGGCCTCGGAGGATGAACAGATCGGTCAACGCGTCGATCACGTCGACCGAGTTCAGCTTGCGTTTGACACGGATCACCAGCACCTCCCGGGTGAATTCATCAACGATGTTGAGCATGCGGTAAGCCCGCCCGTCTGCCGTCCTGTCCTGGACGAAATCATAGGACCAGACATGGTTCGGGCGCTCAGCCCGCAGCCGCACGCAGGAGCCATCCGCCAGCCAGAGCCGCCCGCGTTTCTTTTGCATCTGCGGGACTTTAAGCCCCTCGCGTCGCCAAATCCGCTCGACCCGCTTGTGATTGACGCACCATCCAGCTTGGTTCAGCAAGCCGGTGATCTGGCGATAGCCATATCGCCCGTATTGACGTGCCAGTTCAGTGATGTCGGCGGTCAAACGGGCTTCGTCCTGATGACCGAGCGGGATCTTGCGTTGGGTCGACCGGTGCTGCCCAAGCGCTCGGCAGGCACGGCGTTCGGAAACGCCAAATTCCTGCCGGACGTGGTCGATGCACTGACGGCGACGCGAAGGGCTCAGAAGTTTCCCTTTGCTGCCTCCGTCAGGATCAGCTTGTCGAGCGTCAGGTCCGACACGGCACGCCGCAGCCGCGTGTTCTCCTGCTCCAGTTCCTTCAGCCGCTTGAGCTGATCTCGGTTCATCCCGCCAAACTCACGCCGCCAGCGGTAATAGGTTTGCTGGGTCACGCCAATCTGGCGCACGGCATCCGCCAGCTTCGCGCCTTGCCCCTGCAAGACCTCAACCTGACGTAGCTTCATGACGATATCTTCCGGCTTCTCGCGTTTGCCTGCCATCCAAGTAGTCCTCCATCATGCGGGATAAACTATCCCAAAAGGCGGACCACTTCAGTGGGGCAAGACCACGAGAGGGTGAAGGCTGCCGTTCCGCGCGACAAACCGTTGTAGCCATCCTTCCAGGCGATGGCGTCGAGGATGAGGGTGGCAAGCTTGTGCGCTGCAACAGAGAGATTTGTCTGCGTAATCCGTCGCAGGATCAAGCCGGTCGTAGGTTCCATGGTCGAGGTCTCCTTGGAGATCCGACGCCATGTCGTGAGACAACAACATTCTTGCCAGCAAAACAACTTTGCTGGTTGCAGGTGTTTTAGCGGTGCGCTAGGAAACTCTTGTTCACGGAGTTTTCTAGCACGGCGTCAGGCTTCACGGTCTGGCGTCGTCTCCTTTTCAGGGGTTTTGCACAGCCTCCCGTGCGGGGTTGAGATGACGCGCGCGGCAAAACCGCGCGCAGATTTTGTCAGTAGCGAACCTCTTCAGAGCCATAGTTACCGGCGTGATCGTGCCAGTCGACGAAGACGGAACGGTAGAAGTAGCTCCCGCATCCATTCGGGATGCTCAGGCCGGATGCGGCCGGCACCTGGCCTACGGTGGACCTTGTCCATCGGTAGTCGCCCTGCACGCCGTAGGACCCCAACCGCGTGGAGTCGCTGCGATTACAGTCGCCATCTCGGTTTTCATGCTGGCGGTACTGGATGTGATAAACGCGAATGCTGCGCACGAAATCAAAGGCGTCGCCTGAGATGTCGATGTCGGCTTGCTCATCTGCTTGGATGTGAACAAGGGGGATCGGAGTCGATTCCTGCGGTTCGGGCGGATCGCGGAACGTGATGTCATAAAGGCGTTCCATGGGCGACATCGGGTTGGGATCGTTGAACGACACACCCATCGGACACCGCCAGATTTGCAAAGGCGGCTCGATCGGCCATGGCGTAATCCGCCGAATGAAGACCGCTCTAGCATGTGCGCAGGGCGCGGAGGCAGGCCAGCCCCCCGCAAGGCAGAGGAGGATTGCACAGTCCACCTGATAGGCCTGAGCCGGACCGGACGAGGCCATTAGTCCGGATATGCTTAGTGCCGTGGCTGTTGCCACGCCGTGGATCACGTGCTTCATGATGCCGACTCCATCTATAATGGTGCAGCGATACGAAACAACATTAATGATATCAAGGAGATTTGATTGATGGTTGCGTGCGATTGTTCGCTTGTCTAGCTTGATGGCTTCCAAGAACTGACGTCGGTTCTGGCTGCTTCGGCGTCTTGAAAGTGGCCAAAATTACGGACCTCTTTCATGTTAACTTTCACTCAAATATCTGTAAACAAATACAAATATAGCATTTCAATGCGGCCACGAAAGCGGTCATGGAAGAACAGGCCGCATGAGCCCGTCACACGGCGAGTCGCAGCGCTCATGGTCTCGGGAATGGCAGAACGGAAAACTGTCTCGCCTGGTTCCCCGGCGGGAATCCGGGCGCAGAAGGACGGGGTGGAGCAACGAGCCTATGTTGGGACCGAACATGACCTTGAAGATTTATGTCAGTATCTGATACGATTGAGCATGGATAGGAGAGTCTGATGCCAAACGTCCACCTGACCGAACCGATGCAGAAATATGTGCAGGCGCAGATCGAGTCCGGCGCCTACGCCAATTTGAGCGAAGTCGTGCGCGCCGGCGTAAGGATGCTGATGGAGAAAGATGGCGCCCGGCAGTTCTATTCCCTCAAGGCCGACCTAGAGGAAGCAGCCTCCCTGGCCGAAAATGGGGATTTCGCCGAGTTCGATGCTCATGCCTTCGAACCGGATGCGTTTGATCGCTGACCCACATGACAATTCGGCTTTCCGGTCGGGCCAGCGCCGACCTTGAAGAGATCCGTGCCTACACCGTCGAAACTTGGGGTAGGGACCAATGGCTCGTCTATTACCGCCAGTTGGTCAACGCCTTCGAGCAGATCACCGGGGATCCCGACCGGGGTCGGGACAGGAGTCTCTTCGTTCCGGGGATGCGGTCCGTCAACTGCCAACGTCACGTGATCTTCTACAAGCGGCTAGATGCGGCGGACGGGGCGGCAGTCATCCTGCGCATCGTGCACCAGCGCCGCAACATGCCCGCGCTCGTCTACTACGAGGATCTCGACGGCGGTTAAGCCCTTGCGTTTCCTCATTCCAATAGCTCGACCAGTTTCCCATAGTCTTCACTGACCTCGCGTGCCTCCTGAAACGCGCGTTGACGCTCGGCATCAAGGCAACGGAAGTATTCCTGGATGTCGGCGATGTAGCCCTCGAAATCAGAACGCAGCAGATCGGCATAGGCACGCATGTCTTCTTGCGACTGAGGCAAGAACGGTCGTTCGGGAGGCACGCAGTCCGCCGCTGCGGCTACCGGCATGCTTCCAAGCAGGAACGCGAACAGCAACGGTGCGTTGCGCGCAATAAACAAGCGCAGGGCAAAACTCCTTTGCCGCCTTTAAGATTATCATTCTGTCGGCTATCACCGTTATCGGAGCAAGGCGAACTTCGTCAACACGTTATTATTGTCTTGCTATCATTAATGTTGTTTTGTATCGCTCACGGTGTTGCGACCCCGTGGGCCTGATACTGCACCCAGGCAGAACAAGGACCCAAGGGAAGGCCATGATAGAAGAAGCCCCGAATGTGGTTACAGAAGACGGACTGCGCGGCTTGCTCGCCGAGGGCTACCTCATTGAGGTGGTCTGCAAGGAGAGAGCAGAGAAGCGCCATAACAGCTGGTACGGCTCGTGGGTCATCCGCGCCGTCGCCACTGATGGGCGTGACGATAAGATGCTCGTCACCAGCCGAAGCGTCCTCAAGCTCCGCGACTTCAAAACCATCGTTGGCCTTGTCAGTTTCCTGGCCGACATGGGCTGTACGACCGCTAGCATCCCACTTGAAGAAGGTGGCCGCGAACGCCACGCCGCGCCTCCGGTCAAAGGCAGCTGACCGCGCGACCGCGCTCGTCGTTGCTTTGGGTACAGGCGTTTGTTCCGCGCCCCCGGCCCTGGCCGACGGTTTCATCTTCTCGGTTGGTCCAGACGGCCAATTGATTTCCACTTCTCAAGAGGCAAACGAGCGCCTTTTTCTCTTCGCAGAACCTCGCGTTCCCGACGCAACGAGCGAGACAGCGATCCCGGCTCGATCTGCCGCCCACGCCACCCCAGAAATCCTCCATGCGATCGAGACCACGGCGCTACGGTATGCCGGGCATGGTGCGCTGCGTCGCGCGGGGCTTTCCGTCACTGATTGGGCGCTCCTTTACCGAGCCAACATTGAAGTCGAGAGCGCATACAATCCGGCTGCACGTAGCCCTGTCGGTGCCATAGGCCTCGGGCAGCTTATGCCGGATACTGCCCGCGACCTCGGCGTCGACCCACATGACATTGCGCAGAACCTCGACGGATCAGCTCGCTACCTGCTGATGATGCTCGACCAGTTCGGCGAGGGCTCTCTGGCCCTTGCGGCCTACAACGCGGGTCCGGAGGCGGTCACACGCCACGGCGGCATCCCCCCTTTTCGAGAAACCCAAGGGCATGTGGCCCGTGTGACCGCCGTGTTTGAGCGGCTCAGAGGAGATCTTTCATGACATCGAGAAAACGTCAAAGCGTGCTCCGCACGCGGGCGATCACCGCGTTCGGCGCGATGGCCCTTATCGTGCTGGCGGGTCCAGCGCTTGCGCAAAGCATCGACCTCTCGCCGGTACAGACCCTGCTTCAAGGCATTGTCGATGCGATCACCGGTCCCTTGGGCATCGTGATTGGCACGCTCGCACTGATCGGTGTGTTTCTTTCCTGGCTCTTTGGCATCCTCGACTTTCGTCAGGCGCTTTGGGTCGTGGTTGCAATCGCGGGCATCGCCGCAGCACCCACCATCGTCGCCGCCATCTGGACCACCTGAGCAATCCCGGAGTTCTTGGCCATGGCTGACCAGTCCCGCGTGTTCATCGGCCTTCTCAGGCCACCCAAGCTGATGGGCTTGCCGATCATGTACGCCATGGTCTGGCTCTTCGGCTCGACGCTTCTGTTCCTCTGGGTGCAGAGCTGGGTGGTGGCTGTGTTCGCGGGGCTGGCCTGGCCGGCGCTCTGGAAGGCCGCAGACTGGGATCCGAACTTCCTCGATGTCCTTGTGATCACCCTGCATGAAACCCCGCCCACGACGAACCGCAAGCTGCACGGAGGCGACAGCTATGCCCCGTGATGGACTTGCCGATGAGGTTGAGAACGCCATCGATCCGCTGACTGCGCTACCCTCATGGGTCAAGGGCGAGAAGCGGCTCTCAATGATGCTGCCTTATGTGAGCCTCGTGAACGACCGAACGATCCGGACACGCGGCAACGAGCTGATGCAATGCATCCGGCTCGAGGGGGTGAACAGCACCACGAGCGAGGACGGGCATCTCGACCGGATCGGAGGGTTGCTGGCTGGCATCGTGGCGCAGGTCGGGACCGAGTTCTCATTCTACTTGCACAAGGTCTCGAAAGCGGTCGACGTGACCCTGCCGCCCGTTCCGGGCGAAGGGTTTGCGGCCGCCGTCGACAAACGATGGCACGCGCATCTCGGCCGCGCGGGTTTGCGCGACAAGACGCTGACCCTGACGGTGCTGAAGCGACCTGAGACCGGCAGCCGCTTGCCATTCGGACTTGGGGCGTCTCGCTCGCGACATGCGGCCGACACCACCCGCCGCTTGCGCAAGCTCGACGAGGTTGTGGGGTTTCTGCTGTCCTCCTTCGATGAGCTGAAGCCCCGCCTGCTGGCCGCAAGCACCGGCGAGCTTCTGGGCTTCCTCGGTTCACTCAACACGGGCGAGGAGCACCCGCTCTTCCCCCGGTCGCGCCTCGGTGTGATCGCCGAGGACGTAGCCAATACCCGCGTCACCTTCCGCGGCACGACCATCGCACTCTCGGACGGTGCCGTCGGCGACAAGCTCGGGGCGATCTTTGCGGTGAAGAACTACCCCGCCAAGACCGATAGCCTGATGCTCGACGAGTTGAATCTGCCCGTCGACATGGTGGTCACGCACTCTTTTGTGCCGATCAACGCCAACATCATGGCGGGCCGGATCAAGCGGCAGCTGCGGCTAATGCAGGCCGCCAATGACGGAGCCGTCAGTCTCGCCCAGGAACTGGAACTCGCGCAGGACGATCTGGAATCCAAACGCCTGATCTTCGGCGAGCACCACATGACCGTGGCCGTCTATGCCCGCACCCAGACGGCGCTTGACGACATCGCGGCCGAAATCCGCAACATCTCCGCCACTTCCGGGATCAACCTGATCTCGGAAGCCTTCGGGGCGCGGGCGCATTTCATGGCGCAGCATCCCGGGAACACAGGGGCGCGTAGCCGCAAGGCCGCAATCACGAACCACAACTTCGCCGATCTCGCTACCTTCCACCGCACCTCGCTCGGAAAGACAGGGCGGGAAGTCCCCTGGGGCGTTCCGATCACGCTCTTTCCCACACCCGAGCGCAGCGGTTTTCGCTTCAACTTCCACGAACAGGGCGCGCCGGATCGCGAACCCACGGGTGGCCACACGCTGATCCTCGGCCGTCCCGGCTCCGGCAAATCCGTCCTGGCGGCTTTCCTGATGACCATGGCACGGCGGGCAGGTGCGCGGGTCTTCGTATTCGACTATCGCGCGGGGATGGAGATGGCCGTCCGCGCGCTCGGCGGCAGCTATTCGACCGTGCGGGCGGGGCGCCCCACGGGCCTCAATCCGCTCCAGACCGAGATCGACGTGCGGGGCCAGGCATGGCTTGCTGATTGGCTCGCGAGCCTCTTGGAGCGGCGCGATCGACCGCTGACCCCGGTTCAGACCAACCGACTGCAGGAAGTCGTGCGCCAGAACGCCAGCGCAGGACATGCGGGTCTACGGAACTGGTCGGATTTCGCCTCGCTGCTGGTCTCGACCGATGACGAAGGCGATCTCTTCGAGCGTATGCAGGAATGGACGGCCGAGGGTCGCTACGGCTGGATCTTCGGGGCCAATGCCGAGGACAGTTTCAGCATCGATGGAGACGTCGCGGGCTTTGACCTCACCGGCATCCTCGATTCCGAGAGCGAGCGGGAACGCATGGCGGTCCTGTCCTACCTCTTCCGCCGGGTCGAGCGGGTGATCGAGGACCGCAAGCCCACCATCATCGTCATCGACGAGGCATGGAAAGCCCTCGACAACGCCTACTTTGCGGAGCGACTCAGCAACTGGCTGGTGACCGCCCGCAAGCAGAACGCCGTCGTCGTGATGATGACGCAATATGCCAGCCAGCTCGAGCGCACGCGCACCGGCAAGACCATCGTGGAAGCGGTGCCGACGCAGGTGCTCTTGCCCAACATTCGTGCTTCCGCCGCTGACTACGCGATGCTCGGCTTGACCGAGAAAGAGCTCGACGTGCTTCTGGGCGTCGGCTCGGCCTCGCGGCTCGCGCTTGTACGCGACGACCGGGGTTCCGTCGTGATCGATGCCGATCTCAGCGCGCTCGGCCCGCTCGTGACCATCCTTGGCGGAATGGAGAAGGGCGAAGCGCTTGTCGGCGCCGATTATCGCGAACGTCCTGATTTCTGGAGAGTGACATGACCCGTACCATCATTCGCAGCGTCGTGCTGCTCGGGCTCGGCCTGACGTTGACAGCCTGTGCGCAGCATAACGCCCCGCAAGCCAACTGCTTCAGTTTTCGCGAGGCTCCTGTGCAGGCAGGAACCGCCACCGCCACGATCTCGACCATGGGGGCGGAGGTCACGCGCCGCGACACGGCCTGCGATTTCGTCCTCTTGGGGGCGGGCGGCTGAACCAATGCGGACCTGGCTTCCTCTCTCGATGATCGGTTTTGCGCTGGCAGTTCCCACGGCGGGGCCAGCGGTCGCCCAGGGCGTGCCGACCTTCGACCTGCGCCTCTTCGCAGAGCGGCAGGCCATCCTTGAGCAGACCGATCGGGACCTGGCATTGCAGCAGGACCGGCTAAGCCGCGAGGAGGAACTGGCCGAAATCGAGCGCCAGCAACTCGCCTCCCTCGAAGGGCTGATGGATGCCATGTCGCTTGGCGCTGGAGACGTGGCCGGAACCGTGGCGGGGCTCGAGGCGGGGCAGGGAGCGGTAGACGACGTCGAAAGCGCGGCCGCCAGTCTTTATGCGCCCGAGGACACCAATCCAGCGGCAGCGCGGATGTTCGGCGATGCCCGGGAGGGGATCGAGGAGCTGATCATCCGCGCAGCACGCGACACCCATAGTCTGTCCGGGGTCGGCCGCGCAGGTCTTTCGCTCGTGCAATGGCGCTGTCTCTTGCAGGCGCTGATCTGGCAGGAAAGCCGTTTCCAGATCGGGGCACGCTCACCCGTGGGGGCCTTCGGACTTACCCAGATCATGCCCGGTACCGCGGGGGATCTCGGGATCTACCCGGCCTATTACGACGATCCCTATCTGCAGGTCACCGGCGGTGCGCGATACCTCGCACAAATGCTGAACATGTTCGATGGCAACATTATCCGTGCGCTCGCCGCCTATAACGCCGGGCCGGGCAATGTGCAGGATTATGGCGGTGTGCCACCCTTCGCGGAAACCCAGCATTATGTCGTGGTGATCCCGCAGCAGTACAACAGCTACCTCGCGGCCGTAGGCGGCATCGATGCGCTCGGCACCATCGACCCTGTGCTCCTCGCCAACGCGAGTTTCAGCCTCTCGGCCCACGGCGCAGGGGTCTATGGCGACTATTCGCTGGTCTCGGTCCGTGCCGCCGCCCTGCGGGTTCAGGACATCATCACCCGCATCGGTGAGACCGAGGATCTGCACGAGGCCATCGCGCTCAACACCTATGCCCGGGCCGAACTGGCCCGGCTGGTCGCAATCCGGACCCGGATCAAGGCCGCCCGAACCGAGCCACTCAGTGCCGAGCAGATCGCCTTGGCGGCGGCCCAGGCTGCCGAGCGGCAATTCATGGATTTCACCCAGGAGACATTGCGATGATCCGGCGCTTGTACCGTTCCCTCACCACCACCGCCGCGACCCTCGTGCTGGCCACCGCCCTCGCGGGGCCTGTCACCGCTCAGGGCGTGCCCACGGTCGACACCCCGAACATCGCCCAGGAAATCCGCCAGCTTCAGCAGATGCTGCAGGATTTCGGGATCCAGACGGATCTTCTGGACAATGCGTTGGAGCAACTGGACATGCTGCAAAGCCAACTCGATCAGCTGAACGAGATGTATGCCTCGCTCACCGGGCCGCGCAGCATCCTCGGGCTTGCCATGGGCGGGGACCTCGACACCTTGCTTGAGGCCAACTTCGAAGAAATCCCCGGCCTGATCCGAGGCATCCAGGCGGGCGATTGGAGCGCGCTCATCGGGCCCAATGCCGGGCCCATGCGCACGCAGATGGAACAGGCGCTGGCAAGCGCCGGGTTCGACGAGGATTCACTCCGCGAGATCGCCACCAGCGGCAATCCGGGCGCCGAAGGCGTGGCCACGCGGGCCACCACAGGTGCTGTGATGTCGGCGGCGGCGCAGAACAGCCACGCAGAGGCGGAACAGTCTCTCGAACGGGTGGAACGTCTGGTCGAGATGATCCCGGACATGGAGGATCTCAAAGCCTCGATGGATCACAACACCCGCGTCACGGCGGAACTCGCCATCGCTATGACCCGAATGTGGGAGCTGGAAGCGATTCAAACCCTAGGCGCAGGCAATGCAGGCGTGGTTGACGCCGCCACCGTTGCCGAAGAACGCCGCTACATGGACTTCACCTTGCCGGACCTTGAGCCATGAGTAGGGCAGGGGTGATGACTGCGCGCGAACTCGTGGAAGAGGAACTTGTCTACGGAGCCCTGCGCCGGGAACAGCTTTGGCGGATGATCGGCCTTTCTGGAGCAGGCTTTGGTGTATTCGGCTGTTTGACAGCTGCGGCTGTCGCGCTGATGGTCGAGACGCCGCCTCCCGTGGTTGTCCCCTACGATCCCGCGACCGGGATGGCGCTTCCCAATGCCACGGTTGAAACCGTGTCGCTCGCCGAACGCCCTGCCGTGATCGAAGCGCAAATCTACCGCTACATTCTCGAGCGCGAAACCTACAACCAGCTCGACAACGATCTTCGTGTCCGCCGTGTCCTGGCACAGTCTTCCGGGTCGGCCGAGGCCAGCATGCGCGCGATGTGGACATCGGGTCAGGAGAACTATCCGCCGACGCGTTACGGGGCTGCGGCCGAGATGGCCGTTGAGATCGCATCGATCACCCTTATTGGCGATAACCGCGCCCAGGTCCGGCTCAGAAAGCGCCTGACAAGCCCGCAAGGGGTACAGGATGGATCGTTCACTGCCACGTTGATGTTCGAATTCCGGCCCGAGCGGACCCGCGCGATCGACGATGTCTGGCAAAACCCTTTCGGTTTCACCGTTACCCAATATGCCATCCGATCGGACCGTTCCGAATGACTCGCACTCCAATCTCTGCGCTGCTGGCCGCCAGTATTCTCGCGTTCGCGGGAACGATTGCCTTGGCCGAGACCACGCCCCGCCCAGGTTCTCATGACAATCGCGTGCGCGTCGCGACCTGGACTGAAGGCCAGGTTTACCGTGTCGTCACGACTCTGACCCGCGTCACCACAGTCGAATTCGGTGAGGGTGAAACCATCCGTTCGATCATCGCCGGCGATACGGTCGGGTTTCAATTCGACGGTGTCCCGGGTGGCCGTGCCTTCGCCATCAAGCCGACAGCATCTGGCGTCGCCACCAACATCACCGTCTACACCAACCGCCGCTCCTACTACTTCCATGTCGTCGAAGCCCGGGAGACGCCGCATTATGTCGTGCAGTTCCGCTATCCTGAAAACCGCGTGCAACCCACCAGGGCGGTTGCGGCCGATGCGCCGAATGCGAACTATGCGGTCAGCGCCCGAGAAGAGTTCACGCCGACGGCCATCTGGGATGATGGTACCTTCACGTATTTCCGGTTTTCACGGAACGCGCCGGTGCCCGCCATCTTCCGATATTCGAACGGCAGGGAACGCGCGGTCAACAGCCAGGCCTTGAGTGACGGCGTCATCCGCGTGTCCGGCGTCAATCTACAATGGGTCCTTCGCCTTGGCGAAGAGGTGGTTTGCGTCCAGGACGCAGGACAGGCCACATCATGACCGAAGGTACGGAAGACCTCGCCGCGCGCCTCGCGGCTCTCGAAGGCTCGACAGGCAAAGCGAAGGCAAGCAAGCGGCCTGCGCCGCTTGCCGCGATCCTTGGGGTCGTCGGCATCGCGGCAGCAGGCGGTCTGGCATGGGCTGCCCTGCAGCCGTCAGCAGAAGCACCAATGGCGACCGCCGCGCCGGAGGAGTTCCAGAGCAGCGGCCCCGGATTCGGAGATCTGGCGCCGATTTCTGCCCAGCAGCCCAGCCAAGCCCCGCCTGCGGACACAGGTCCGAGCGAGTCGGAACTCGCGCTGATGGAAAGTCTTGCGACATTGAGAGCGGAACTCGAGGACCTGCGCGCAAGACCGGCCGAGGCCGCGGATAGCGGGGCGGAGCAGGCTATTGCGGAACTGACGGCGCAAATTGCCACCTTACAGGAAGCATCCGCCGAGGCTCAGCGTGCCCTCGAGCGGCAGCTGACCGAGCGGGACCGCGAATTGGATCAGCTCCGCATGGACTTGGAACTAGCACGGCTTGCACCACCAGAGCCGACCTCATTGGGACTAAGTGAAGAAGAATTGCGGCTGGCCGAACTCGAAAGGCGGCGCGCTGCTGAAGCTGAGGCCCGCGCAGAGCGTATCGCGTCTCCTATGATCGCGTTCTCCGGGATGGGCGCGGGTGCGGATAGGGAGAACACGCTGGAAGCCGCACGTTTGAATGCAGATGAAGCCTTTGTTCGTTCGGGCGCACAACCTGCGCAGGTGACACGTGCCGAAGTGATCGCGAACCCATCGAACACGGTTGTTCAGGGCACCATGATTCAGGCTGTGACAGAGACGGCTCTCGACAGCACACTGCCCGGCGCGATCCGCGCCATCGTCTCGGAAGACGTCCATTCTTTCGATGGAACGCGTATCCTGATCCCGCGCGGCGCGCGGCTGATCGGGCGCTACCGCTCCGATGTCGCACTTGCCCAATCGCGCGTCATGGTGGCATGGGACCGGATCATCTTGCCCGATAATCAGACCGTGCAGATCAGCGCCTTCGGTGGAGACGAGCTTGGCCGTACTGGCACCACCGGGTTTGTCGACACCCGTTTCGCGCAACGCTTCGGCTCCGCCGCGCTGATCTCCTTGATCGGCGCCCTGCCTGCGGCTGCAGCGGGTCAAATCGACAGCGAGGCGGCGGCCGATGTTGCGAGCGATGTCGGCACGGATCTGCGCGATAGCACGCAAAGCGTTATGCAGGACTATCTGGCGATCCGGCCAGTGATACACGTCGATCAGGGTACACGGATCACGGTCATGGTCGATCGTGACCTCGAGATTTTCTGACATGGCCGCAAGTTATCTGGAAGCGTCGCTCGACCGTTTTGGCCCCGAGGTCCTGCGCGACGACACGATCGAGATCTGCATCAATCCCGACGGACAAGTCTGGGGCGAATTCCAGGGCGATCACTTCATGCGAGGTCTCGGCAGCCCGCTGAGCCAGACTGAGATCAAGGACCTCGGCAACCAGATCGCCTCAGCAGCCTCGACCACGCTCAGCACCAAGAAGCCTATCGTCTCGGTCTCGATCCAATATCGTGATCGCCCGATCCGCGCGCAGGTGATCCAGCCGCCGGCAGTCGAGGGCGGTTTCTCGATTTCTCTTAGGTTCTTCTCCTCCCTGCCGCTTGAGAAGATCAAACTCGGATTCCTTTTCGGCAAGGAACGCAGCCTTGAGGGTCTGCGCCGGGAACGGAACGCCGCGCTGCGCGATGTGGTGGCCTCCGGCGACATCGACGCCGCGCTGCGGTTTTGCGTCGAGAACAAGCTCAACATGATCGTCTCGGGCGGCACCTCGACCGGCAAGACGGTCGCGGCGCGCAAGATCCTCTCATTGATCCCGCCCGAAGAGCGGATCATCACCATCGAGGAGGCGGCCGAGCTGCGCCCCGAGCAGCCCAATGCTGTGACGTTGATCGCCGACCGGGACACGGATGCCCGCAGTGCCGATGTGCTCTTGGCCTCAACGCTTCGCATGCGACCCGACCGGATCGTCCTGGGGGAAGTCCGCGGGCGCGAAGCGATGACGTTTCTGGAGGCAATCAACACCGGCCACGGTGGATCGCTGACCACACTGCATGCCGAGACCCCACAACTTGCTGTTCGCCGTCTCGCCATCGCCGCGCTCAAGACCGATGTGCCGATGACCTATGCCGATATGGTCGACTACATCGAGGGCTCCATCGACGTGATCATCCAGGCGGGCCGCCACGACGGCGCGCGCGGCATCACCGAGTTCTTCCTGCCGGGGCAGGCAAGGCATCCAGACCAGAAAAGTGCGGAAACCGGTGGCATGAAGCGCCCTGCGGTTGCCGCCGAATGACCCGAAAGGAAATCCCCATGCGCAAGATCACCCTCGCCGCAGCTGTCACCCTGCTGGCCGCGCCGCTCGCGGCGCAGACCTCGCCTCAGGTCACGAACGATCTCACCGTGACCATCGCGCCCCAGCAATACCGGATCTGCAACGACCGGCCCGGACGGCCGACCTGGATGGACGAGGTCCACCCGCGCGAGGCTTACAAGGCGCTGACGTTGATGGATCTGTACGAACTGCGCGCATGGGAACAGATCGTCGAGACGGGCAACTGCGGCTGCGAAGTCCGCTTCCCGGCATGGGAAGATGCCTCTGAAGAATTCAACGAACGGTATCTCCTGGCATCAGCCTCGGAACATACGGCAGCGCAGCGGGACATCCGGCAGCTGCGCAACGAGCTGCGCCACGCGGTTCAGGACATCTGCGAAGCTCAGGGCAACTGGTAATGAGTGTCGTCAGCTGGATGGTCGAAACCGCTGACGGTTTCCTTGTCGATGCTGCCGAGTCCCAGTTCGGGGCTGTGGCCAGCAATACCGGCACGATCGTTCTGCTGATGGTCACGCTTTCGTTGATCGGCGTCTGCATCAACATGGCCTTCCAGTTCCGCAGTATGGATGGGGCCAGCTTCTTCTGGTACCTGATCAAGCTGACACTGATAGGCCTCTTCGCGTTCAACTGGGCCAATTTCAACGCGGTGACCAACGCCGTGATCGGAGGCCTCGACTATGTCGCCGGCGCGCTGGTTTCCTCCGTCGGCGGAGGTGGCGCAGGCGCAACCCATTTCGCGGGAGAATTCGACAACCTGATCGAGCGCTTCGCGACATATTTGAACGCGATCGGCAGCAATCTGAACTGGATGACGGGCGCGATCCTCGGCGGCATCGGCCTGGTGCTCTTGAGTCTGCTCGGCTTCATGACCGGCATCGTCCTCATCTTCGCCAAGATGATGCTGACCCTGATGCTTGGCCTTGCGCCGATCATGATCGCTCTGTCGCTCTTCGATGCGACCAAGGATTTCTTCCACAGATGGGTCTCAACGACGATCAGCTACGCCTTCTACCCCATCGTCATCGCCGCCATGTTCTCGACCGTCGTCGGCATGGCGAATTCGCTCCTCGCCCAGCTCGGCGACCCGAACTCAGCCACGAACATCGGCTCGCTGGTGCCGTTCTTCGTGATGGTGTTCCTGGCGAAGGGTTTCGTCGCGGCAACACCCCTGATCGTGCGGGGTATCTCGGGGAACCTGATGGTGGCTGCGGCACCTGCGATCGCCAGTGGATCCGCAGGAATGCTGCGGGGGCTGGCTAACACCTCTGGTGTGCAGGGCCGGGCGAGGATTGGCGCCCTCACTAGGGTTGAGGCGATCGGGCGGGGGGTTGTGCAATCGCCTGCCGCCATGCGGAGCGCCGCGGCGACGGCGAGCGCGCAGGTGGTCAGGATGGCTGAGAGGGCGAAGCGGTTGGGGCAGTGAAGCCCAACGCGCCTTAGCAATAATGCGATCTCGTTGATGTGTAGGGCGGAAGGCCCATGTTCGCGGAGCAAGGCCTAACAGGGCGCTGAAATAGTCCCGCCTCGACAGAGATATGAGAACATGATTCACCGTCGGCACGATAACGGCGGGGGTTATGATGCGCGGGACGGACGAGACGAGCGGGTCGCTGTTCAGCTATGTCGATCTGGAGGCGCGCATCCCCGCGCGGCATCCGTTGCGCAAGATCCGGCAGGTGGTGAATGATGCTCTGGCCAGTCTCGATGCCGGGTTCGAGGCGCTTTATGTCGACTTCGGCCGCCCCTCGATTGCGCCGGAGCGGCTGATCCGGGCGAGCCTGATCCAGATCCTGTTCTCGATCCGCTCCGAGCGGCAGTTGATGGAACAGATGCAGTATAACCTCTTGTTCCGCTGGTTCGTCGGTCTCGGGATCGACGATGCGGTCTGGGTGCCGACCGTGTTCAGCAAGAACCGCGACCGGCTGCTGACAACCGACATGTCGCGCAAGGTGATGGCAGCGATCCTGGCCCATCGCGAGGTGGCGCCGCTCTTGTCGGACGACCACTTCTCGGTCGATGGCACGTTGGTGAAGGCCTGGGCCTCCATGAAGAGCTTCCAGCCGAAGGCGACCGACACGCCGTCTGACGACGATCCGGGCGGCCCGTCCGGTCAAGACAGCCCTGCCGAAGACCACCCCGAACCGACACCGTCCGAGACCGACCCGATGTCCCGTCCCACCCGCCAGAACCGCAATGCGGAAGTCGATTTCCGGGGCGAGAAGCGGTCCAATGCCACCCATGCCTCAACCACCGACCCGGATGCCCGGCTCTACAAGAAATCCCCCGGCACCGGCGCGATGCTTTGCTTCATCGGCCATGCGCTGATGGAGAACCGCTCTGGCCTGATCGTGCAGGGCGACCTGACGCAGGCCGACGGGCACGCAGAACGGCGCGCCGCACTGGACATGATCCACCGCCACTCCCCCGGATCGACGCGGCAGTTGACGCTGGGCGCCGACAAGGGCTTCGACGCCGCAGAGTTCGTTGCCGACCTGCGGCAAGCCTGCGTCACGCCGCATGTCGCGCAGAAGGCGAGATATTCAGCGATCGACGGCAGAACCACCCGGCACGACGGCTACGCCCTGTCGATCAAGCACCGCAAACGGATCGAAGAGGCTTTCGGCTGGGCCAAAACCGTCGGCGGCATGGCCCAGACCGTCTATCGGGGCATCGAACGGGTGCGTTCCCGCTTCATCCTCACAATGGCCGCCAACAACCTCGCCAGACTGCCCCGATTGCTGGCCGCGTGACAATGGCAAACCGCGTCAAACAGGCATGCTTTCTGCGCCGAGGCGCCCGAAGCTAAACCCGGACAGTTGCGCCGAAAGGAAACCATTCCGCATCGCCGACTATTTCAGCGCCCTGCTAAGCGGCTTCGATTGGCGAAGCGGACATTCGTCTCCGAATGTGGTATCCGCTCGTGGTGCTGAAATCAGTGGCGACTTGGCTGTCCCCGGCGGCATGGAGTTCATAGAATCGCCTTCGGCTATGGGCCCAGCATCCGGAGAGGCGCGGGCCAGCATTGCCCCCGTCCTTGCGGACGAGCTGGTTGTAGGCGGCATAGCCGTCCACCTGAAGAATGCCGCCATAGCCGCCGAGATGGCGGCGAACGCATTCTCCGGATCGACTGTCCTCGAAGCGATAGGCCTCCATGGGCGGCCCGCCGTCGCCGAAGGCGCTGTCATCGCGGGCATAGGCCCAGAGCCAGGCCTTTTTCACGGCGCCGGTGCCGGACGCGAGGGTCGGAAGGCTGGTTTTATCTGCAAAGACGCGCTGACCCTTCAGGATTTCACCCAGCACATGCGCGGCGAGGATCTCGAGTTCGAAGCCAACCCGGCCCATCCACTGCGCCATCAGCCTCCGGTCGATCTCCACTCCGTCGCGGGCATAGATCCCTTCCTGCTGGAACAGCGGCGGGCCGTCCGCATATTTGGAGACCGAGATCTGGGCCAGGAGTGCCTCGGTCGGCAGGCCGCTTTCGATGATATGGGCCGGAGCAAGCGCCTGGATGACGCCATCCGCGTCCTTGAATGCAAATTTCGGGCGGCGGGTCACGATGACACGGAACCTGGCGGGGATGACATCCAGCCGCTCCGAGACATCTTCCCCGATCAGCACCTTCTCTCGGCCCGCATGTTCTGGCAGGTCCTCGGGCTCGAGAACCACCTCGACCCGCTCAAGATGGGGCGCAAAGCCCTTGCCTGGCCCAGGCGCCCGCGTCTCGCCCGAGGCGCTGCCTTTGCCAACCTGCGCCCGCAGGGCGGCAATCCCGGTCTCGATCTCCTCGAAGACGAAGGATTGCTGTTGCCTCCTCGTCAGCACTGATCTCAGGGGCTCCCAGCTTCTCTGAGCGCCGCCCAAACCGGCGCGATCATAGGCCTTCAGGATCTGCATCAGCCGCTTGATCCGCGCGTCGGCGTCGAGGCTGCGGGCTTTCAGCGCCGCATTCTCTTCCTCCAGCACGGTCGTCTTCTCCGCCATGGCGCGGACCATGGCCTTGAGCAGGTCCATGTCGTCGGGCAGGGAACGATTATCAGGGCGCATACCGCAGTGGATAGCACATCTCGCTGGGGCATGCCTCGGTTGATCGACAATCCGCGCCGGGGTGATTCACGTTGCCGCTGCCGATTAGTCAGCAAATACAGGGGCTTTCACCGCCACGGGCCGCACCCGTTTCCAGTCCAGCCCGTCGAGCAGCGCCATCATCTGGGTGTGGTTGAGCTGCACCCGGACAGGCCCGATCCGCGGCCAGCTGAACGAGGATTTCTCCAGCCGCTTCGCAAACAGGCACACCCCGCTGCCATCCCACCAGACGATCTTCGCCCGGTCCGCCCGCTTCGCACGGAACACATAAAGCGCGCCGCTGAAAGGGTCGTGACCTCCATCGCGCGCCAGCGACAGCAGGCTGTCCGGGCCTTTCCGGAAGTCCACAGGCTGGCTGGCCAGATAGACCTTCACGCCCGACGGCATCATGCCGAGCGCACCGCACGCAGGATCCGGCGCAGCGCAGCCTCGCTGACGTCCGGGCCGACGCGGATCATCACCTCGCCAACCACGATCTCCAACATGGGAGCGGACGTGCCCACCGGGGCGTCTGCGTTTTGCTTCTTCAGAAAGGCCTTCCGCCAGCCGAACAGCTGCGGCGGCGAAATCCCCAGGCGCCGCGCCAGTGCGGAAACGTTCACGCCAGGCCCGAGCGCTGCCACGACCGCTTGCGCCTTGAACTCATCCGACCAACGGCGGCGCTCCCCGGCCGGTGCTCCGGTAATCCTCCCCGTTTTAACGGGGCTTGACCGTAGAACTCACGCGGCCATTTTCAGCTTCATGGCGGGGGTTATCCCGCCGATGCCCATGTTGGGGCGTTCGTTGTTGTAGGTCCATAGCCATTCGGTGGCGATCTTCTGCACCTCCTCGATGGTTTCAAAGATGTAGAGGTCCAGCCATTCGTGCCGGACCGTTCTGTTATAGCGTTCGACATAGGCGTTCTGCTGGGGCTTGCCGGGCTGGATATAGGTCAGGGCGATGCCCCGTTTCTCGGCCCAGATCAGCAGCTTGCCACTGATGTATTCGGGGCCGTTGTCGACTCTGATGGTGCCGGGCTTGCCGCGCCATTCGATGATCCTGTCGAGGCTCCGGATGACCCGCTCGGCGGGCAATGAAAAGTCGACCTCAATGCCCAGCCCCTCGCGATTGAAATCGTCGAGCACGTTCAACAGCCGGAACTGGCGGCCGTCTCCGAGGCGATCAGCCATGAAGTCCATCGACCAGGTCATGTTCGGCGCGTCCGGCACGGCCAGAGCCTCGGGCTTCTCCCGCTTGAGGCGCTTGCGGGGCTTGATCCGCAGGTTCAGCTCCAGCGCGCAATAGATGCGGTAGACGCGTTTGTGGTTCCAGGGATGACCCTTCACGTTGCGCAGATGCAAGAAACACAGGCCAAAGCCCCAGGTTTTGCGGGCATCGGTCAACCCGACCAGAAGGTCGGCGATCTCTTCGTTCTCGTCCTTCAGCTTCGGGCTGTAGCGATAACAGGTCTCGCTGACCCCGAAGGCCCGTCAGGCCAGCGCAATGCTGACCCCCTTCGTCGCCACCGCCTTCTCGGCCAGCTCGTGGCGCTGAGCTGGCCGCGTCACTAATGGGATGGCCCGCCCCGCGCCCCGGCGTAGCATCGGGGTGTCACCTGACCATGAGGAGAGAAAGGATGCGAACCAAACCTGTCCCTGAGACTGCCGCCTTTGGCATTGATATCGGCAAGAAGGTGTTCCATGTCGTTGCGCTGGATGCCTCCGGCGCACCGATCCAACGCGCCAAGTTCTCACGTGATACGCTGATGGCGTTCTTCGAAGCGGAGCCGAAGGTGCTGATCGGCATGGAGGCCTGCCCCGGATCGCAATGGCTGGCGCGGCGGCTTGTCGCGATGGGTCATGATGCCCGGATCATTCCGGCGCGCTTCGTGAAGCCCTATGTCAAGTCCAACAAGACCGACACCGTAGATGCGGCGGCGATCGCCGAAGCTGTGACGCGGCCGACCATGCGATTTGTGGAAGTGCGGACGCCCGAGCAGGTCGATCTTCAGGCGCTCCACCGCATCCGCGACCGGCTTGTGGGACAGAGAACGGCGCTGATGAACCAGGCGCGCGCTTTCTGCCTTGAATACGGACTGGCGATGCGTGTTGGCGCGGGCGGCTTCCATGCCGATATCCGTAGGCATCTGGCCAATGCGGGGAACGATCTGACACCTGCCATGCGGGTGCTGCTTGAAGAGTTGCTCGATGACCTTGCCTATACCGAAGGGCGCATCAAAGCCGTGAACGCCAGTGTCGAGGCCTATGCCCGCGAACACGAGGCGGTCAGCCGTCTTGTCACCATTCCGGGCATCGGGCCATTGGGTGCGACCGCGATCATCGCAGCCGCAGGAGACGGCCGACAATTCCGCAAGGCGCGTGATCTGGCGGCCTGGCTGGGGTTGGTGCCAGCAGAGCATTCGACCGGGGGCAAACAGACCCTTCTGGGCATTAGCAAACGCGGCAATTGTTATGTGCGGCGGCTGATCATTCACGGCGCGAGATCGTGCTTTTTGCATCTCAACCGCGCAAACCACGCTCTCGGTGGCTGGCTCTCGGCTCTGGAAGCGCGAACGCACCGCAACAAGGCCGTCGTCGCCCTGGCAAACAAGCTGACCCGGATCGTCTGGGCTATCCTGACCAGGCCCGGCACCGTCTATCTGCAGTCGAGAGGCGCAGCCGCGCGCTGACCTCTCCGCCGCAGAACCGATTGCAGGGGACGTGATGACCAAACGGTTGATCGACCACGGGTAAGCCACGCGCAAAAAAACGGGACTGTATCCCGCGCCACTAATCTGGAACCCGAGGGGCGGATCTCATCAAGGCCTTGTCGCCAAAAGCGGCTGACTGATCAGAGGCCGGATACATTTACGCAAGCCGGACGGTCACGAGCGAAAACCTTGCAATAGCGGGGCGGACCATACATTTTTCCAAGTGCCTCCCGGAGCAGGTCGGCCTGCATGCTGAGATCGGCGAACATCCGCTTCAACCGCCGGTTCTCCTCCTCGAGGGCCTTCATCTGGCTCATCATCGACGCATCCATCCCGCCATACTTGGCCCGCTTTCGCCGTCAGGCTCGAACCAGTGGCGCCTTGACGGCTCAATGTAGAACGTCGCGCTGCTGATCCCGTGCTCGCGGCACAGCTCCGGCACGGGCATACCGCCCTCCGCCTGGCGCAGCACCCCCATGATTTGGGCTTCGGTGAAACGGCTCTTCTTCATCGGAATCTCCTCGTCCATCTTGCCGAGAAAATTCTACGTCCGCATCCCCTTAACCATGGGGAGGATTACCCTCCGTCAAAACGCTCAATCACAGCCTCGACCAACTGCAAGCTACCAGTCGCAGGCATAGGCGCAGAACTAGTCGTAGACATGGAACCTCGGCGTCAGACCAACGCCAACAGCCTATCCCAGACCGGCCGCGCCGCTAACCCACGGGGTCGCCTTGCCGCTTACGCTAAAATATCAAGCCGACCGATCAGTTGGCTATCCTTGCCAAGGAGCCGCTGATCACGTTGGGGGTGGCTGGGGCCTCAATGAGAGCATCGCGTGAGAGACCTAAAAAGTTCAAGTAGACTTTGTTGGTAGGGTTCTCCGCCGGATAGGCGGCTGAGAGGAACCGGCTGCGGGCCATAAAACTATCATTCGTTATTAGTTCATATCGCTTGATTAATTACCAGCCGCCTTACTTTTCCGAGGCTCGAAAGATAGATCGCGCCTCTCGTCTCGACCCCTTACCAGTGTCTAGAGCAAATGAAACTTAAGGGGGCCTCGAACGGGGGCCAGCAAAGCCACGATGATGACCCTCTGAATTGCCGCGCTGGCGCTTCTGGCAGGTCTGATTATTGGCTCGGAGCTGAAGAATATCTGCGCAGATCATACAGAACAATCGAAATGGGCAATGACATCGCGATCACGACGCAGGCGCTGGCGGGTCATTTCCGCGCGACCGCGCAGCTGATCGCCACCGTGCGCACCATCGCTCGCGACAGGTATGCCGTCAGGGCCTCCCGACCCGTCGCCCTGAAACTGGAAACCGCGCTGGCGTGCCCCGACCTCGCCCCGCGACGAGAGACTTGCATGGGAAAGGAACTGGTAGCATGAGAGCACCCTTTTTTCTCGACAGCAAGGCGGTCGCCCGCCGCCTTGGCTTTGGCGCCACAAATGCGTTTCTGGCGCGCCGGCGCAAATTTGAGGATCAGCGCGGAGCTAAATTTGAAAACAGCTCAGAGCTTTTTGGTGCCGCAGAGCAAGTCGACGGCTCTCGTCCCGAGCGCATTTACCCTCCGGGATGGTGGCTCCTACCGATTGCCGTGCTGGCTTTTTGTTTCTGGACATGCCTCGCGTTGCTCGCTCTGAATTTTTGGGCCTGATCAGATGTGGCAGAGGTACTCTCGGGAATATCAGAATATCGTTCCGTACGAAGTTGAGGCAGACTCTCCGGTCATACTCGTGCAACGGAACGCAGGCCCGAACCCGATGCGCTCGGCGCTGCAGTCTCTTGGCTTCGACGTTTTGTCCGGAGGACATGGGATATGCTCAGAGGTCATTCCCGTCATTGCTGTCGCATTGACTGACCTTGCCGACTGCGAAATACGAGACCGCTTGAGGGAGCTGATTGGGCATTGGCCTGATGCCCGACTGTTTTGCATCTCCTGCACAGCTATGACCTTTCCCGATCAGGCAGATTGGCACGACGACGGCGAGACGTCGGAGAGACTGTTTGAGAGTGGTCTCGGAAACTTTTTCAACTTGGAAGGTGACAATGTGGTTTTCTGCCGTTGATGGTCCAGTGAAGGTCTATGCTCGCCGGCTGCATTTGGTTTGGAACGGCACTCCGGCCGCGTCGGCCTATCCTCAGCAAGAAAGCGAAGACCTTCGCGGGACACACCTGCTCTTGTTGGGATTCGAGCCAGAAGAGCGCCTCGATCTATGCCGCTACCTCAAGCATGAGCGAGCATTCGTTTCATGGAGTAGCGAAGTCTGGAAACTGCCGGCAGATCCCCAAGGTTGCAGCGCCTTCGACGCCATCATAGTGAACCTTGATGCATTTGAGGATTTGGACACCGGGGTGGATACGTTATTGTTCTTCCGATTGAACAATCCTTCGACAGCTATCGTGCTCGTGTCTACCCGCGTCAACCGGGACGACTTTGGCGACCACCGCCGTGCAATCTGCGACGCTACTTTGCGCAGTCCCGCCACCCCGGACCGCCTAGTCGCGGCCGTGAAGCACGCACTTTGGCGCCGCCGACCTCGTTGAAATCAGGCCCGATCGCGCTTCGGCATTCGACCTGCGTGGCAGTCTCCCCGAACTCTTACTGCAGTTGGGCATTGATGATGTGACCGCCCCCCCGACGGCAACTGTGTGCCAAGGTGGGTTTGCAACGATCCACAAAGGGGAGCGGTCATGTCGGAGATTATCACGGTTGGACTCGACCTGGCGAAGAATGTTTTCCAGGCGCACGGCGCTGACGCTTCGGGGCTTGGGGTGCTGCGCAAGAAGCTGCGGCGAGATCAGGTGCTGGCTTTCTTCGGGCAATTGGCACCTTGCGTTGTGGCGATGGAAGCCTGTGGGAGCTATGCGCGAAAGTTGGTGACGCTTGATCAGGCGGCGGCTTGAATGTGGCGGAGGCCGTCGCGGAACTCAACCCCGCTGATGACCTCCGGCAGGCGGTTCTGGCCGTCGAGCTTCCGCCATTTCTTCTGCGCGGACATCATCAGCCGGAAGGACATGGCGAGCCCGGTCTTGCGGCTGAGGCAGCCCTTGGTGCGCTTCGTCCGGTGCCGGACCGTCGCGAACACGCTCTCGATCGGATTTGACGTCCGGATATGTTTCCAGTGCTCGGCCGGATAGTCGTAAAGGGTCAGCAGCGCGTTCCGGTCCTTCACCAGCTTGGCCACCGCCTTGTCCCATTTCACGCCGTAAGTTTCGACGAAGAAGTCGAAGGCGACCGTCGCGGCGGCCCGGGTTTCGGCCTGCCAGATGTCGTGCAGGTGTCCCTTGGCCCTGGCCTGCACGGATTTCGGCAACGCGTTCAGCACGTTCATTGTCTTGTGCAGCCAACAACGCTGCTCCTGGGTCGTGGCGAAGACCTCGCGCAGGGCCGTCCAAAACCCGAGTGCACCGTCGCCGATCGCGAGCTTCGGGTCCTGTTTCAGGCCGCGGCGCTTGAGATCAAGCAGCACTTCGCGCCAGCTCTGGGAGCTCTCGCGGAAGCCGTCGGTCATGGCCAGCAGCTCCTTGCGGCCGTATTCATCCGCCCCGATGATGACCAGAACGCATTGTTTTTCCTCGGCCATTCGTGGCTTGAAGTAAACACCGTCGGCCCAGATGTAGAGAAAACGGCGGGGTCCGAGGTCACGCTTTTCCCAAGCCTCATACTCGGACCACCAGTCGGCCTTCAGGCGGGTGACGGTCTTGGCCGACAGACCCTTGGCCTCCGGCCCCAGCAGGGCGGCCAAAGCCTCGCCGAAGTCGCAGGTGGAAACTCCTTTGAGGTAGAGCCACGGCAACAGCTCCTCGACCGACTTCGCCTTGCGCAAATAGCGTGGCAGGATGCTGGGCGTGAAGGTGACCTTGTCTTCGCCAGGCTTGCGGTCACGGACACGCGGCACCTTCACGGCGACCGGACCGATCCCGGTCACGATCTCGCGCTCCGGCAGATGTCCATGTCGCACCAGCCTGGCCCGGCCGTCATCGAGCCTGTCATCGGCGAAGGTGGCGAGAAGCGTGTGGAAACGGCGGTGCAAAATTAGGCCACGGTAGCGGCGGGATCGTCTCGCTGCGGGCGGAGTAAAATCCTGCCACTTTTCCCTTCTTGCGGCAGCAGGGAGGGTGGGGAGATTTATACCGTGGAACTTTACAAGAAGGTTCGCTTGGCGTGTGCCGAGGGCATGAGCGCGCGGGCGGCGGCGAAGCATTTCAACATTTCGCGCGGGACGGTTGAGAAGATGTTGGCCTTCTCGGTGCCGCCTGGCTACCGGCGGGACAAGCCGATCAGGCGGCCGAAGCTGGACGGGTTCACCGAGTTCATTGACGCCTGGCTTGAAGCCGACAAGGCGGTGCATCGCAAGCAGCGTCATACGGCCAAGCGGATATGGGAACGGCTTCAGGCCGAGCATGGCTTCACCGGCGGCTATACGATCGTCAAGGATTACGTGCGTGAGCGTGAGCGGCGGACACGGGAGATGTTCGTGCCACTGGCCCATCCGCCGGGCCATGCTCAGGCCGATTTTGGCGAAGCGGTCGTCGTCATCGCCGGTGTCGAGCAGAAGGCGCATTTCTTTGTCATCGACCTGCCGCACAGCGATGCCTATTTCGTCCGGGCCTATCCGGCGGCGACGGCGGAGGCCTGGATAGACGGGCATGTCCGCGCCTTTGCCTTCTTCGGCGGGGTGCCGCAGTCGGTGCTCTACGATAACGACCGCTGCCTGGTCTCGAAGATCCAGCCAGATGGCACGCGCATCCGCGCCACGCTGTTCAGCGGCTTGCAGTCGCATTACCTGTTTCGGGATCGCTATGGTCGGCCCGGGAAGGGGAACGACAAGGGCGCTGTCGAGGGGATGGTCGGCTACGCCCGCCGCAACCACATGGTGCCGATCCCCCACTTTGCCAGTTGGGACGCCTTCAACGCCGACCTTGAAGGGCAGTGCTGCGCACGCCTCACGCGCATTCTTCGGGGTCACAAGGAGACGATCGGCGAGAGGCTGCAGCGCGATCTGGCGGCGATGCGCCCATTGCCTACTGCCCCGTTCGACGCCTGCGACCAAGCGAGCGGCAGGGTCAGCTCGCAGTCGCTCGTGCGCTATGACACCAACGATTACTCGGTCCCGGTCGCCTATGGCCATCAGGATGTCTGGATCCGCGGCTATGTCGATGAGGTCGTGATCGGCTGTCGCGGGGAGGTGATCGCCCGACACCCGCGCTGTTACGATCGCGAGGACATGATCTTCGACCCGGTTCACTACCTCCCGCTGATCGAGCGCAAGATCAATGCCTTGGACCAGGCTGCGCCTCTGGCGGAATGGGACCTGCCCGAAGAGTTCCAGACTTTGCGCCGCCTGATGGAGGCGCGCATGCTCAAGATGGGGCGCCGCGAGTATGTGCAGGTGCTGCGGCTGCTTGAGACCTTTGGCATGGATGACCTGCATGCCGCCGTGAAGAAGGCCCTGAAGCTGGGCGCGGTCGGCTTTGACGCCGTGAAGCACCTCGTGCTTTGCCAGGTCGAGAAGCGCCCCCCAAGGCTTGATCTCGATGTCTACCCCTACCTGCCGCGGGCGAACGTCGAGACGACGCGTGCGGCCAGCTACATGGCCTTGATGTCGGAGGCGGCGGAATGAGCGAGGCTCCGAAGATCCTGCTTGCCCACCATCTGAAGACGCTGAAGCTGCCCACCTTCCTGCGGGAACACGAGAAGGTTGCGCGCCAATGCGCCGCCGAAGGGTTGGACCATGTCCAATTCCTGTCGCGCCTCGTTGAACTGGAACTCATTGACCGCGAGCGGCGGATGGTCGAGCGCCGCATCAAGGCTGCGAAGTTCCCGGCCACCAAAAGCCTCGACAGCTTCGACTTCAAGGCGATCCCGAAGCTGAACAAGATGCAGGTGCTGGAACTGGCGCGCTGCGAATGGATCGAACGGCGTGAGAACGTGATCGCCCTTGGCCCCAGCGGAACCGGCAAGACCCACATTGCCTTGGGCCTCGGGTTGGCGGCCTGCCAGAAGGGCATGTCTGTCAGCTTCACCACCGCCGCCGCGCTGGTCAACGAGCTGATGGAGGCGCGAGACGAACGTCGGCTGCTGCGCGTCCAGAAGCAGATGGCTGCCGTCAAGCTGCTGATCATCGACGAGCTCGGGTTCGTGCCCCTGTCAAAGACCGGCGCCGAGCTGCTTTTTGAGATGATCTCCCAGCGCTACGAGCGCGGTGCCACGCTGATCACCAGCAATCTGCCCTTCGATGAATGGACCGAGACCTTCGGCACCGAGCGGCTGACCGGCGCGCTCCTCGACCGGTTGACCCACCACGTCAACATCCTCGAGATGAACGGCGAAAGCTATCGCCTCGCGCAAAGTCGCGCGCGCAAGACCGGCGACAACACCTGATCCAAAGTATCAGACTTGGACCTGACGGTCCAAGGCGGCCAGTCACCCGCAAGCTATATGGAGAGCGCGGCTGACTGGCCGCCGCCCATCAGCCGCGTCTCGCGCAAACCCAAAGTGGCCCAATTTTGCGCCGCCCCGTGGCCCAATTTTACTCCGCCGTTGACATCTTGGTGTAGCGTGCATCCAGTAGAAGAACCGGCCAATGTACCAACCCTGAAAAGGTAGAAGTAGGGCTGCCATTGCGAAGCCTAGCAAAAGGGCCCAATCGATTTGGGCTACTGCGTCCACTCTATGCCAGCCGAACTCCGGTGCCACCAGGCGGAGCCACACCGTTATCGTCGAGCTTACAAAGGCGACGTCACGGATTGAGTGCAGGCGTCGCCGCAAGGCGGTGAACTGCTCACGATCAAAGGCCTCGCGTGCTGCGATGAGGCGGACACGCAAGTCCATTAGGGCTGTCAGCCACTTTGGGCTCCTTTCCACTTCAGCTTCATGAGGCAGTGGTGCTGAACGGCTATGATCTGCTTCAGTGTCGGGCGCGAGTAAGTCGACTTGCATCTTATGCCGGACATCGCGCGCCACGGTGATGCCCATTTCACGCTTGCCGAGCTCATAGTTCGCATATCCTTCTCGGGACAGGTCCAAGAGCTCCGCAAATTCCGCTTGGGTCAGCCCGCGGCCGCGCCGAATCGTACGTAGGTGGCGCCCTACATTTTGCAGGAACAGGACATCTCTTCTTGATCTGGCTTTAGGTCGCATAGGCCTATCTCTCGTTCTTAGAGCGCACACTCGACCCCAAAAATGCGGAAAAGTACTGTTTTTGTTAAGCGGTTTCTTCTCAACGAGAACATCGAATTATGCGGACGCATGTTCGCGCTATTGCGCACAAGTGTCCGCACGCCGAAGCGCACCGAAGGCCGCATGAGCATTGAGCTTTGCGAGCTAAGTTGCTTACCAAAGGCCTACCGACTGCGATGGTCCGGTGGAGGTTCTAAATTGCCAAACGAAACGCGCGCAAAGCATGAGCGGCTCAAGGCTGAGCTGCGCATCCGCGGAACCTCGCTGTCCGGGATCGGGCGGGCATTAGGCGTCTCAAGCGCAGCCATGTCGATGGTCAGCATTGGGAAGAACCGTTCGGTCAAAATTGAAACTGCAATCGCTCAAGCGCTCGAGACGACCCCCGAGCAGCTTTGGCCAGAGAGGTACAAAGATCCATAACCCATAGAAAAGCAAAAGCCGCCAGCGTGCTCGAACACAAAGGCGGCTTCGCAGAAAATGTTGTCGTTTAGCTCCGACAGCCTTTTCTCCTTTAAATCCCAAGCTCTGTCAAGGCGGACCGCCTCCGTCAACGATGGCGCTTGTCCAGGCTTCAGGAGAAGACCATGCTTACAGATACGCATCGCCGTGTTCAGATGCTTTTGAAAGGCAGACTCAACAACACCCAGATCGCCGATCTGACAAACTGCTCACGCGCAACCGTTCGTACCTGGCGCGAACGGTTGAAAGATTGTGATCTCGCCCCAAACGCGATCAGCGAGTTGTCGGAAACCGAGTTGCGGCGCTTGGTGGCGCCAGGGGTGTTCAGCCGCAAACAGGATCTGGCAGAGCCAGATTTCGACAAGATCCGGTTCGAGGTCGATGAGCGCAGCGTCAGGCTGAAAACGCTCTACATCGACTATCGACAGGGCGTTCCAGACGGCTTTCGCGCGATGTCACGGACCACATTCTACCGCACTGTCGCGCAAATGGCGGACAAGAAGGATGTCACCCTTTCCTTCGATTATGAGCCCGGCGAGATGATCCAGGCCGATTTCGTGGGAAGAAAGAAGCTCAAACAGCCTCTGTTGCTCGATGAGGGTGGGTCTGAGCGGGACTATGAGGTCTTCTGTGCAGCCAGTGCCAAGAGCCGTAAGATCTTCGTTTGCGCGTTGGAAAGTCAGGCAACCGTCCCAGTTTTGGGCGTCATGGTCAGAATGCTTGAATACTTCGGCGGCGTCCCGGTCTTGGTGACGATCGACAATTTCAAAGCAGCCGTTGCCGTGCCGCGACGTGGAGCCGAGGAGGCGACAATCACCAGTGAATTCGCGGCATTCGCAGATTACTACGGGTTCAGCTTCATCGCCACCCGGGTTCGCAAACCCCGAGACAAGGGGATCGTCGAGAATGCAGTTGGTATCGTCCAGGATGATGTATTGGCGCCCCTGCGGAACCGCCGTTTCTTCTCGCTTGCGGAGATGAATGCGGCCCTGTCAGACCGCGTCACACAGTTGAACGAGCGCCCCATGCGAGGGCATGGCGATGCCAGCAGAAACGATCTCTTTTCTAGGTCTGACTTTTCCGGATATCAGCCGTTGCCTTCCAGAGGCTACGAGGTTGGGCGATACATCCTGAAACTACGCGCCGGGCGCGACTATCATGTCGAAGTGGAGGGAAGCAGATATTCCGTGCCCTGGCATTTTGCGGGCGAACTTCTCAATGTGAAGATTACGCCAACGTCTGTTCATCTCATCCATGAGGGACGGACCGTTGCGACACATCCACGTCACGATCAGGCCGCGGGACCGATCACAACGCCAACGCATATGCCCGCAGCCCACGCAGCCGGTGCGTTGACACGGCTTGCAGGTATGAAGCGCTATGTCGCCGAAATCGGCCCGAACGCGGAGGCGCTGATCGACGCCCATTTTCGCGCAAACAAGAAGCCCGCGTTGACGGCAACGGCCGCTATCAATCTTCGTGCCTTGGCAGAGCGCTACCCGGCCGAGCGCGTCGAAAATGCCTGTGAACTCGCTATTTCGATCAAGAAGGCCAATGTCAGAAAAGTCGAGGCAATCCTCGTTGCCGGTCTCGATGCCGACGAGACAGAAGCTGTGATCAACACCCGTCCCGTGGCTCAAAGGAATATTCGAGGAGCAGGATACTTTGCCGAGCTCATCAATAGTGCGCGGGGAGGGCTGAACGATGTCTGAGGCACAGCTCTTTAACCTGCTGCACGAGTTGCGCCTCGCCGGATTCCGCGCGGAGCTCGAGCATCAATTGCAGCACCCAAGCTACGCCGATCTGCCCTTTCGGGATCGCCTTCTTCAGCTTCTACAAGCGGAAACTACGCGTAGATACCGGAACAAGATCGACCGGCTTCTGAAGGCGGCTCTTTTCAAATACCAGGCGGAACCTGAAGACATTGACTACCAGCACAGTCGCAACCTTGATAAATCGGAAGTCTTGGGGCTCCTTTCTTGTGACTGGATCGCCCGGCAACAGAACCTTGTTCTGACAGGGGCTTCAGGAACTGGCAAAACGTGGCTCGCGTGCGCATTTGGCGTCGCGGCAGTTCGGCGCGAATATTCCGCCGCATACTTCCGCGCTGGTCGTCTGGCGGAGGTCGTCAAATTCGCGCGCCTTGACGGGACGATTGGCAAGTTTCGAAAAAGGCTCTCACACCTTGACGTGCTTATCGTCGACGATTTCGTGTACCGGGGCACGGTTATGAGACAGCGCGTTGCGCTGGTCATGCCGCCATTTTGAACCCTTTGGCGGCGTCGGTTTCAAGGGCCTTCTGTTCGGCCCTGATCTGATCGGGCGTTTTGTAGCCGTGCCGTTCCCGCAGCCATGATGCGTTGTATCGCGCGGCGAAGGCGGCCAAAGCATGCCTGAGCTCTTCGACGGTCACAAAATGGCGGACCCAGAGCAGTTGCTCCTTGAGGGTGCGTATGGCCCGTTCGGCCACCCCATTGCCCTCGGGCTGGCGCACGAAAGCTGGTGAACTGGTGATCCCGAAGCATTTGATCTCGCTCTGGAAGTCTTCTGACATGTAGTTCGATCCGTGGTCGTGCCGCAGGATCAGGCCGAGGGCCGTATCCGGCCCGATACAGCCGAAGTGCCGGGTGACGCCCTGACGGATCGGTTCCAGCGCCTCCCACCGGCTGGCACTTGAAGACGCATGGGTGCCGACGAACTCGCCCGAGCAATGATCCACCGCGATGAACACGTAGGCCCGTCCCTCCCCGATGGTGACCGTCTGGGTCATGTCCGTGCCCCAGACCTGATCGACCCGCTCAGTGACGATCGTCCCGTCATGGGGATGCGCATCCCGCTGGACGGGTCGCTGAGGTGCCAGAAGGTCGTTCTCCTTCATGACCCGCCGCACCCGACGGGGGGCGGTACAGACGCCCAGATGCCGAAGCCGCGCCCATATCTTCCGGTAGCCTTCCCCGGAAAACGGCGAGGCTTCGATGATGGCCTCGATATGCTCCAGAAGCGCGCTGTCGCTGCAGGCCCCCTCCGGACCACGACGACGTGGCGGCCGCGCCTCATTGGCGGCATTGCCCGTAACACGATGCCGGTACACCGTCGCCCGGGGGACCCCCCAGATGTTGCAGACACGCGTCGTCCCGTAGCGCCGGTGCGTGGAGATCGAGTGCGCCTGGCTCATGTCCTCGACCTCCGCCGGGCCAAAGGGCGGCCGCCCTCCAGCTTGTCGATCTTCGCGTACAGCAACTCGTTGGCCATGGTGATCTCGCCCACCTTGGCCTGCAGCCGCGCAATCTCGTCGTCACGCTCATCGCGCTCGCGTTCCTTCAGCGCACTCTCGGCCGCCATGAGCACCCGGTCGCGCCATTCGGACAGCCGGTGAACCGGAACGTTCAGGTCCCGCGACACCGCCTCCAAGCTCTCACCCCGCATGAGCCGCTGAACCGCCACGAGTTTGCGCTTCGCCGAAAGGCGCCTGGCAGGACCGGCCACGGCCCCGCCGTCGCCAGCGTGATGGGCGCGCGCCGACGGGGCCGTGGCCTCCGTCGCACCTGAGGTGTCGTCGATCTTCTTGTCCATGCTCTACTCCCCTTTCCTGAGAGAAATAGCGCTCCGAACTGTCTCAAGAAACCGTGCACCAGCCCATCGTCGACGATTTCGCTCTCAGCCCAATGAGTAAACAAGAGCTGACCGATCTCTTCGAGATCATCGAGGATCGCTCGACGCGCAGTTCGACGATCATGACCGCACAGCGGGCTCCCGAGGAATGGTACGACTTCATCGGCGATCCGCTGCTTGCTGACGCCTTCATGGACCGTGTCAGAAGCCGCGCCCACTTTCTGCTGTTGAAGGGCAGGTCGATGCGCTGACAAATTGACCGGGCAATCTTAATAAGACTGTCCGGTCAAACCTATGAGAAGGGGGTGAGCAAGTAGTTGAGATTTTGCATTTGGGCAGCAGCCTACTATCTGGTACGAGATTTGGCGTCAAAGCCCTCCGATACGTATCTTTTTCATCGACAGAGAGAACGGGTGGTTCCGTTGGCCATGAGTTGGGGCATTCATTTGCTCCGTAGGCTTGCGGCGCGGATTACTGAGTATCTGGCCAAACGGGCGCTACGCCGCCGCCCGGGCTATCTTCTCGTTCCACTGCAGGTTTCGAGCGACAGTCAACTTCAAGTGGCATCGCGCGGTTGGTCAACGTCAAGGTTGATTGATGCGAGCCTGATGGCGCTTCGAGCCAACCCCAATACTCCCCTGGTGGTATTCAAATTGCACCCTCTCGAGCGTGGGAGTGCTGCATCTAAGCGCCTCATCCTTCGCAGAGCGGCCGAAATGGGCGTTGACCGTCATCGGATACGTATCCTGCACTCAGGGCGTATGGGCGAGTTGACCAAGCAGTCGAGCGGCATGGTCGTCATCAACTCCACGTCCGCCTTTTCTGCGCTTCGCCATGGTGTCCCGGTTCTTGTCTTGGGAGATGCTGTATTCCGGCATGACGCGCTCGTGACACTTGGCGAATCCGAGGCAGACGTGGCGTCGTTCTTCAAGATCAGGCACGCGAAATCGCGCCTTCTGGTCGATGCGTTTGTTGCGGAGCTCAAGTCGCAGAGCCTCATCCCGGGCGACTTCTATGTGTCGAGCGGTCGGCAGGTCGCCATTTCTGGGATTATCGACAGATTAAAGCAGCGTCAGCACTTGTCCTGCATCCCCGAGAGGGCTCGCGAATGATTGGGGTCCGTGTGCACGAGGCGGTGTATTTGGTCACGCTGGCATCACTTCTCGCTGGCTGTACGGCGATGCCCGCCTTCGGGCCGGATGCGAGGGCCATCACCAGTGACGTTGCCGACGGACAGGCAGAGGATCGGGACGCGCTACCGTTTCAAGTCGTCGAAGTCACCGCCGCCACCTTGCCAGTTGTGTCAGAGTCACAAGCAAGATTTCCGGCGTCGTTCCGAACTCAGCAATATCGTGCCTCGGACGAAGTCGTTGGCGTTGGCGATTACCTTGAAGTCCGCATTTGGGAAGTCGCCGAGGATGGTCTGTTTGCCTCAGCTGGCAATCGCGAGACCGTTTTGAATGTGCAGGTTTCGAACTCCGGCAATATCAGCGTTCCCTATGCCGGCAACATCGCAGCACGAGGTCTTACCACTGCTGAACTCCGCAGCGAGCTACTGGCTCGATACTACGGGCAGGCCGTAGAACCGGAAATCGCTGTTGCGATCACGTCGACGGAAGCCAGATCAGCCACTGTGTTGGGTAATGTCCGAAGCGCGGGGCGTATTGAAATACCACCGCGCGGGATTCGGCTGCTTGATCTCCTCGCAAGCACCGGAGGCGTGTCCCAAGCCCCCTGGGAAGTTCTGGTTTCCGTACAACGCGGATCAGCCTCCACATCACTTCTACTCTCGGACATCGTCCGAAGCTCGACGAACAACATCGTTATTCTGCCTGGTGACACGGTGCATGTCTCTCATGAACCGCGACGCTTCGCAGTTTACGGAGGTGTGAGCCGGCCAGCCAATATCGAAATTCCCGTGGAAGATGCTCATCTCGCGTATCTTCTCGCAGAAGTCGGGGGCCTCAACGATCGAGTAGCGCAGACACGATCGGTATTCGTGTTTCGACCTTCTGCGACTGCCGGATTGGCTACAGTCTATAAGTTTGACTTCTCTCGGCCTGACGCACTTCTTCTCGCAAGCGCGTTCAGGCTTATGCCCACTGACATAACGTACGTAGCTTCCGCCGACGCTGCTGATTTCAATCGCTTTGTGTCGATCATGCTGTCGCCGCTTCTAGGAGCGGCGCGTAGCGTAGGCTCTTTAGGAAACTGACCAATGAACGAAATACAAGACGCGCGAATATTTTCAGATGCTGTACAGTTGCCCGCTATTGGTAATCTGACCGTTGGCGTTATCGGTTTGGGATATGTCGGCCTTCCGTTGGCCGCTGCGTTCGGCAAGAAAATTCCAACAATTGGTTTTGACCTGCATTCCCCAAGTGGCGTGTCGTTTGAGGTGAAGATCGCCTGTATCCGAGCGCTAGACAAGGATTTTCTGCCGCAAGCGGCACCTGCGGTCGCGCAGACTGCTGGATCTGGACGGATCAGACCGCGAAGCCGCTGTTTCCTTGCCCAGGGGCGGCGTTTTTCAGCGCAGCGGACAGATCTGTCCAGCCGCTTTCGTTCAGTTTGAGCGTGGATCGCGATCATGCGCATAGCGGTGGCGCTCGCAATCGGCGGATAGCGGCGAGGATGGCGCGTACCATCGTGCCGGTGACAGCGACCTCGGCCAGCTGGAAGGTGATGGTGCGGGCGTGACGGACCACACGTGCCCCGATCTTGATCAGCTTCAGTTGCAGGCTGGTCAACGACCAGTCGGCCATGGCCTCGGGCAGCTCGATGCAGTGCAAGAAGGTGGCCAGGTTGTACGCCAGGGCGTGCAGTTGCAGCCGCACCTCATTGTCGCGGAACTTCCGGCACGACAGCCGCGTCCAGCGAAAGGCGTATTTGCCCTCTTTGATGTGCTGCTCGGCGGTGCCGCGCTGGTTGTAGAACCGCACCACCCAGTCCGGCTCCATCGGCAGGTTGGTGACGATGAAGCCGACACGCGGGAACAGTTCGCCCGGATGCCATTCGATCTTGGCGATCACCCGGCGTTCCTTGTCCCAGGACGCCGCCTGATACTCGAATTCCTCGAAGAACCGCTTGACCTTGGTCAGTGACGGCCGCCCGACAGGGCGCGTTAGCCGATGCGCGATCTTGTCCTTGAGGACCGCGTTTGCGGGCAGCCGGATGGCGTAGAAGAACCGCGCTTCTTCCAATCGCTCATAGATCGCCGGGATCGCGTAGGCAGCATCGGCCCGGAAGAACCTGCCACCAAGGTCGCGCTCCGCGTAGCGCGCAATGACGGGGTCGAGAACATCACGCCAGCCATCGGCGCTGTGGACGTTGCCATGGCGCAGGGCGCAGCGTTCCAGCATCCCGAACTGGTTGAACAGAAAGTTGGGGTGATAGCAGCTACAGTCGAAATGGCCATTCCAGGCGGACCCTTCCTGGTCGCCATGGGTCGGGCTGACCGAGCTGTCCATGTCCAGAACGATGTACTTCAGCCCGTTACGGTCATGGAACCGGTCGATCCATTGCCCGTTCAGGTCGGCCAGCGCGGCACGGTTCCCGGCCAGAGCCAGCGTCTCGGTCTCGAACCGTCCCATCTGCGATGCCGAGGCCGCTTGTGCATCGACCGCTCTGCCGCCGACAACTTGGCGCATGACCGGATCGCAGGCGAGACGGTTGGCGTCGTTGACATCCTCGTATCCGGCCAGCCGCCCAAAGACTGATTGCCGGAACAGGCCGTCGAGCCGATGGACCGTGTTCTTGCCAGAGCGAGTATCGCGCAGCGCCGCTGACGCCAAATCGGACAACCCGAGCGCGTCATCAAGCTCGCGCATCACCAGAAGGCCGCCGTCGGAACTGAGCTGCGTGCCGCGAAATTCCAGCCGCACGCGAGGGTCGAAATCCACCCGATCTGCCCGTTGCAAGCCCGCACCCTCTGGGTGATCCATGAAACGCGCCCCTCGCAGCCTTCAACACCATGTTTTATATAGGAAATATAATGGTCAGGACAGCGAAATCAGCGCCTTACTTGGGAAATGTGGGTTTGACATAAACAGTGTTCGGATTGGGCTGGTGCACGGTTTCTTGAGACAGTTCGGAGCGCTATTTCTCTCAGGAAAGGGGAGTAGAGCATGGACAAGAAGATCGACGACACCTCAGGTGCGACGGAGGCCACGGCCCCGTCGGCGCGCGCCCATCACGCTGGCGACGGCGGGGCCGTGGCCGGTCCTGCCAGGCGCCTTTCGGCGAAGCGCAAACTCGTGGCGGTTCAGCGGCTCATGCGGGGTGAGAGCTTGGAGGCGGTGTCGCGGGACCTGAACGTTCCGGTTCACCGGCTGTCCGAATGGCGCGACCGGGTGCTCATGGCGGCCGAGAGTGCGCTGAAGGAACGCGAGCGCGATGAGCGTGACGACGAGATTGCGCGGCTGCAGGCCAAGGTGGGCGAGATCACCATGGCCAACGAGTTGCTGTACGCGAAGATCGACAAGCTGGAGGGCGGCCGCCCTTTGGCCCGGCGGAGGTCGAGGACATGAGCCAGGCGCACTCGATCTCCACGCACCGGCGCTACGGGACGACGCGTGTCTGCAACATCTGGGGGGTCCCCCGGGCGACGGTGTACCGGCATCGTGTTACGGGCAATGCCGCCAATGAGGCGCGGCCGCCACGTCGTCGTGGTCCGGAGGGGGCCTGCAGCGACAGCGCGCTTCTGGAGCATATCGAGGCCATCATCGAAGCCTCGCCGTTTTCCGGGGAAGGCTACCGGAAGATATGGGCGCGGCTTCGGCATCTGGGCGTCTGTACCGCCCCCCGTCGGGTGCGGCGGGTCATGAAGGAGAACGACCTTCTGGCACCTCAGCGACCCGTCCAGCGGGATGCGCATCCCCATGACGGGACGATCGTCACTGAGCGGGTCGATCAGGTCTGGGGCACGGACATGACCCAGACGGTCACCATCGGGGAGGGACGGGCCTACGTGTTCATCGCGGTGGATCATTGCTCGGGCGAGTTCGTCGGCACCCATGCGTCTTCAAGTGCCAGCCGGTGGGAGGCGCTGGAACCGATCCGTCAGGGCGTCACCCGGCACTTCGGCTGTATCGGGCCGGATACGGCCCTCGGCCTGATCCTGCGGCACGACCACGGATCGAACTACATGTCAGAAGACTTCCAGAGCGAGATCAAATGCTTCGGGATCACCAGTTCACCAGCTTTCGTGCGCCAGCCCGAGGGCAATGGGGTGGCCGAACGGGCCATACGCACCCTCAAGGAGCAACTGCTCTGGGTCCGCCATTTTGTGACCGTCGAAGAGCTCAGGCATGCTTTGGCCGCCTTCGCCGCGCGATACAACGCATCATGGCTGCGGGAACGGCACGGCTACAAAACGCCCGATCAGATCAGGGCCGAACAGAAGGCCCTTGAAACCGACGCCGCCAAAGGGTTCAAAATGGCGGCATGACCAGCGCAACGCGCTGTCTCATAACCGTGCCCCGGTACAGTGCGCGCAAAGCGCAGCCTCCACCTCGGGATGGTTCGCAAAGGACAACCCTGTCCGCATATTAGACGGATGGGAGAGTGTAGTTATGTGCCTCACCCTGCTGTGGGTATGATCTGGCACTGAGCGAAAGGAAATATCATGCGGAAGACGGCATCTATCGGGATGTTGGTGTTGATCGGGTTCCTGGCGGGTTGCACCAACGACCAGGGGATCAATGCCGCAACGGGCGCACTTGCAGGCGCGGCTGTCGGCAGCCAGCTGGGCGGCGGCAAGGGTACGGCGGCAACGACGCTTGCGGGCGCGGCCATCGGCACCGCGATCGGCGCCAATGCGACGCCCACCAACAAGCTCTGCACCTACCGCAACCCGCAGACCGGCGCGATTTACGAAGCCCCCTGCAACTGATTCAGGCCTCGGCGGCGCAACGCTGCCGAGGGGCGCGCCAAAGCGGTCGCGCCGCGCACCCGCCGCAGGTCACTCTGCGGCGGGTTTCCTTTTGCTGAACACCCCCACACATCCTCGCCCTGGATCGGGCTTTTCCGCCTTGCCGCGAATCGAGTTCCCGTCGATTCCGCACCACCGCGAAGACCGCGACGTGCTCCCAGGCCCTTTGGAACGCCCGCGCCGAACTCATGCGTCAATGCGCCGCATGACAACCCGTCATCCCGGCTTCTGCCAAATTGGCAGGACCGCGCCGCGCTATCGTGGCCACGCCACGCGATGCCGCGACGCGGCGTGCCAATTTGGCAGCCATATACCAACCCACGCAGCAAGCCAAGTTACTGTATTTAAAGCATTTATACTTCTTAGCGCATGATCTTTTGCTAAGGTTTCGCTGCCAACCCGGGCCTCTGAACACAAAGGCCGGGCCCCAGCGAAAGTGAGTGCGATGATCTGTCCTGCGGCCAATGCGAAACCGACCAAGCCCAAACGTCTTATCCGGTCTCTGATGATCGCCAGCCTCGCATCTAGCCTCGGCATTGCCCTGGCTTCCGCAGCGCATTCGCAGGACGCAACCGGGTTCATCGGCGGCATCGCCCCCAACGCGCGGCCCGAGGGTGCACCGGTCATCGTGCAATTCACGCCGGACGCAAACTGGCAGGAAAACGCGGCCCACGGGATCGAGGCCCCCATTCCCCCGACCATCCTAGCATGGCTCGACGATCAGGGCGCCTGGTTCACCCCGTTCATCCATCCCGGAATGACCGGGCCTTACGACCTGCGGCACTGGCACGACATCGAATGAGAGCGGCGCGCGGCGCTGCCCATCCGGGGGGTTCCCCGGGCAACAGGCCCTGACGGGCGACCCCGTGAGCGGCCATCACCAAGGAGAGTGAAATGAAAGCTATGGTTAAGGGAGCTCTGGCCATCCTGCTGTGCGCCGGCGCCGTCGGCGGCGTGGCACTGGCCGACAGCATGTCGGGTATGAGCGGCATGTCCGGCATGGGCGGTATGTCGGGCATGAGCGGTATGTCCGGGATGGGTGGCATGTCGGGCATGAGCGGCATGGCCGGCGGCGAAGGCGTCTGCGTGCAGTGGACCTACGCACCTGCAATGCAAGGCATGAGCGGCATGTCGGGGATGTCCGGTATGGGCGGCATGTCGGGCATGAGCGGCATGGGCGGTATGTCCGGCATGGGTGGCATGTCGGGTATGAGCGGCATGGGCGGTATGTCCGGCATGGGTGGCATGTCGGGCATGGGCGGTATGTCCGGCATGGGCGGTATGTCCGGTATGTCCGGTATGGGTGGCATGTCGGGTATGTCCGGCATGGGCGGTATGTCCGGCATGGGTGGCATGTCGGGTATGAGCGGCATGGGCGGTATGTCCGGCATGGGTGGCATGTCGGGTATGTCCGGCATGGGTGGCATGTCGGGCATGGGCGGTATGTCCGGTATGGGCGGCATGTCGGGTATGTCCGGCATGGGCGGTATGTCCGGTATGTCCGGTATGGGTGGCATGTCGGGTATGTCCGGCATGGGCGGTATGTCCGGCATGGGTGGCATGTCGGGTATGAGCGGCATGAGCGGCATGGGTGACGGCTGGGTCTGCACCTCGTTCATGGCCAAGTAACCCGAGCCTTGCCAATCGTGGGAGGCGTTCGCGCCTCCTGCACCTCCTCTTGCACGGATAGCCTGCGATGACGAAATTCGAATCCATTCTCGGTCTGGCATTCGGCGTATTGCTCGGTTCCACGTCGCTGGTGGCTTTGAATGCCGTCGGCTCCTTGCTTTACTCGATTTCAGTTGATGAACCGGCCAGCGCGCCGGAGGCGACGGCAGAGGCCGCGCCGTCCCAAACCGCATCCGCGACCGCCCCGGCACCGGCCGAGGCTCAGGTCGCCGCACTCGACCCCGAGGCTGGCGCCAAGGTCTTCCAGAAATGCGCCGCCTGCCATACAGCGGATCAGGGCGGCGCCGCTCGCACCGGCCCGAACCTGTGGAACATCGTCGCGCGTCCCGTGGCCTCGGCTGCGGGCTTTTCCTATTCCGAGGCCATGCTGGCCCAGGCGAATGAGGTCTGGAGCCCCGAGCGGCTCGACCAATATCTGACCAAGCCCAAGGATATGGTCCCCGGCACCACGATGGCCTTCGCTGGCCTGTCCAAACCCGCCGACCGGCACAATCTGATTGCCTGGCTGGCCGGTCAGAACGACGCACCGATCGCGCCGGGCGATCTGCCCTTCGCGCAGTCCGATGCGGTGGCCTCCGAAGCACCGGCCGCGACCGAGGCGCCCGCAGCCGAGGCGCCCGAGATCGCGCAGATCCCCTTTACCAACCCGCCCGCGCCGAGCGCCGAGCAGGAAGCCGAGATCGCCGCACGCGTTGCCGCCCTTGAGGCCGAAGTCGAAGGCCTTAGCTACGACGAGGCGCGCTATCACCCGATCCATTTCCCGAAGAACATCGAGACGGCCTCGAATGCCGAATGCCTCGTGTGTCACCAGGAAATCAACGATGCCAAGCCGCGCGCGGAAAGCCCCGCCGGGGTGCAGGCCGAAACGAGCCTCGCCTGGTATCAAACGCTGGATACCTACAGCGGCCCGCAGGCCGACCTGCATTGGCGCCACCTGCAAAGCGATTTCGCGCAGGAGGTGATGAACCTTCAGTGCAACTTCTGCCACCAGGGCAATGACCCGCGCGAGGAAAGCCCCGACATGATGCCGGGCCGCCCCTTCTTCAGCGCCTCGGCCAGCCCCGAGTTCACCAACCGCAAGATGGTCAACCCCGAGACCACCTGCCTGCGCTGCCATGGCGCGATGCCGGACCCCGTCGAGATCATGGGCCTTGGTGGTCCGTGGCACGAGGTGCGCGGCGATATGGAAGACCCCACCGATCCGGCAACCGCGAATGGCTGCCTGAGCTGCCATGGTGAGCTGTTCCGCACCAACCGTCACAACGTGACCTACCTCAACGCGGCCAATATCGAAGAGCTGGCGAAAGAGGTCTCGTCGGACACCTGCTACGGCTGCCACGGCGGGCGCGCCTGGTATCGGATCTCGTATCCCTATGCGCGGCACCCCTGGCCCGGAATGGACCCCGAGACCCCCGCCTGGGCCGCTGACCGCCCCACCGCCTCGGACGAAAAATACCGTCTGCCCGAAACTGCCGAGTGAAGGAGAGCAGAACCATGACCACCCGGTTCAACCCCGCAGCCTGGGCACGGCTGTTCACCCCCACCCGGCGCCAGTTCCTGCAAACCGCCAGCGCCGCAGCCGCAACGGCACTGGTGATGCCAGCGGGCGCGCGCAAGGCCAATGCCTTCGCCTACGAGCCCTATCCGCGCGACGACGATCTTGAAACCGTCGTGACCTCCTGCGCGCATAACTGCGGCTCGCGGCACATGCTGGTGGCGCATAAGAAGGGCGACGTGATCGTGCGTCTGTCCACCGATAACGGCACCTATCAGGGCGATGCCTATGGCACCGACACCGAGGAAAAGCCGCAGTTGCGGGCCTGTCTGCGCGGGCGCAGCTACCGCTCGCGGCTCTATTCGCCCGAGCGGCTGCTGTATCCGATGAAGCGCGTGGGCAAGCGCGGCGAGGGCAAGTTCAAGCGCGTGAGCTGGGATCAGGCGCTGACCGAGATCGCCGAGCGTATGGTCTATCTGCGCGACAAATACGGGCCGCAGGCCCTGCTTGACCAATCCTATGCGGGCGCCTCTTACGGGGTTCTGCATAAATCCGACCAGATCGAGGGGCTGTTGGGCCGGTTTCTGGGTATGTTTGGCTGCCGCACCTCGAGCTGGTCGGTGCCCTCTTATCAGGGCACGACGTTTTCTAGCCGGATGACCTTCGGCACGATCGAAGATGGCAACGAGGATGACGCCTATGCGCATTCCAAGCTGATCATCATGTGGGGCTGGAACCCGGCCTATACCTTCCATGGCGGCAACACGTTCTATTACATGCGCATGGCCAAGCAGCGTGGCTGCAAGTTCGTGCTGATCGACCCGCAGTACACCGACTCGGCCGCCGCCTATGACGCCTGGTGGATCCCGATCCGTCCCAATACCGATGCCGCGATGATGGCAGGCATGGCCTATCACATCTGGGACAATGGCTGGCACGATCAGGGCTTCATCGACCGCTTCGTGCAGGGCATGGACCCGGGCACGACGCCGAACTGGGCCTATCAGCGGGGGCATGAAAGCTTCAAGGAATACATCCTTGGCACGAATGACGGCGTGCCGAAGACGCCCGAATGGGCCGCCGAGATCTGCGGCGTGAAGGCCGATGACATCCGCAAGCTGGCCGAAATGTATGCCACCACCAAGCCCGCCGCGCTCAAGGCCAGCTGGGCACCGGGGCGCAATGCCTATGGTGAGCAATATAACCGCATGGCGGCGGCGCTTCAGGCGATGACCGGCAATATCGGCATCCTCGGCGGCTGCGCCGAAGGCGTGGGCAAGGCCTGGCACTCCGAGGCGGTGGCCTATCCCTATGACCAATATGCCAACGTCTGGTATGCCTCGATCAAGTCCGACCGTTGGGCGCATATCGTGCTCAACTACCCCAATGTCACCCGGCAAGAGGCCGGTCTGTGGCCGCGCAGCGACCAGTTCGACGGGGTGGTTCCGAATATCCGCGGCATCTTCTGGCAGGGCTCGGACTGGTTCAACCAGTTGACGAACATCAACAAAGAGATCGCGGCCATCCGCAAGCTCGACGAACAGGGCGAGGGCGAAAGCCTTCTGGTTTGCTCGGACAGCACGATCACGCCGACCGGCATCTGGGCCGACTACCTGCTGCCCATCGCCACCCATTTCGAGCGCCACGATGTCGCGCTGCCCTGGTACAAGGGGCATTACTACATCCACCGCCCGAAGGTCATCGAGCCTCTGGGCGAGAGCAAGACCGACTTCCAGGTCTATACCGAGCTTGCCTGGCGCCTTGGCTTTGGCCCGGCCTACAACCCGAAGGCCGCGCGCGACTATTTCGACAATCCCGATGCGACCGACGAAGCCTATCTGGTCGACTGGTGGCACAAGGTGCAAGAGCACCAGCATGTCGAATGGAGCTGGGAAGAGTTCAAGAAGCGCGGCGTCTACAAGTTCATCCTGTCGCAGCCGCATGTCGCCTTCCGCGCCCAGATCGAGCAGGGCCTGCCGTTCCAGACCCCCTCGGGCAAGATCGAGATCCTGTCCTCGCAACTGGCGCAGATCGACGACTGGAGCCGCACGCAATACGGCTATGAAATCCCCGCGATCCCGAAATGGATCGAGCCCTGGGAAAGCCTCAACCATCCGCTGACCGCGACCTACCCCTTCCACCTGATCAGCCCGCATCCGCGCTGGCGCACGCATTCGATCTTCAACAACATCCCATGGCTGCGCGAGACCTTCAGTCAGGAAACGACGATGAACGCCGCCGATGCCAAACGCATGGGCATCAAGCATGGCGACATCGTCGAGTTGTGGAACGATCGCGGCCGCGTGGTGACCCCGGTCTATGTGACCGAGCGCTGTATGCCCGGCGTTCTGGTGCTGCATGAGGGCGCCTGGATGGACCTCGACAAGGACGGCGTGGACCGCGCGGGCAACCCGGATTTCCTGACCAAGGACGATCCCTCGCCCGCCGGGGCCTTCGCCTACAACACGGTGCTGTGCAACATCCGCAAGACCGACCTGCATCACCGCCCCGGATGGGATCAGCTGGCCACGGCGCGCTCCCATGTCTTCCGGCGCGATCAGTAAAGGGGGCAAACCATCATGGCCAACAAGATCGACAAGGAAGCCATCAAGGCCAATGCCGCCAAGCGCAAGCGCGAGGGCTACACCCCCGTAGTCCCCGAGCAGCAGTTCGGCTTCATCCACAACAACGTGGATTGCATCGGCTGTCGTGCCTGCGAGATCGCCTGCAAGGACAAGAACGGGCTTTCGGCGGGGCCGCGCTTTCGCCGCGTGCAATATATCGAGGGCGGCACGTTCCCCGAGGTTTTCGCCTTCAAGATCAACATGTCGTGCAACCATTGCGCGGAGCCGGCCTGCATCCCGACCTGCCCGACCGGCGCGATCTTCAAGCGCCCCGACAATGGCGTTGTGGACATCGACACCACGCTGTGCATCGGCTGCCGCAAATGCGAGGCCTCGTGCCCCTATGGCGCGCCGCAGTTCGACCCCGAAGAGAACGTCGTCAAGAAGTGCAACATGTGCATCGACGAGCTGGAGGCAGGGCGCAAACCCTATTGCGTCTCGGCCTGCATGATGCGGGTGCTCGACATCGGGCCGATCGACCAGCTGCGCGATGGCAGCTACGAGACGAAAGCGCGCGGGCCGAACGATGAGGTCGTGCGTCAGGTCAAATCCATGGCCGACCCGGAACTAACCAATCCCTCAATCGTGTTCGTTCCGCATTCGAAAGGGCGGGTCGATGGGTGAACCTCAAACCAGTCTCCCCTCCCCGCCCCTGCCCCGTGCCGCCCCTGATACGGCACGGGGCACCCTTGATACCGCCGCCGAGGCGCTTGGCCTGCTGATCCGCCTCTTTGACCGCGAGGCGGACAGCGATCTGATGTGCGGACTGCGTGCCATTCAGGCGCCCGATATGTTCGAGGCGCTGCTGCCTTCGCCCGAGGGTCGCGCAGGCGCCCAGGTCCTGCGGGTTGCCCTGTCGGGCCTGCCCGAGCAGGTTCCCGCCCGCGCGCTGGATGCCTTGGCCGCCGATTACGCCGATGTATTCCTGACGCATGGCTACCGGCTGGCGCCCAACGCCTCGGTCTGGCTGACCGAGGAAAAGCTGGAGCGTCAGGGCCCGATGTTCGAGGTGCGCGACTGGTATGCGCATTACGGCGTAACCGTCCCTGACTGGCGCAAGCGCGCCGACGATCATATCGTGCATGAGCTGCAATTCCTTGGCCTGCTGCTGAACCTCGGCACCGAGGCGAGCATGGCCGATGCGGCGCATTTCCTTGACGCGCATCTGCTGCCCTGGGTGCCCGAGTTCGGTCGCAGAATGGCCCTTCGCGTGGCCGAGCCGCTCTATGCCGCTGCGGGGCTGCTCTGCGCAGCCTACCTTGAGGCCCTGCGCGACGAGCTTGAGGATCTGACCGGCCTTGCGCGTCAGCCGCGCAAATCGGTCCCCGCCTCAAGCCAGCCCGAGGCCGAGGCCGCGCCCTTCGTGCCCGGAGCGGCCGAGAGTTGGTAACCAGCGCCCTGCCCCGGCTGGCCGCGGGCAGTTGCACCGCCGCCCGTCTGTCCGCCAGTTCCTGCGCGGCCTGTATCGAGGCCTGCCCCCACGGTGCGCTTGAACCGATCCGCGGCGGGTTGCAGATCGAGCCGGAACGCTGCTCGGGCTGCGGGCTCTGTGCGGCGGCCTGCCCCGAAAGCGCGCTCTCGTTGCCCGGCTCCTCTGCCGTTGCAGCACGGCGCGGCGGGGTGGCATTGGCGCTTTGCCCGCGCCACCCCCAGGGTGATGCATCGCGCCCCTGCGCCCATGCGCTGTCGCTGAACGATCTTGCCACGCTTCTGGCAGAGGGTGTGCACCGTATCGCGCTGGCCAGCGGCGATTGCGCGACCTGTCCTGACAAGCCGCCCGAGGGGCATGATCTGTCGGCGCGCACAGCGCAGATCTCGGCGCTGGCCGAGGGCCGCGGGCTGGCGGGGCTTGGACTGGCGCCCGCCAGCCATGCCGAAATCACGACCCTGCTGCGCGAAGCCCCCGAAAACCCCGCGCGCCGCAACATTTTCAAGCGCGTTGCCACTCCCGAGACTCAGGTAGACGCACTGGCACGGTTGCAGGCAGAACCCTGCCGTGACAGCGAGGTTTTCGCCGCCACTCCTCGCATTGACGCCAATAGATGCACGGGCTGCGAGGCATGTTTGCGCATTTGCCCCCATGGCGTTCTGATCCGTATCAAGGACGACGAGGGAAATCCGTGCTACCGGACCGAGCCTGCGGCCTGCACCGGCTGCGGGCTTTGTGCCGATGTCTGCGACGAGGATGCCTTGCAACTAGCCGCGATGGCCCCAGCCCCCCCCGACGTGCCGCTGCAAGCCTATGCCTGCCGCGGCTGCGGGGTATCGGTGCATGAGCCTGCCGCGCATCGCCCCGCGAACGCTGAAGGAGGCCTTTGCCCGGTCTGCCGCCGCACCGGGCATCACCGCAAGCTGTTTCAGGTGCTGTCATGATCATGGCCCGGTTCCGGCATTGGGCGGGCGCCTCGGTGCAGCGCAAGCTGATCCTCGCACTCGGTGGCTTGCTGATCGTCGTCTCGGCGCTATTCCTTGCCGTGCTCAGCACGCTTTACCGCAACCAGATGATCTCGGTTCACGCCCGCGCGGCCGGCCAGATCAACGAGCTGCTTCAGGGCGCACTGGAAAACGCAATGCTCAAGCGCGACATCCCAGGGCTTTTGCAGATCCTCGACGGGTTGGGTCGGCAGGACGACATCGCGCGGGTGATGATCGTCAATCCCGATTTCGAGGTGCGCTTCTCGTCGGACCCGTCGCGCGTCGGGCAGATGCTGGACAGCCCGGCGCTGCAAGAGGCGCTAGAAAGCCGCGCCCCCGGCGCGCGTTACCTTGACGAAGGCGGCGGCGAGGTCGCCATGCGCTCGATCAACCCGGTGCTGAACCGCAGCGAGTGCCGCCAGTGCCACGGCGAGGCGGCGGAACATCCCGTTAACGGGCTGCTGGTGGTGGATTACCGCGCCGGGGCGATCCGCCGCGAGGCTTTTTCCGGCGCGATCTGGCTGGGGGTTCTGGGGCTTGCTGTCGTGACGCTGGCCAGCGCCGCGATGTGGATCGCGCTGCGGCGCATGGTGATCGCACCGCTCGACCGTCTGACCGCCGCCAATCGCGCGCTGGCCGAAGGGTCGCTCGATACCCAGCTCGATATTAGGGGCGAAGATGAGATCGCCGGTCTCGGGCAGGCCTTCAACCGCATGTCCGCGCAGATTGAAAGCCAGCTGGCCACGATCCGCCACTCAGAGGCCGAGTTGCAGGCGCTGCTCGATGCGCTGCCCGACGGCGTGCGCGTGATCGGCCCCGACTTCCGCATCCTGCGCGCCAATCGCGCCTATTGCCGGCAGACCGGGCATGACCCGGAAACCGTCGCGGGCAGCTTCTGCTATGCCTCCAGCCACGGCCGAGACACGCCTTGCCCGCACACGCTGGTGACCTGCCCGGTGGTCGAACTGATCGAGAAAGGCGCCCCCGCGGTGACCTTCCGCGACCGGCATCACTGCGCCGGGGGCGCGCGCACGGTCGAGGTCAGCTCAGCCCGGATCGAACTGGCGGGTGACGGCCCGCCCTGCGTCGTCGAGGCGATCCGCGATCTCGACACGCAGGCCCGCATCTCGCAGGAAGAACGGCTAAGCGAGATCGGCCTCTTGGCCGCCGGGGTCGCGCATGAGATCTTCAATCCGCTCTCCTCGGTTGAACTCGCCCTTGCGGCGCTGGCGCGCGAATTCGACCAGGGCCGCCCGGAACGCGCCCGCGCCTATTTCGACACGATCCGCTCTGAGGTCGGCAAATGCATCGAGATCACCGACAACCTGCTGATGCTTTCAGCGCCGCCCGGCGAAGGCCGCCAATTGATCGAGCTTGACCGCGTCGTCTCGGGCGTCTCGCAACTGCTTAACTATCAGGCCGAGCAGGGCGGCATCACGATAGTGACCGAGTTGGAACCCGGCCTGCGGCTGATCGCCACCGATGCCGACCTGCGGATGCTGCTAACCAACCTGATCATGAATGCCTTCCACGCCATGCCCAAGGGCGGCACCGTCACGTTGCGCGGCTGGCGTGAGGCGGGCAAGGTGCGCCTGTCGGTCACCGATCTGGGCATCGGCATCGCGGCGGCGGATCTGGAGCGGATCTTCATGCCCTTCTGGTCGCGCCGCGCCGATGCGAGCATGGGCCGTGGGCTTGGCCTGTCGATCGTGCGCGGCATCCTCGAACGCCACGGCGCCACGATCGAGGTCGAAAGCAGCCTCGGGCGCGGTTCGGTCTTTACCGTCAGCTTCCCCGATCCCGACGCCCCGGAAACAGACGCCCTGCAGGCGGATGCCATCACCTCACAGGAGACGTCGCCATGACACCTCCCCCCGTAGCCCCGCGCCCGATCCTTGTGGTCGAGGACGACCGCACCCTGAACCGCCTGCTCTGCGACCAGTTGGCCGAACTGGGACATGACGCACGCGGCGCGCGCTCCCGAGCCGAAGCGCTGGAGATGCTGGGATATTTCGCCCCGGCGCTGGCGATCCTCGACATGCGCCTGCCCGATACCGACGGCATGACCTTCCTGCCGGAGCTGCGCGAGTTCTGCCCTGTGGTGATCCTGACGGCCTTCGGCTCGATCGACCAGGCGGTGCGCGCGGTCAAAGCGGGGGCGGTGGAATATATGGTCAAGCCGGTCTCACCCGACAGCCTTGAACTGGCGCTTGGGCGGGTGTTCGAGACAGCTGCGCTGCGGCGTGATCTGGCGTTCTGGCAGGCCAAGGCCCAACGCGCCGACCAGATGACCCTAACCGGCGACAGCCCCGTGATGGTTGAGTTACGCCGCATGATCGGCCTGGTCGCGGCCTCGGATGCGCCGGTGCTGCTGCGTGGCGAGGCGGGCACCGGAAAGACCGCCGTGGCCGAGGCGATCCACATGCAAAGCCCGCGCGCCAACGCGCGTTTCGTGACCATCGACTGCGACCCGGAACTAAGCGCGGCCGATCTCTTCGGCAGCCTGCCGGGTAGCGGCACACCCCGGCGCGAGGGCCTTTTTGCCGCCGCCGAGGCCGGGACGGTATTTCTGAACGAAATCGAAAAGCTGCCGCTGACCCTGCAAGCCCCGGTATTGCGGGTGATGGAGCAGGGCTGCTACCGGCCGCAGGGCTCGGTCATGTCGCTGCCCTGCCCCGTGCGGCTGATCGCGGCCACCGCCGCCGACCTTGAAGGCGCCGCGCGCGAGGGCCGCTTCCGCCCCGAGCTGTTCTATCGCCTCTCGGCCCTCAGCCTGGCGGTGCCCGCACTGCGCGAGCGCGCGCAGGACATCCCGACATTGGCCGAGTTCCTGCTGGAGAACCGCTCGTTCCAGCGCGGCGTCGACAAGGTTCTGCCGCGCGAAACCCGCACCGCGCTGCAAAGCTACGATTGGCCCGGGAATATTCGCGAATTGCGCAACGCAATTGAACGCGGGCTGATCATGTCCGCCGGCCGCGCCGAGATCCTGCCCGCCGATGTCGGGCTGGCTGGCCAGACCGGCGTACAGGCCGCTGGCAGCAACGGGATCTTGCTGCGTTTCGCAGCGCCGCCCACGCTTGAGGAAATGCGCGACGCCTATCTGCAACTGCTGCTCGACCGGTTTGGCGGCAACCGCCAGAAACTGGCCGAGACGCTCGGGATTTCCGAGCGCAACACCTACCGCATCTTGCGCAAGATCAACTGACAAGGCACCTTCGGCTCATGCCATGACCGGCAAATCAATGCTCGTGTCCCTGCCGTGGAGAACTCTCGAATGCGACCCCTTCTTACCCTGCTGACGTTTATCGGTTTCGCCGGAATGGCGCAGGCACAGGCGCGGCCGTCATGTTGGGCGACTCCGGCCTGCCCCCGATGACGTCAAGCTGATGATGGCCGAAGCGGAAGCGCTCTACACCGCCCCCGAGGCGAAGCCGGGCGATATGGGAGAGTGGAAAAACGAGGCCAGCGGCGCGGGTGGTTCGATCGAGATCACCGAAATTCAGGACAATTGCGTCCTTCTTGCGCATGTCTTTGAGACGAAAGAAAAGGCCGGTCCGCAGCGTGGCGAATTCAAGCGCTGCAAGCGTGCCGACGGTCTGTGGCAGCTTGAGTAACCGCCCAAGCGGCCGGAGTGCGCGGCGCCGTCAAAACGGCAGGCTCAGGCCCAGCATCAGGCCCTGCTGCTCGACGTCATACAGGAAATCACCGTCCTCGCGATCGACGCTCAGATATCGGTAGCCGCCGACGATGGAATTGCGCTCACTGATCCGGTAGCCGAGGCCCGCGAAGACATCGGCGGTAAAGTCCGATCCGCCAGCGCCGACCATTGCCCAACCCGTCACGAAGGTTTTCGCGCTTGTGTCGGCCTGCCAGTTCACGCCGGCCAGCCCATCCATCCAATCGTTCGAAGCCGATCCTGAACGCTCCCCACCGCACCGCCGCTGAAGCGCAGATCGGTCTCGACGTTCCAGTAACGAAGGCCGCCGGCCAGCCGCAACTCGCCATTTTGGGAGCGTGCAATGACGTAGTCGCCGCCAAGGGTGAACGCGACATTCTTCGCGTCGAGCGTGGCGCTGCCAAGCACCGGGCCAAGCGCCTGCTCGGCCCCGACCTTCACATACATCACATCGCCGAATAGCCCGAAATCGCCCTTCCGAGCTGTCAGCCCGGCCATAGCGCCGAGATCGAGATCATCAAGGATATCGCTGAACGACTTGTCGATATCGGCGGCGGGCAGCCCGGGCACCGTGGCCACGCTGCCGCTCAGGCCCGAGCCCCAGAGGTAAGGGTTGAACTGCATCTTCCAGTCGCCGCTATCCTGCGCGCTCGCGGGGGCGACAGAAAACGAAAGCGCCAACGCGCAGGCAACCGCCGACCACCCCGCGCCACCGCCTTGCAGAACAGACTGAGCGACGAACATGACGTTCCTCCCCGCGTTAAGCAGTACGAATGATGTTACCCTATTTTTCCCTGAAAATACAGGAGGAACCGTGCCCCTGCCTCACTTGCTCCGCGCGGCGCCGTGCAAGATCCGGGCAATGTCATCGACGCTGAGCGCAACGGGATTTGCCTTGGTCGAGGAGGCGCCAAGGGCCTCTTGCGCGACGGCAGCGAAATCGCGCTCGGACAGGTGTAGATCGTTCAGCGTTGGTAGGCCGTGGCGGTCGATGAAGGCACGCAGACGCTCTGGCCCGCTAACCGTTCCGCCAAGCCCTTCGCGCAGCCACGCCTCGACCTCATCAAAGCGCCGGGTGGGCTGGCCCGCGCGCACGGCCGCTTCGCGGTTAACCTTCAGCGCGTCGGCCAGAAGCCGCCCGCAGATGGCGCCATGCGCACCGCCGCGCCCACCGATCACCGAGGCAAGCCCATGCACCACGCCCAGCCCCGAACTGGCCAGCGCCAGACCGCTAAGGTAGCTCGCCCGCGCCATGGTATCGCGTGCGGTGTGTGACGGTCCCTCCATCAGGCACCGCAGGGCGGCAATCGCCTCGGGTAGCGTGTCGCGGCACAGCGCATCGGTAACGGGGTTCGCGCGGTTGCACAGATAGCTTTCGATCAACTGCGTGATCGCGTCGAGCCCGGTTGCAAGCGTCAGCGCCTTGGGCAGCGCATCGGTCAGGGCCGGATCGACGATTGCCAACACCGGAACCAGCCGGGGGTCGCGCAGGCTGATCTTCAACTGCCGCTCGGGCACACTGATGACCGCGTTGCGCGTGGCCTCGGCCCCGGTGCCCGAGGTGGTCGGCATGGCGATGAAGGGCAGCGGATCGGTCAGGCTGCGGGCCGGGGTTGGCCCCAACTCCAGATACTGCTCGGGGTCGCCCTTTGACCCCGTCAGCCCCGCGATGGCCTTGCCAAGGTCGATGCTCGCGCCCCCGCCGACCGCGACAACGCACTCCGCGCCAAAGGCGCGCGCGGCGCTGACACCGGCGCGGACGTCGCCCAAGCTGGGTTCTCCGGTGGAGAAATCCGCTCGACGGCGAGACCTGCGGCGCGCAACTCGGCTTCGAAGGTCTCGACCCAGGGAACCGAGCGGCCGCTGACCAGCAAGATGCGCGCGCCCATCCGTGCTACATGCGCGGCCGCGCCCAGCCGACTGTCGCGACCAAAGATCGTCTGGCCGAGCCGTCACGGAAAAGATCGTCATCGCTCCTCCTCGGGTGGCCCCGCGGGTCAGAACCGCATCGTTGCATCCACCGCGCGGCGCCAGGCCGCGTATTTATCTTCGCGGGTCTCGGCCGCCATCTGCGGCTGGAAGCACCGCTCCAACGCCCATTGCGCGGCAAATTCCGACTGGTTCGGGTAAAGCCCCGCGCGTTGTCCTGCCAGCCAGGCCGCGCCCATGGCGGTTGTCTCAAGCACCTTGGGGCGGTCCACCCGCGCGTCGATGATGTCCGACAGGAATTGCATCGCGAAGTCCGAGGCGCTCATACCGCCATCGACCCGGAGCGCGGTCTCGCCCCCGCCGGTCCAATCCGCGCGCATCGCCTGCAACAGGTCGCGCGTCTGATAGCCCACGCTTTCCAACGCCGCGCGGGTCAGCTCTTCCGGGCCCGAGTTGCGCGTCAGCCCGAAGACCGCGCCGCGACACTCGGCGTTCCAATAGGGCGCACCAAGCCGGTGAACGCCGGCACCAGAACCACCTGCTGCGTCGGATCGGCCCGGTCGGCCAGACCCTGTGCCTCTTTCGCCTCGCGGATGATCTTGATCCCGTCGCGCAGCCATTGCACCACAGCGCCTGCGATGAAGATCGAGCCCTCAAGCGCATAGGTCGGCTTGCCGTCCAACTGGTAGGCGATGGTCGTCAGCAGCCGGTTTTGCGAACGCACCGGCGCCGCACCGGTGTTGAGCAACGCGAAACAGCCGGTGCCATAGGTGGATTTCATCATGCCCGGCGCAAAGCAGGCCTGCCCCACGGTCGCAGCCTGCTGATCCCCGCGATCCCGAGGATCGGGATGGCGCGGCCGAACAGGTCCGGGCGGGTCTGGCCCGAACTCGGCGGCGCAGTCGCGCACCTCGGGCAGCATCGCCATCGGGATGCCGAGACGCTCGCAGATGGTCTGCGACCAGCGGCCCTTGCGAATATCGTAAAGCATGGTCCGTGCGGCATTGGTGGCATCGGTAACATGCACCGCCCCACCCGTCAGGTTCCATTACCAGCCAGGTATCGACCGTGCGAAGACGATCTCTCCGGCCTCGGCCCGCGCCCGCGCGCCTTCGACATTGTCGAGGATCCAGGCCAATTTGGTGCCCGAGAAATAGGATCGAGCAACAGACCCGTGCGATCCGTCACGATCTCTTCGAACCCTTCGGACTTGAGCGCTTGCACAGCGCCGAGGTGCGCCGGTCCTGCCAGACGATCGCGTTATGAATGGGCTTTCCGGTCTTGCGGTCCCAGACCAGCGTCGTTTCTCGCTGGTTGGTGATGCCGATGGCGGCGATTCCCTCGGCGCCCGTGCCTGCGCGCTCAATCGCGGCGCGGCAGGTGGCGGCGGTGGTGGACCACAGATCGGCCGGGTCATGTTCGACCCAGCCACTGGCCGGATAATGCTGGGGAAATTCTTCCTGCGCCGAGGAGACCACGTTCATCGCCTGATCGAAAAGAATGGCCCGCGTGGACGTGGTTCCCTGATCGATTGCAAGAATGTGGGTCATAACCGCTTCTCCTCAGAGCGATGTCGTGCCCGGCAGCCTGGCGCCGGACGTTTTCAGGATAGCCGAGGCCCCGAGGGGCCCCGGCCGGGGAGGAAGGCTTACTGCCAGGACTTGATCAGCTCATCATAGCTGACGGTCTGCGGGGTTTCGTCCTCGTTTTCAAGCTTGGGATAGGGCGCGCCGGGCTGGTCGAACCAGTACTGGGCGTCCATCTCCTCATTCAGCTTGGGACCGATGTCACCCTGGATACCGGCCCGCTCAAGACGCTCCAGCACGCGCTCCTGATCGGCGCAGAGCGCATCGAGTGCCTCTTGCGGGGTCTTGGCGCCCGACATGG